>CAMKEH010000011.1 GCA_946411515.1 uncultured Clostridium sp.
CAAGTTCATCATCTAAGTCATCAAGTTCAAGCTCATCATCTAAGTCATCAAGCTCAAGTTCATCATCTAAGTCATCAAGCTCAAGTTCATCATCAGATAAAACTGTATCAGCAAATAAAATATCTGTATCACCTAGTAGATTAGTACTTGTTGCAGATGAGACAAAGCAATTAAAGGTAACTACTGAACCTGCAAACGCTAACGTAGAAATAGAATGGTCTTCAAATAACAATTCATTAGTTACTGTAAACGATAAAGGAGTAATTACAGCTAAAACTTTATATAATGGCAAAGATCAAGAAACAGCCACAATAACAGCAAAAGATAAAAACAGCGTAATTCAAGCAAATTGTATTGTAAGTGTAAGAAACATTACTATAGATAATACCTCTGTAACAACTCAAGTAGGAGGAACTGGAAAAATAGGTTTAAGAGTAAAAAAAGGTGCTACAGTTTCAGTAACAAGTAGTAAGCCTGATATTGTATCTGTAGTTAAAAACAATAATGAATTTCAATATAAAGCTATAGGTGTAGGAACTGCAACTATTACAGCAAAAACAACTATAGGAAATCATGAATATTCAGCAGTTTCAAGAATAACAGTTGTTAAACCAAGGTCAGGAGGAGGATCGTCAGGAGGAGGATCATCAACAGATTCAAGTGGATATAGTATTAAAATAAATAATGGTGCCGAATACGTAGATTATCAATCAGACAGCACATTTACACTAAAAGCCACTGTAACACCAAAAAATGCAAAAATAACCTGGACATCATCAAATACTTCTGTAGCTTTTGTAGATGGTACTGGTCAAGTAACCACTCATTTTACCGGTAGTGCAATAATAACAGCTGCTATAAAAGTAGATGGAAAAGTAAAAGCACAAGATACTATCAAAGTAAATGTACTTAAAAGACGTCGTTAATTATATAATACTAAATAGTTGAGATGGAAAACTTTAAATATTTTCTGTCTCAACTTTTAATTTTTATAAAAATATTTATTTAAAATGACATTTTATATTAGATAAAAATATTACTATCTAGATTAATATAAATAATGGATATAAAAAAGATAGGGTACTCCCTATCTTTTTAGTTATAAATCATATTTTTATAATACATGTAGTTACCATATATACTAGAATTCTATACATTTTTCCATGTTTTATATTTTTTATAATATATATATGCAACAACTATTAATGTAATAATAAGTATTACTATACCTGTTTCTACTATACCTGTAAATGGTAAAACTTTTCCACTTGTAGTGTTCTGAGTTATTAAATTTTTAACTGTGGTAGTATTATTTTCAACACTATTTTTACTAGTGTTATCTCTTTTTTGTTGATCTTCTTTTTTCTTATCATCTTCCTTTGAATCTTCATCTTCCTTTTGGTCTGGGTCTTCTTGACTATCTTCTTCGCCCTGTACTATTTTTAATTCTATTGATTTATCTTCTAATTCAAAGAAATTTTCTCCTTCCATAGTGAACTTTATTTTTGTTAAGTCAATTGTAGTATCTCCTAAAGTCGCATCAGAATTTGCTGTTACTTTTATTTTTGCAATTACTTGATCCTCTGAGCTTGGTAATAAATCGCTTCTTGTCATTGTAAGATAATTTTCTATCATAGATGCTTTATTCCAATTTCCGTTATCATCACTTTCTACTGTTACATCAACTAAGCTATCATTATAGTTTATTAATGTCTCAAATGAAAGAATTCCATCTTCAGCATTAATATTTTTTACCCTAAGTTCATAAATAACTTCTTCTCCTGCTTTTACTTCTGAATTTCCAGTTATATCTAAATCGCAAGTATAATTATTATCATCCGCAAATACTTTACAGTTAAAAAGTTGAACTATAAGTAATGTTATTATTATAATTAATGATATTTTAAATAATTTTTCTTTCATTGTTTTCTATCTCCTTTTATTATTAATTCTAAATATTATTTTTCAACAATTTCAACAGTTGCAATTTGATCATCTACGCTAAAAATTCTATCATTATCCATAGTAAACTTCATGTCCAAAAATGTTATGAATTGTTCTCCTATTTTTATATCTTCTTTAGCAGTAAATTCTAATTTAATAATCATTTGATCTTCTGAATTTGGAGTTAAATCTTTTCTTGTCATTGTAAGATAATTTTCTATCATAGATGCTTGATTCCATCCAGAATCATTATCATTTATAGTTTTACAAGTAAAAGCATTTGTATCATAATCTATATGTGTCTCAAACATAATTATACCATCTTCAGCTTTAATGTTAGCTACATTTAATGCATAAGTTACAGTCTCTCCAGCTTTTATTTCTGTTTTATCTCCATCAATAAATACATCACAACTATATCCTATTTCTTCCTCTTCATCTTGATATCCATTTTCTTCTTGTTGATCAGTTACATAATAACCTGTATTTTCATTATTTTTTCCTTCTTCTATTTTATCTTTAATATAAAAAATACATGTTACTATAAAAGCTGTTACTATTATAACAATTATTCCATACCAAATTAACTTTTTAACAGAAATTTTAATTATACCTTTTTCAGTAGTTCTTCTGTCTTCTATTCTTCTTTCTGAAACCCTTCTATCCGCTACTCTTCTATCTTTTGTTCTTCTATCCCCCATGTTTTTCTCCTTTATTATAATTATAACTATTTTATATCATATTTAAAATTTAATTTCAACATTTTTATATAATTTTTTATTATATTTTTATATAATTTTTTTATTATATTTTATTATATCCGTAAATAAATTTAATATTTAATATAAAAAAATAGTTATAATTATTATAACTATTTTTTTATATATAATTCGTTAATCTATTGTTTTTTTGCAATCTCATTTTTATTTTTATAAATACTATTTTTAAAGATTATTCCTCTTACGGAAGATAGCGGATACACATTAGAGTTTTTTCCTATTACACTTCCCGGATTTAAAACACTTCCACATCCCACTTCTACTTCATCACCTATCATTGCTCCAATTTTTTTTAATCCTGTTTCAATTTTTTGTTCTCCATTTTTTATAACTACTCGCGTTTTATCTGATTTAACATTTGAAGTAATTGATCCTGCTCCCATATGAGCTTTATAACCTAAAATAGAATCCCCGACATAATTATAATGTGGCACTTGTACGTTGTTAAATAATATTACATTTTTTAATTCTGTAGAATTACCAACAACAGCATTTTTGCCTACAATAGCTTTTCCTCTTATAAATGCACAATGTCTTATTTCAGCATTTTCATCAATTATCGCAGGACCTGCAATATATGCAGTAGGAGCTACTTTTGCTGTTTTTGCAATCCAAATATCTTCTCCTATTTTATTGTATTTATATTCATCTAATGTTTTTCCAAGCTCTAATATAAAGTCTGAAATCTTAGGTAATGCTTCCCACGGATATGTGACACCTTCTAATAAATCTTTTGCAATTGTTTCTTTTAAATTATATAAATTACAAACTTTACAATCTTCCATTTATAATCCTCACTATACTAATTATTTTTTAACTTATTCCAATATTTTTCGTATAACTCTTTTGCTGTCTTTGGACTATCTGCACCTTCTTTGTTTTTTACTGGTGCAAATTCTTCCTCTCTTTTTACTCTTAATATTCCCATATCATCAAAAAATTCAAATGCATCAAATATAAATGATTCAAATTTATAACAATTTGGACTTTCTGGAATTATTTCCTTCATATTTTCATCTAAGTATGAATTTTTTTTGAATGCACTATGATATATTAGTGTTTCATTACTTATTTTTTCAAAAGCATCAATAGTATATAAATGACACATTATATTAGATTCACCATATCTTAATTCTCCATTTTCATCTACTTCTTCTGCCATTTTTTCTGGTAATTCAGCATATTCAATAATTTTAGGGTGTCCATTTATTTTACAAAAAGCTCCTACTTTTTCATGAGGATTTGCTTTAACAACTGACTTAGAGGCTATTTTAAATCCTAAATCTTTAGTCATTCCAAGTAAAGTTACATCTACCATTTTTAATAATACATTATCTACTCCACCAACAAAAATCCATTTAATTCCCTTTTCTTTCATGTCTGCTAAACATCCGCTTGACCTTAAAGATGAATATGTACCACCATTTCCATCTGATGCTTCTTTTATTTTGTAATCTTTGCTTATTAATAATTTACCTTCTGTATTAATTAGTGGCATTTCATTTTGAACAAATATTGTAACATTATTTTTATCATAACCAAAATAATTATTTTTCTCTAAAAATTCTACAGTCTCTTTATTATTCTCCTTACTTGTCATTATGTACCATGGAATTGTAGTATCATATTTCTTATTTGCTTCCTTTAAATTTTCAGTTAGTATTTCAAATAAATATTTTCCTTTACCATACACATCTAATTTAAACGTACCTTTTGGCCCAGTATGTCCTAATCTTGTTCCTTGTCCTCCTGCCATTGTAATTACTGCATACTCACCATTTTGAATTGTTTTTCTTCCTATTTCATCCCATTTTTCTTTTTGGTCTCTACTTAATTTTTCTTTATCAAAGTATGAAATTGCTTCTATTTTATTTTCCTTAATTTCTATTTCTTTTTTTGTATTATCATATAATTCCATGATCTGATGAAAATCAATATTATTTATTTGGTCAATAAGTTCTTGTTTTTTTTCACCTTCTAATTTATTTAATAAATCTATGATATGTGTTTGATTATATTCTTCTAATAAGCTTATTATATCTTGAGTTTTATCCATTTTTGCTTCATTCCTTCCTGTTTATAAATTATATTTATTATATGAATTTCTTTGTAATGTTGTTATTTTATCACATATCTTTTTTATTAGCAAGTTTTAATTTTTATTTAAAACTTGTCATATTAATGATAATTTCCCAATATATATTAACTAAAGTAATTTTGTACAAACATTTTCTTGAAATCAAAGGAGGTATATAGATGGAAAATACAAGATTGTATCAAGACATCGCAAACAGAACTGATGGTGATATTTATGTAGGAGTAGTCGGTCCAGTAAGAACCGGTAAATCTACTTTTATAAAAAGATTTATGGACTTACTTGTTATTCCTAATATTGATAACACTTATAAAAAAGAGAGAGCAAAAGATGAATTGCCTCAAAGTGCTGGTGGCAAGACAATTATGACTACAGAACCTAAATTTGTACCTAATGAAGCAATTGAAATAACTTTAGATAACAATTTAAAATTTAAAACTAGACTTGTTGATTGTGTTGGTTATTTAGTAGATAATGCAATTGGATATTTAGAAGATGATATGCCAAGAATGGTAAAAACACCTTGGTCTTCTGAAGAAATTCCTTTTGAAACAGCTGCTGAAATTGGAACAAAAAAAGTAATTGAAGAACATTCAACTATTGGAATATTAGTTACAACAGATGGAACTGTTACTGATATTCCAAGAAGAGATTATGTTCAAGCAGAGGAACGTGTAGTTTCTGAATTAAAGGCTTTAAACAAACCTTTTATAATAATTTTAAACTCTGCAGACCCTAACTCTGATTACACTCAAGAACTAGCAAGAACATTATCTGAAAAATATAATACTCCTGTGCTACCAACTAATTGTGAATACTTATCAATCGATGATATAAACAATATGTTTTCTAAAGTTTTATACGAATTTCCAGTAGAACAAATTCAAATTAAATTTCCAAGATGGATTGATGGTTTAGATTTTTCTCATCCATTAAAAGCTGAATTGTTTAATGAAATTAAAGAAGCATTTGAACCAGCAAATGTTTTAAAAGATGTATCTTCTTGTGCCAATTCTATTAAACAAACAGATATAATATCTAATACTTCTATTTCTGATATTCAACTAGGCTCTGGAAATGTCAATATAGAAATCTCTTTAAAAGAAGAATTATTTTACAATGTACTTTCTGAGATTACTGGAGTTAATGTTACAAATGAAGGTGATTTATTCCGTATTATTTCTGAGTTATCAACCACTCAGAAAAAATATAATAAAATATCTTACGCATTAGATGAAGTTAATCGTAAAGGTTATGGAATTGTCACTCCTACTATGGATGAACTAATTTTAGAAGAACCTGAAATGGTTAAGCAAGGTTCTAGATTTGGTGTTAAATTAAAGGCAACTGCTCCTTCTATCCACCTAATAAAAACAAATGTAGAAACAGAAGTATCTCCTATTGTTGGCTCTGAAAAACAATCTGAAGAACTTGTAAATTATTTACTTTCTGAATTTGAAAGTGATCCTAAAAAGATATGGGAATCTAATATATTTGGAAAGAGCTTACATGAACTTGTAAATGAAGGCTTACAAACCAAGCTTTCAAAGATGCCTGAAGATGCTCAAATCAAACTTCAAGAAACTCTAGAGCGAATTGTTAATGAAGGTAGTGGTGGACTAATTTGTATTATTTTATAATATATTATTGAAATTAGCACAATTTCTAATAATTTTTATTATAAACTTTTAGCTATAAAAAGCTGCTAGATTTTTATTTGAAATTCTAGCAGCTTTTTACCATTTATCTTTTTTAATTATAATCTACACTACTAATTGTAGGATAATTAAATACTTTTCCATTTGGAGTAAATTGGCCATTCGGAATATGGTCTTGGTTAAAAGAACTTGAACCTTTTAAGAAATACTTATATTTAGATTCGTTTGTTACTCTTCCTCCCCCATATACAACAGGATCATCCCAAGTTGCATCTATTGCATACCATTTGCCACTTAATTGTACATAATTCCAAGCATGGTTTTCAGTTTGTCCATTTGAATTAGTTCCTTCACCCATAATCATAACACATGGTATTTTTAATTCATCCATTAAATATTTAAAAGATCTTGCATAACCTTCACATACACATGTTTTATTTACTAAAGCTCCATAAATATTATATATATTAGGTCTTGAGATTGAAGTATCATACTCTAAATTATCTACCAAATAATCGTGAACCATTTTTATATCTTGATATGTATTTCCTGTTTTTTTTGAAATTATTTGATTTTTGATCTGTTCAACTTGTGATACGCTACTTTCCACTTGTGCTTTTGAAGAAAAATCATCTGAGAAATAGTTTCCTTGACTTCCACTACTTATATATACATTATATTTTTTACCACTAATTGAAGTTGTAGTTTCTATATTTAAATACATTTTATTAGGATTTAAATAAAACACTTCTGGATTATCATAATTATAAGCTTCAAATGCAGATTGATATATTTTCCCTAATTCATCCTGTCCATTATCTTTATTTAATACACTTGTAAAAGAATCTCCTAATTCAATTTTATAATTTCCAGATTTCATATTTTCTTTATTTGACTCAAAAGCTTTATATATTGTTTGTGAATTACTATCTAGTTGATTATAAAAATATTTATTAACAGTAACATTACTATAATCAACATTTCTCCTTGTATTACTATCTTCGATAGAATCCAAAGGATTTTCTATTACTTTTGGAGTTTCTATATTTTTATCTACTGTATCTTGAATATCTGAAATCACAGTTTGGAAGTCTTCAGGAATTATATCTGTTTCAATAGATTTTATTTCTCCAAAAATCATCATTCCAAAAATTCCAATAACTCCTAATATAAGAATTATAATTATTATCATAATAAAACTTGTAAATTTACTTTTCATTTTTTCATTTTCCCTTCTTTTTTATTATAGCATTTTTTTATATATAAAACTAGTATATTTTTCAAAGTTTTACGAAATAATATAAGAAATATTATCCAAAATAAATGGAGAAAATTTATGAGTTTTAAAAATTTATTTAATAATTTATTTTCATATATGCCTGAAAGCAATTATCAATTTACAATATCTGAAAATTCACATATGGATGAAAAAGTGCAGAGTGCTAAAGATACTAAAAAAGAAGAAAAAATTACTGTTTTTCCAAGTCTACAAATTAATATTGAGTATATAAAAACCAGATATAATACCTTGATAAATAGTGATATTATTTTGCGCGAATTTACTATGAATGCATATGGAAAACAATATGACGCATTTTTACTTTACATTGATGGAATGGTAGATTCTAAAATGATGAATGATTTTATTTTAAAACCTTTAATGCTTCGAAATCAAAATAATCTTTATAGTGGTTCTCAAAACAAGATTATTTCAGAATCTATTACTTCTAATAATGTAACAATTAGAAAAGTAAAAAGATTTGATTTACCAAATTATTTGATGGGATGTCTAATTCCTCAAAACTCTGTTAAACAAGTTTCAAATTTTGATGA
Organism: uncultured Clostridium sp.; assembly: GCA_946411515.1. Lineage (GTDB taxonomy): Bacteria > Bacillota > Clostridia > TANB77 > CAG-508 > CAG-269. The sequence continues at coordinate 8,310 of CAMKEH010000011.1, forward strand.
TGCTGCAAATGCAATAAATTCTCGGGAATTGCGTACTATTTGTTGATACTTTAAATCAAGCATTTGATATCGAAGTAAAAGGTTTTAAGCAACGAAGTATTGATACTCCAAATAACGAAGTTGTTATTAAAGGTCCTAACGAAGCTTTCGTTGAGAATATTAGAACAAATACTTCAATACTAAGAAGAATTGTAAATAATGAAAACTTAATCATTGAATCTATTGATGTTGGAAAAATCACTAAGACAAAATGTGCAGTTTGCTATATTCAAGATTTCACAAATTCAGATTTAGTAAGTGAAGTTAAATATAGATTAAATAATCTAGATATTGATTCTTTATTTTCAGCCGGTGAATTAGAGCAATTTATATCTGATTCAAATATATTCGGAATTCCTCAAACAATGGCAACAGAAAGGCCTGATAAAGCTGCAAAATATTTATTAAATGGTAGAGTCGTTGTAATCGTAAATGGCACACCTTATGGTATTATTATGCCATCAATTTTAATTGATTTTTTATCTTCTTCTGAAGATACTAACTTAAAGCCTAACTTTTCAAATTTTTTAAGAATTTTAAGGTTTATATCTTCTTTTTTAACTTTATTACTTCCGGGGTTATATGTTGCTGTTACTAGTTTTCATCAAGAAATATTACCTACTAGCTTACTATATTCTATTTTAGGTTCTCGTGAAAATGTTCCATTTCCTATTATAGTTGAAGTAATTATTATGGAGTTTTCATTTGAGTTAATACGTGAAGCTGGCTTAAGAGTTCCTTCCCCTATTGGTCCTACAATAGGGATTGTTGGAGCTTTGGTATTAGGTCAAGCTGCAGTTTCAGCTGGAATTGTAAGTCCAATATTAATCATTATTGTTGCAATAACAGGAATAGCATCCTTTGCAATACCTGACTTTTCATTTGGTTTTCACTTAAGATATTTTAGATTTGCCTTTATCTTACTTGGATTTATATGTGGATTCTTAGGTATATCTCTCGGATTATTTGTGTATATTTCTGCACTTTGCAGCTTGCATTCTTTTGGAGTTCCATATACTATACCTTTTGCACCAAGTACAGATGCTAAAGGAAATAGTTATTTATTACCACCTATCTGGAAAAGAGAATATAGACCTCCATATATGAGTACTAATAAGCCTAAAGAACAAGACAAAATATCTATGAAATGGAAATTTTTTAACTTAAAGCAAAATAAATAAAGGAGAAATTTATATGTCAAAAACAAAAATTGGTACAGTAGAAGCAATAATGATAATTCTTACTATCATAGTTGCTCATACTATACTTTCTCTTCCTAAAAATATACTTTCTTCAATGAAATCTGCAAGTATACTAAATTTAATATATATAAGCATCATAGCTATTTTTATATCATATTTAATATACAGATTATTTAAAAATTTTCCTGGATTAGATATAATTGATATTTCTGAATTACTTGGTGGAAAAATATTTAAAAATATTATAGGTAGTATTTTTATAATATATTTTCTTATAAGTGCTAGTATGTTACTTAGAACCTTTTCAGAAAGTATGAAAGTAATCTATTACCCTATGACAGATATATTCTTTATTGTGGCTGTTTTTATACTTGCTATATGCTTCGCAAATAAGCTAGATTTTAATGCTACTTCAAAAACTAATTTAGTTGTTTTACCAATAGTTTTATTGGCTATCGTTTTCCTTTTTGCAACAAATATGAAACAATTTACCCCTCAAAGAATATTTCCAATTTTAGGTGAAGGAATAGTAAATACTTTCGTACTTGGACTTAGTAATATCTCTGCATTTGGAGGAATTGTATATTTATATTTTCTCCCACCACTACTTAAAGAACCCCAGAAAATGAAAAAAATAGCATTAATATCAGTTGGAATCACCGCAATATACTTGTTACTTAGTGTTGCAACACTACTTTTTGTATTTTCATTTTTTATCACTACAGATGAAATAACACCGTTATACAATGCAACTAGATACATTGAGCTTGGAAATTTTTTTCAAAGAATGGAATCTGTATTTTTACTTGTTTGGATTTTAGCTTTCGCATGCTATTTAAGCACTATTACGAATTTTTCTGTTAGTATTTTTAAAAAAATTACAAATATAGATAATTCTAAACCTTTAATAAACATTTTTGGATTACTAATTTTAGGACTATCTTTACTTCCAGAAAATTATGCTATATCTCAAAGTTTTGAAAATACTATATATCCATATTTAGTAATAGCAATAGCATTTTTCTTGGCTCTAAGTATATTAATTTTAGCAAACTTAAAAAACAAAAAGAAAGGAATAGCAAGTGTTGATGAAAAATATTATTAGAAATATTTTTATATTTATAGTTATAATTATTTTTATATTAGCTTTTTCCCATTCCTATTCTTCTCTTAATATTGATAACTTAGCTTATGTTCTAGCAATAGGAATAGACTCTACTGATAATGATAATTTGCAGGTTAGCTTCCAATTTTCAACTCCTGTTTCTATTGAATCTGGTGAAAAATCAGATCCAATAGTAAATACAGTTATCTCATCTAGTATTAGTAATGCTATAAATATGATTAATGGTTATTTGGGAACCCCTATTAGTATGTCACATTGTAAAGTAATAATTTTTTCTGAAGAATTAGCCCAAAAAGGTATTTCAGACGAGGTATATACATTAATTAATGATACACAAATTACTCCTGCTGCAAATATTGTAATTTCTAAATGTGATGCAAAATATTATTTAGAACAAACTAAACCTGAATTAAAAAACTTAATATCAAAATATTATGAAACATTTACTACTTCAAGTAAATATACTGGATTTATTCCAGATGCAACTATTGGTGATTTTTTTAATGATTTAACAAGTCAGACTCGTGAACCTTATGCAATACTTGGTGGTGTGAATTCAGAATCCAGAGATGAGAATAATCAAACTTCACAGACTGAATCAGATTTAAAAGCAAATACTTCATCTGTTTCTGGTAAAAATGGTAGTGAAGATTTTGGTATTGCAGTATTTAGAGGAGATAAAATCGTAGGCGAACTAACTACTTTAGAAACAGTATGTTTTTTAAATATGAAAAATAATATAGATAGATTTTTAGTTTCTATACCTGACCCTGAAAATTCTAATAATCTTTTAGACATTTATATTTCTCCTTCTAATTCAACAAACATTAAGGTTGATACTTCAAACAGTACACCTTATGTAGAAGTTAATTGTAATTTTTCAGGAAGAATTTATTCAATGTCAGAAAATTCAAAATATCTGTCACCTGATATCTTAAATGAAATTTCAAAATCTTGTGATAGTTATTTAGAATCGATCTTTACTGATTATTTATATAAAACATCTAAAGATTTTAATTCTGATATAAATTCAATTGGAACTTATGCTTTAAAGAATTTTTTTACAACTAAGGATTTTGAAAAATATTCTTGGTTAAATAATTATAAAAATTCATTTTTTAAAGTTAATGTGAATTCTTCTATTAAGTCTAGTATGCTTATTACTGAAACCTAAAAAAATTGGAGGTTATATGAATAGTATTATTTATTTTATTGTATTTTTAATAATTACTCTTTATATTTTGTTAAAGACTATTGGTTATGCCATTTACGAAATAAAAGAACAAAATAATAAAATAGGTGGAATTGTTATTATTTCTTTTTCAATTTTGGTTGTTATCTTTGTAAATATAATGATGTTAATTAGATAGATTTTAAAATTTATACAAAATTTTGATTTAAAAACTTGATAAAATCTTTTTTATGAATAGTAAAAAATAGATTTAAATTTTGTTTATTACTAAATATGTATAGAATATAAATTGTTTTTCTCTTTTCCGAGACATAGTAAATTATTCTAAAATTTTTATAAATACGTTCGCGATAATGTTTATTTGAAAGTTCGAGGACGTATCTTACTATATATGAATAATTTTTGATTGAATCTATTGTTAAATAAATATTTTCAATAGTTTTATTTGCATTTTTCATCGAATACTTGGAAAGATATTTATGAATATCCTTAATATTGTCTTTAACTCTACTTGATATTATTATTTTCATATCTCACCTCCAAGTCTTTAATGTAACTATTTAATTCTTCTAAAGTAATTACTCTACCATTTTTTATATCTTCTTTACTTTCAGCTAATGCATTAAAGAAAAGTAAATCATATAGTAAATCGTATAGAGTATCATCAGTTAATTTAACTGTGTTTAAAATGCTTTTTGTTATTTCCATGCTAACCTCCTTCTAAATTTTAATACTTGTTTCTGGAAAATCTTCTACTTTAAAATACTCATTTTTTGTTCCAGGTTTAAGAGTTGTTTCATCTTCGCCATATATTTCTACATATCTTCTTCCTAAGAAAAATGCTATTTCTGTAAAACTCTTGTTATCAAAACAATCTGGTGGTAAAGAATCGAGTATTTCAAGCATTCTTTTTTGTACTTTTTTCATAGGCTACCTCATTTCCTAAATTTATAAAATAGTATAACACAATTCATTTTGAATTACTATATCAATATTGTAAATTTTAACTAAATCAAATATAAAAGCATAATAAAAATATGAATAGAATATCTTAATTCTACCCATATTTAATTTTATATCAATTCAAAATCAATTTGCCTTAATAATTTATTTGCAGATATAACTCTTATTTTTACTTTATCTCCTATTTTATATATAGTATTAGATCGTTCTCCGATTAGCCTTTTCTTATCTTCATCATATATAAAATATTCATCACCTAGATTTTCAAATCTAATTAATCCTTCTACTGTATTTGCAAGTTCTACAAACATACCAAATGGTGTTATTGAAGATATAATTCCTTCATATTCTTCTCCTATTTTTGATTCCATATATTCTGCCTTTTTAATATCTTCCGCTTCTCTTTCAACTAAAGTTGCTATTTTTTCTCTTTCAGATGATTGTTTTGCTCTTTCTTCTGCTTGGTTATTATATTTTTCTATAAACTTATCATCTACAACATAATTATTTTCTAAGTATTTTGAAATAATTCTGTGTATAAATAAATCTGGATATCTTCTAATTGGAGATGTAAAATGACAATAATATTTACTTGCAATTCCAAAATGGCCTTGGTTTTCCGCTTCATATCTTGCAACTTTAAGAGTTCTAAGTACTAGATTAGATACTACTTTTTCTTCTTCTTTTCCTTCTACTTCGTCTAATATTTTTGAAAATTCTTTTGGATATATATTATCTTTATTTGCTTTTATTTTTAATCCAAAATTCCATAAAAATTTATTAAGTTCTTGAATCTTTTCCATATCTGGTTTTTCATGTACACGATAAATAAATGGACTATCTAGCCAAAAGAATTTTTCGGCTATAGTTTCATTTGCTGTAAGCATAAACTGTTCTATTATTTCATGAGCAAATGTAGTTTCATATTTAGAAATATTTGTAACATACCCATTAACATCTAAATCTATTTTACTCTCTGGAATATCTAAATTTAAATATCCATTTTCTAGTCTTCTATTCTTTAAAATAAGAGCTAACTCTTCCATGTTTTTAAATTCTTGGATATACTTAGAATACTTTTGTAAAACTTCTTTATCTTGACCATCTATTATTTTTTGAACATCTGTGTAACTCATTCTTTTAGTTACTCTAATAATTGCTTTATATATTTCAGAAGAAATAACTTTTCCCTTATTATCTATTTCCATAGAACAAGATAAAGTAAATCTATCTTCTCCCTCATTTAAACTACAAATGCCATTTGAAAGTTCTCGAGGTAACATTGGAATTACTCTTCCTAACATATATATACTTGTCCCTCTAATTAATGCTTCTCTATCTAATAAGCTATTTTCTTTTACATAGTAGCTTACATCTGCAATATGGACATCTAATCTATAATTTCCATTTTCTAATTTTTCTACTCTTACTGCATCATCTAAATCTTTTGCATCTTCTCCATCTATAGTAAAGATAATTTTATCTCTTAAATCTACTCTATGTGGTATATCTTTTGTATCTATTATATCTCCACATTTTTTGGCTTCTTCTACTACTTCTTTTGGGAATTCAGCAGGCAATTTATGTTCTTTTATCAAAGATAACATATCTACTCCTGCTTCATTTACTGCTCCTAATACTTCTATTATTTCTCCTTCTGCTTTTTTGCCATTTTCAGGGTACTTTGTTATCTTTACTAACACTTTATGATTATTTCTTGCTTTTCCAAAATTCTTTTTTGATATATAAATATCTGTTCCAAAATTTTTACTATCTGGAATTACAAATCCAAAGTTTTGACTTTTTTGAAATATACCTACTACTGTATCTTTTTCATGCTTTAATATTTTTATGATTTTACCTTCTGCTTTTTGATCTTTACTTTTCTCTTTTACTATCTCTATTAATACTTTATCTTCATTTAAAGCATTTAAGGAATCCTCTTTTGCAATATAAATTTCTTCTTCATCTACTTTTACAAAACCAAATCCTTTTTGATTTTTTCTAAAATATCCTTCATAATATTTTTCTTGTACTAAACTATATCTATTTTTTCTGTTTTTTCTAATTTTATATTCATCTTCTAATTCTTTTATTAAATTTAGAAAATCATTATATTCATTTTTAGGCACACCAAATATCATAGCTATTTCTTTAGCTTTCATCGGCGCATAATCTTTATCTTTCAAAAAGTCTAATATTTTTTCTTTTCTCTCTTCCATTCTTTTGTCCTTTCTTGTAATTAATCTTTTTTACCTAAAAAGAGGTAGCTTTCTTTTGAAAACCGCCTCTTTTACTTCAATTTATGCCATATATATAATTCCTAATACAATTGTTAATATTACAAAAACTACAGATAATATAATTGTCCATTTTTTTTGTTTTCCTTCTTTAGTTCTTCCTTTGTTTTTCTCAAAGAAATTACTTGTTGATGATCCTGTTATTGTTGATGATAATCCAGCATCATCCTTTGTTTGTATTAGTGTTAATATTATTACAGCTAGTGCTATAACAAAATAAACTGCTATTAATATTCCTTTTACTATCTCCATTTATTCTTCCTCCTAACGGTCTTTTTGCATAATCACTTATGTATTGTAACACATATTACTATAAAATGCAAACACTTTTACATTTTTTTATTTCTTTTTAGCTATATTCTTTTATAATATCATAAAGTTTATGAACTGGAAGTCCTAATACTGTAGTATAATTTCCTTCTATCTTTTCTACATGAACACAAAATTCATTTTGTATTCCATATGCTCCCGCTTTATCCATTGCTTTTCCAGTATCTATCCATTTTTCTATTTCTTCATCACTAATATCTTTTAGAAAAATCTTAGCTTCATCATATGTTTTATATTCTTTATATTTACCTTCTTTTTCACATATAACACTTAATCCTGTTAATACCTTGTGAGTTTTATCTCCTTCTAACAATTCTTTAATAATTTGCTTAGCATTTTCTCTATTTTTTGGTTTTCCATATATCTTATTGTTTTTTACAACAATTGTATCTGATCCAATTATTAATCTGTCTCCACTTGTTTTTTCATATACATCTTTTGCTTTTATATAGGCTAGATTAGTTACTTGTTCTTCAACTGTTAAATCTTCTTCAATTTTTTCATCTACTTCACTTACTAAAATTTCAAAATTTGGTACTACTAATTCTAATAATTCTTTCCTTCTAGGTGATGCTGAGGCTAATATAATCTTCATAATCTCCTCCTACTTATTTTTCTATACTTCTATTTTAATATACACCATGTCCCAACAGCTTCTGGCAAATCTTTAAAAGTCATTTTTTCTTTTGTTATTGGGTGTTCTATTGTAAGTTCGTATGCCCATAAAGCAATTTGCTTTCCTTTTCCTCTTGTTCCATATTTTTGATCTCCAAAAATACTATGTCCGAAGTTTGAAAATTGTACTCTTATTTGATGGTGTCTTCCAGTATGTAAATCTATCTCTACTAAACTTAAATCTTTTACTTCATTATATTTCAAAACTTTATAATCTAATTTTGCAAGTTTAGAATTTTTCTTTTCTTTACTCACTACTTTACTAATATTATTTCTTTCATCTTTATATAGATAATCTTCTAAACTACCTTCTTTTTTATCAATTTTTCCATCTACAACTGCTAAGTATTTTTTCTTAAATACTTTTTCTCTTACCTGGTTACTAAGTCTAGAAGCAGCTTTTGATGTTTTTGCAAAAATCATTATTCCACCTACTGGTCTATCTAGTCTATGAACTAGCCCTAAATATACATTTCCAGGTTTATTATATTTTTCTTTTATATAGTCTTTTACTAAAGTTAACATATCAATATCACCTGTTTTATCAGCTTGTGATGGAATATTAGGTGTTTTTTCTACTACAATTATATGATTATCTTCATATATTACTTTTAAATCTTGCATTTATTTCTCCCAATATGGAACATTGGGGACAGACATTTATTGTTCCATTTTTATTATTATTTATAAAATGAAACAAAGTATCTCTGTCCCTCCTGTTCCATTTTTAATTTTCCCATCTTCCATATATTCCACATGGTAAGACTAATTTTGAATTTTCCATTGGAATTCCTATTTCTCCACATTCTAGTTTTCCTTTGTACTTCTTTTCAACTGTAACAGTTAATATGTTTTTCAAAACTGTACTTGATATTCCTGTTGTATATGAATTAATTAAGAAAAATAATGGATTATCTGACAATACTTTTGTACATAACTCTACTAAGTCATATATATTATTCTCAAATTGCCATACTTCTCCTTTTGCTCCTCTACCATATGATGGCGGATCCATTATTATTGCATCATATTTATTACCACGTCTTATTTCTCTATTTACAAATTTAACTACATCATCTACTATAAATCTAACTGGTCTGTCCTTTAGTCCTGATGATATAACATTTTCTTTTGCCCAAGTTGTCATTCCTTTAGAGCTATCCACATGACAAACTGATGCACCAGCACTAAGGCAAGCAACTGTTGCTCCTCCTGTATATGCAAATAGATTTAATACTTTTATTTCTCTTTTTTCAGATTTTATTTTATCTATCATCCAATCCCAGTTAACAGCTTGCTCTGGAAATAAGCCTGTATGCTTAAATCCCATAGGTTTTATATTAAATGTCAAATTTTTATAATGCACTTGCCACTGCTTTGGCATATTTTTATTAAACTCCCATGATCCTCCACCTGTTTTACTTCTATGATATGTTGCATTTATCTTTTTCCATTTATCTGGAAAACTTTTATCCTTCCAAATAATTTGTGGATCTGGTCTGGATAAAACCACACCTCCCCATTTTTCTAGTTTTTGCCCATCTGCCATATCTAGTATTTTATATTCTTTCCAATTACTTGCTAATTTCATAATAAAAACTACTATTCCTTTCTTACTTTAGAATAGTAGTATTTTACCATATTTTTATATATTTTGCAAAATTTTCATAAAACTAGATATCATTATAATATTAGCTGTTGAAAATATTATAAATGCAGCACTTGCAGTAACAAATAATTTGTTTGTTTTTATATATCTTTTAAATTTACTAATTAGCCTTTCTTTTCTTATAACTAACCTGTCCAACCTAGTATTATACATAACCTCGTAAAATTTTTCTTTTGCATACTCCATAAATATCCCCCTTATTATTTATTTATATATGTATATTCATGAAATGTATTTTTATTACTAAATTTTAAAATTTTATTTTCTATTAATTAATTTAAAAGAATTTTAAATCTTTACAAACCTTGATATAACAGCCAAAAATTGATTTTTACGAAAATTTGTGCTATAATATAATTGTATGGAGGTATATTCCTTCCATCATGATGCATGCACCCAGCATCAAAAAATAGAAAACAAAAATGCTTAACTGTATGAGAGGTAAAATTATGAAAAATTTCATCAAGATTGTAAAAAACATCACAAAAATTTTACAGAGCAGCTGGAGAACAGCATTAACAGCAGTTGCAGCTTTTGCGATTGCAAACTATGTATTTCCCTTACTGGGAATTACAAATCAGTGGTGGATTTCTATGCTTACTGCCACAGTAATCGGTCTTTTGGCTTGGTTACTTTCACCTCTTATGGTGAATCTAAAAATTGTAAATACAATTATTCCCTTTGGTTTTACTTTACTGATTTTGGATTCTTTTAAATCATTCTTTTCTAATTTACTTTTTATTAAGATTTTAGGAACAATGATTGTTATATCCATTATCATTGAATTAATTAATCAGAAGGGAAAAGACACTTATTGGACTTCTTTTTTTAAGAATTTGATAATTGATATACTAATTATAGTATTATCAGCTCGTATCATTTCTTATATAAAGAGTCCGGTAGTCACAGTAGCTGTTTTGCTGATAGCTTATGCAATGATATTATGCTTAGACATAAACTTCAGCTTAAAACTACACTTTAATATAAAAAATTCAAAAAAATAAAGCCTAAAAATTATCATTGGGTGCGATAATTAAGGTTTGAAGAGCGCCACAGTTTGACTGTTGGCGCTCATTCTTTTTATCTCATTTTATTTTCATTTACATTTATATATTTTTTAACATTTCGGCTAATTCTTTTGTTATTCCTTTCACTTTGATTAAATCTTCTATACTTGCTTTTTTTATATTTTCTACACTACCAAATTTTTTTAGTAATTCTTGTTTTTTGATTTTTCCTATTCCTGGTATATCATCTAATTCAGACTTTGTAATTTCCTTATCACGTAATTTTCTATGATATGTAATTGCAGTATCATGAACTGTATCCTGAAACTGAGTTATTAAATTCATTAATTTTTGTGAAATTTTCAATTCATTTCTAGCTTCATCCATTAACGCTCTTGTTTGGTGCTTATCATTTTTTACCATACCAAATACTTTTATATCTAAATTATATTTATTTATTGCTTTTCTTGTTGCTCTAATTTGAGTAATTCCCCCATCTGCAAAAATTGCATCTGGAAGATTTCCAAATCCACCTTTGGGATTTTCAATAGAATGTTTTAATCTTCTTGTTATTACTTCTTCCATACACTTTGGATCATCTTGTTCATAAACTGTTTTTATTTTAAATCTTCTAGATAAATTTTTCTTTATTACTCCATCTTGCATAACACACATTCCAGCCACCATAAATTCTCCAGATAAGTTTGAAATATCATATGTTTCTATCTTTCTTGGTAGTTTATCCATTTTTAAAATTTCTTTTAATTCTAATAGTATCTCACTTTTATCTTTTTCTTTATTTTCTAATGTTACTTTCGCATTATTCTCTGCCATTTCCACAAAACGTAGCTTTTCACCTTTTTTAGGGCTCTTTATTTCCACTTTTTTATCTAAGATTGTGGATAACCATTCTTCTATTGCCAATTTATCATCTATTTCTTCTCTTATCATTATTTTATTTGGAATATTAGGATTATCTAAATAATATTGTTTTATAAATCCAGATAATATTTCTTTATCTTCCATATCTTTTAAGTCTGTATAAAAATAATGTTCTCTTCCAATCATTTTACTTCCACGAACAAAGAAAATCTCTATACATATTTGTAATTCTGATTTTGCAATTCCAATTACATCAATATTATTTTCTGATATATTTGAAACTTTTTGCTTTGCAGAAACTCTTTCAATTGATTGTATTCGATCTCTTAATTCTGCTGCTTTTTCAAAATCTAAATTTTTAGAAGCTTCTCTCATTTGTTTATCCAATTCTTTTATTATCTTATCTGTTTTTCCTTCTAATAAATCAATAATTTCATTTATTTGTACTTTATATTCTTCAGGAGTAACGCATCCCATACAAGGAGCTAAACATCTATTAATATGATAATTTAAACATGGTCTATCTCTTTTCTTTAAGACTCTACATTGGCGTATTTTATATTTTTGTTTAATAAAGTTAATCATTTCTTTTGCAGCTCCAGGATTTGCATATGGGCCAAAATATTTTGATCCATCGTTTACTACTCTTCTTGTTATAAAAACTCTTGGATAATCTGATTTAACATCAATTTTTATATAAGGATATGTTTTATCATCTTTTAATAAAACATTAAATTTAGGTCTATTTTTCTTAATTAAATTACATTCCAATATTAATGCTTCTGCTTCATTATCTACAACTATATATTCAAAATGATCAATTAAACTTACCATTTTTTCAATTCTTGCTGTTTTATTATTTTTTCTAAAATATTGTCTTACTCTATTTTTTAAAGAAATTGCTTTACCAACATAAATAATAGTGTCATTTTTATCTCTCATTACATAGACACCCGGTTTATTTGGTAATTTCTTTAATTCTTCCTCAATGTTAAACATATATCTCTCCTAAAAATTTTAACTTTATTTTACTTTAATTATTATACTCTATTTTTTTCTATATGTCTATCACAAATTAGCGTATAACTCTTGACAAATCTGGAAAAACTATGTAAAATAGTATCTATAAATTAATATATATTTGCGTTTGTACAATACAAAGTTTTTAGAAGTTACTTTTAGAGAATAAGGGTCATAGGCTGTAAACCCTTTAAGATCAACCTAAAATATGAAACATATTGGAGCAATTTTTATAAAGTGAAAAATCTTTTTTTAGATTTTTAAGCTGGGTGGTACCGCGGAAATTATTTCGTCCCTGCATTTTGGCATGGGCGCTTTTTTGTGCCTAAAATATTTAAGGAGGTTTTAGTATGAATGAATATAAAACTCATACTTGTAATGAAATTAGTTTAGATGATGTCGGAAAAAAAGTTAGAATTGCTGGATTTGTAGAAACAATTCGTGATCTTGGTGGTCTTGTATTTTTAGACATCAGAGATATGTATGGAATAACTCAAGTTGTAACTTCAGGTAAACCAGAAGATGTTGATTTTGCTTCACACATTCCAATTGAATCTTCTGTAACAGTATATGGAGAAGTAAAGAAGAGAGATGAAGAAACTGTAAATCCAAAATTAAAAACAGGATTAGTTGAAATTAGAATTGAAGAAATCAAAGTTTTAGGTAAAAGAACAAAAAACTTACCTTTTGAAGTAAATACAGATCAAGATATTAGAGAAGATTTAAGACTTCAATACCGTTTTCTTGATTTAAGAAATGATAAACTTAAAAATAATATTATTTTAAGAGCCAAAGTACTTCAATATCTAAGAAATCAAATGATTGAACAAGGATTTTTGGAAGTCCAAACTCCAATACTAACTAGCTCATCACCAGAAGGTGCAAGAGATTACTTAGTTCCAAGTAGATTACATGCAGGAAAGTTTTATGCACTTCCACAAGCACCACAACAATTTAAACAATTGTTAATGGTTTCTGGAATTGATAAATACTTCCAAATTGCACCATGTTTTAGAGATGAAGATGCAAGAGCAGATCGTGCTCCTGGTGAATTTTATCAATTAGATATGGAGATGGCATATGCAACTCAAGAAGACGTATTTTCAGCAATTGAACCAGTTATTTATAATACATTTAAAGAATTTTCTGATAAAGAAATTCCAGAAAATCCATTTCCTAGAATTTCATATGAAGAAGCTATGGTTAAATATGGTACTGATAAACCAGATTTAAGAAATCCTTTATATATTATAGATTTATCTGAATTCTTCAATAAATGTACATTTAAACCATTTATTAATAGAACTGTAAGAGCTATAAAAGTGAAAGGACACTTATCTAAAGGTTTTCATGAAAAAATGCTTAAATTTGCAACATCTATTGGTATGGGAGGACTTGGATACTTAGAAGTTCAAGAAGATTTAAGTTATAAAGGTCCAATTGATAAATTTATTCCAGATGATTTAAAACATGAATTATTGGAATTAGCTGAACTAGAAAAAGAAGATACTATTTTCTTTATTGCAGATAATAAAAAAAGAGCAACAGAACTTGCAGGACAAATTAGAACTGAACTTGCAAATAGATTAGATTTAATTAGTAAAGATGTATATAAATTCTGCTGGATTGTTGATTTTCCAATGTTTGAATTAGATGAACATGAAAAACTACAATTTAGTCATAATCCATTCTCTATGCCACAAGGTGGTTTAGATGCATTAAATAATGAAGATCCATTAAGTATTTTGGCATACCAATACGATTTGGTATGTAATGGTGTAGAACTTTCTTCAGGAGCTGTTAGAAATCATGATATTAATATTATGATTAAAGCATTCGAAATGGCAGGATATACTGAAGAAGAAGTTAAATCAAAATTTGGTGCTCTATATACAGCATTCCAATTTGGAGCTCCACCTCATGCTGGTATTGCTCCAGGATTTGATAGAATGCTTATGCTTTTAACAGATTCTGATACAATTAGAGATGTTATAGCATTCCCTCTAAATAGTAAAGCTCAAGACTTAATGATGGGAGCACCAAGTAATGTTAAATATGATCAACTAAGAGATGTTCATATTAAAGTTGATATTAAAGAAAAATAGCATAATTATTAACATAATAATATATATAACAATATTATCGGGCAAGTAGTAATGACTACATACCCGATAATATTTATTTGTCCTTTCTCATAACATAGAGAACCAAAGTAATAGCTGAAACAATTGCATATACAGTATAAACCACCGTTTTAATTATTGAATCAGCCATTATAGCCTGTGTAATAAAAGTAGTAACTGATGAAGCTAATACACAGCAAATCAAAACACGAGTAATTTTTTTCCGATTCATAATTTCCTCCTAATGTTAATCATTATTTTAAAAAAGGACTTCTGCTTTAGCATTTTGCTAAATACTACCTATATTATACCATATATAAATGGATTTATCAAATAACAAAAAGACCACATAAGTTGTGATCTTTTCTTAATTATCTTCCATAATAACTATCTAGTAGTATTTGTTTTAATTCACTAACTAATGGAAGTCTTGGGTTAGCTGTTGTACATTGATCTTCAAAAGCTCTATCTGCTAACATATCTACTTTAGCTAAAAATTCTTGTTCTTCTATTCCTGCTTCTTTAAATGATTTTGGAATATTCATATGCTCATTCATTTCTTTTATTTTTTCTATTAAACTATTAATACCTTCTTCCTTAGTTTTTGCTTTTAATCCTACTTTTTTTGCTAATTCATAATATTTTTCATCAGCTATAAAATATTCATATTTAGGAAAAGATACAAATTTAGTTGGTTTTTCACTATTATATTTTATAACATATGGTAAAAGTATTGCATTTATTCTACCATGAGGTAGATGGAATTCTGCTCCTATTTTATGAGCTAGTGAATGGTTTATTCCTAAAAATGCATTTGTAAATGCCATACCTGCTATTGTACTTGCATTATGCATTTTCTCTCTTGCTTCTTTATTTGTTCCGTCATTATAAGCTACCTCTAGATATTTCATAACTAGTTCTACAGCTTTTTCAGCTAAACCATCTGTATAATCAGATGCCATGTTTGACACATATGCCTCGATTGCATGTGTTAATACATCCATTCCTGTATCTGCCGTAATAGACTTTGGAAGACTCATTACTAAATTTGGATCTATAATTGCTACATCTGGTGTTAATTCATAATCTGCTAATGGATATTTCTTATTTTTTTCTTTATCTGTAATTACTGCAAAAGATGTTACTTCTGAACCTGTTCCTGATGTTGTTGGTATTGCTACCATTTTACATTTTGTTCCAAGCTTTGGAAATTTATAAGTACGTTTTCTAATGTCCATAAATTTCAATTTTAGACCTTCAGCATCTGCTTCTGGATGTTCATAGAATAACCACATTCCCTTTGCTGCATCTATTGGGCTTCCTCCACCTAAAGCAATAACTACATCTGGCTTAAATAATCTCATAGCTTCAACACCTTTATTTATTGTATCAAAAGATGGATCTGATTCTACTTCACTAAATATTTCTGAATGCACATGTTTTTGCCTTTTTCTTAGATGATATAATATCTTATCTACATACCCTAATTTCACCATTGATTCATCAGTTACTATAAATGCTCTTTCTATATCTGGCATTTTTTCTAAGTAGCTAATAGAACCTGCTTCAAAATATATTTTTTCTGGAACTTTAAACCATTGCATATTAACTCTCCTTTTACTTGTTCTTTTAATATTAATAAGATTTACAGATGAAACATTTGCTGTTGTTGAATTTCCACCAAATGATCCACATCCTAAAGTTAGTGATGGCATATTTGTATTATAAATATCTCCTATCGCCCCATGTGTTGATGGTGAATTCACTATAATTCTTCCTGCTTTCATCGTTTTAGAAAATTTAAGAATGGTTTCTTTATCCTCAGAATGTATTACTGCTGAATGTCCAAGTCCTCCAAACTCTAACAACTTCTCTGACTTTTCAATTCCTTCTTTTGAATCATTAACAATATAATATGTTAAAACTGGGCTTAGTTTTTCTTTAGAAAATGGATATTCTCTTCCAATTCCTTCTTCATATACAACTAGTACTTTTGTATCTTCTGGTACTTCAAATCCTGCATTTTTTGCAATTGTATATGGAGATTGTCCAGGTATATGTGATTTTAATTTATATCCTGTATCTTCTCTGTATTCAAACATACTCTCTTGCAGCTTTTGTTTTTCTTCTGGACTTACAAAATAGCATCCGCTTTCTCTCATTAATTTTTCAAATTCTTGATAAATATCTTTATCAACTAATACAGCTTGTTCAGATGCACATATCATACCATTATCAAAAGACTTTGATAGCACTACATCATTTACTGATGTTCTTAATTTAGCAGTTTTATCAATATAACATGGTACATTTCCAGGCCCTACTCCTAATGCTGGTTTTCCACAAGAATATGCTGCTTTAACCATTCCTGTTCCACCAGTTGCTAAAATCAAGTTTACTCCTGGATGATTCATAAGAAGTCTTGTTGCAGTAATACTTGGTTCTTCTATCCATAATATACAATCTTTTGGAGCTCCTGCTTTAACTGCTGCATCTCTTAAAATCTTTGCCGCTTCTGTGCTACATTTTTGACTTGATGGATGAAATCCAAATATAATAACATTTCTAGTTTTAGCTGCAATTATTGATTTAAACATTGTAGTTGAAGTTGGATTTGTAACAGGTGTAACACCTGCAATTATTCCTACTGGTTCTGCAATTTCTGCATACCCTTCTTCATCATTTTTACTAATTACTCCTACTGTTTTTTCATATTTAATACTATGATATACATACTCTGTTGCAAACATATTCTTTGTTATTTTATCTTCATAGATTCCTCTTCCTGTTTCTTCGACTGCCATTTTTGCAAGCTTCATATGATTTTCTAAGCCTGCCATAGACATTGCTTTTGTAATATTGTCCACAGTTTCTTGGTCTAATTTTAAGTATTCTTCTGATGCTTTCTTAGCTCTTTCAACTAAGCTATCTATCATTTCAGCAATCTTTATTTCATCTTGATTATTTGTATCTGACATAATATTATCATCCTTCTTTCATATTTTCTTTAGTTTATTATAACCTTTTTTATTATATATTATTTGTATTTTTTGTCAAGAAAATTTATATAGAAAAAATAAGACCCCCATATAATAAAATTATATGAAAAGTCTTAAATTTTAGTTATATAAATAATTTTGTGGATTAACGTGTTGTCCATTAATTCTTATTTCTAAATGTAAATGTGGTCCCGTTGAATTACCTGTTGATCCAACAGCAGCAATTACATCTCCTGCTGTTACTTTTTGACCAACAGTTACATATATTTTACTAGTGTGTGCATACCAAGTCTCTACACCATTTCCATGATCTACTTTTACTAAGTTACCATATGAACCATTGTAACTTGCAAATGTAACTGTACCACTTGAAACAACTTTAATTGGTGTTCCGGATGCTGCTGCAATATCTAGTCCTGTATGTGTTGATTTTCGTAAATGGCTACTTACTCCATATCTTGATGATATTGTTCCTGTTATCGGAAGTACTGCTAATTTTATACCATTTACAGATGGATTGTTTTTTTCTTGTTCTTCTACTTCTTTTTGTTTTTGAACTTCAGCTATTTTTTCTTGGACTTCAGTTTTTGCAATTTCAATTTCTTTTGTCTGAACTTCTTCCTCATTTTGAGTATATTTTTCTACAATACTTAAGTCAACATCTTCTTGTTTTTCTTCTTTTATATTTTCTACTAATTCTTGAGCTTCTTCAAGTGTATTTACTTGTTCAATTTTTGTATTTTCTAATGCTACTTCATAATATTTATAAGTTATATCCACATTTTCCTCTATTTTTTCTATAACTTTTTCTTCATTTGTGGCCTCGTATCTATTTATAAGTTTTAACTCATATTCTGGATTTCCTGTTATATTTATAGAATCTATATTTTTACTATTTGAACTTATTATACTTTCTTTTACTGTTTCTTCAAATGCTTCTATATTTTTAACATAACCTAATTCTTCTCCAGATATTTTTACCTTATAAACTGGTTTATATTTAATTAAAATTATTGTCATTATAAAACCAAATGCTATGCTTGCCATTGTAAAAAATTTAAGAATTTCTTTTGTATAGTATTTTGTTTTCTTGTTTAAAATATATATTCACTCTCCTTTTTTACCAGTGTTTTTTAAACGCGACCATCCTTTATTATACTATATATTCTTCCAAAAATCAAATTATGTATACATATTTTGGAGCAATTTGTCAATTCTTATCTAATTTATTTCTTTCTTTTTTAAATTTTTCCACTTTTTTCTCTTTTTTACTCTCTTTTTCTTATTTTTTCGTTATTCATAATAAAGATTTGTAAAAAAATAGTATAAAATCTTATTTTGGTTAACTTATAAGTTAACTATATATTTTTAGTTTCTGTAAATTTAAACTATGAAATGCTATTATATGCATATAAAATAAGGAAGGTGATTTTAGAATGGCTGTAGATTATAGTGTAATAGGTCAAAGAATAAAAAATGCAAGATTAGCAAAAAATTTAACTCAAGAAGCTTTAGCAGAAAAAATTGATATTTCTGTTGCTTTCTTAAGCAGAGTAGAAAGAGGTAACTCTCATATTAATTTAAAAAGGTTAAGTCAAATATGTGGATTATTAGATGTTTCAGAAGGATATATTTTAAATGGTGCTTCTAATACAGCAACAAATTATTTAGATAAAGAATTTGCAGAACTAATTAAAAGTTGCTCACCAGAAAAACAAAGACTAATTTATAACATTGCCCAAGTAATTGCAGAGTCAGATTCTGAAGAAGAATAATTTATATAAAAATTTTATTTTCAAGCCAATACTAATGTATTGGCTTTTTGTTGCTTTTGCAACAGAAATGTTGGAAATTTATTTGTAATATAGATAAAGATTTTTTAAAATTTTTATTGTATATTATATTTTGTTATGTTATTATAATGTGCGGCAAAAATGGTAATAATATTTATAGTATAAAATTTAGGAGGCAAATTATGCAATTTGAAGAATGGAATGGATTTAAAAATGGTAATTGGAATTCAGAAATCAATGTAAGGGATTTTATCCAAAGAAATTACACACCTTATGAAGGTGACAGTTCTTTTTTAGCAGGAACTACTGAAAAAACTGATAAACTTTGGAATAAGGTTTTAAAACTTTACAAAAAAGAACATGAATCAAAAGGTGGTATTTTAGATATAGACACTAAAACAATATCTACTATAACTGCTCATGATGCTGGATATATTGATAAGGATTTAGAAGAAATAGTTGGACTTCAAACAGATAAACCATTAAGAAGAGCTATTATGCCATTTGGTGGTATAAGAATAGTTGAAAAAGCTTGTAATGCTTATGGTAAAAAACTTGATAAAGCTGTTGAAGAAATATTCACAAAATACAGAAAAACTCATAATGACGGTGTTTATTCGGCTTATACTATGGATATAAGAGACGCTAGAAGATCTCATTTAATTACAGGTCTTCCTGATGGTTATGGGCGTGGTAGAATTATTGGAGATTATAGAAGAATTGCTCTATATGGTATAGATGTCTTAATTGAAGAAAAACAAAGAGATTTTGATACAGTTCTTTCTGTTGATGAAATAACAGAAGAAATAATTAGACAAAGAGAAGAAGTAACTGATCAAATAAGAGCTTTAAATGACTTAAAACAAATGGCGTCTATGTATGGATTTGATATTTCAAAACCTGCAAAAAATGCTAAAGAAGCTGTTCAATGGTTATATTTTGGATATTTAGGAGCAATCAAACAACAAGATGGTGCTGCAATGAGTTTAGGTAGAACTTCTACTTTCTTAGATATTTATTTTGAAAGAGATTTAAAAAATGGAATTTTAACAGAAGAAGAAGCTCAAGAAATAGTAGACCACTTTGTTATGAAATTAAGACTAGTAAGATTTTTAAGAACTCCTGAATATAATGAATTATTTAGTGGTGATCCTGTTTGGGTAACAGAGAGTATTGGTGGTATGGGTATAGATGGAAGAACTCTTGTTACTAAGAATTCTTTTAGAGTATTGCACACTCTAGAGAATTTAGGACCAGCACCTGAACCAAATTTAACAATTCTTTGGTCTACAAGATTACCAGAAGGATTTAAAAAATATGTAACAGGGTTATCTATAAAGACATCTTCTATTCAATATGAAAATGATGATTTAATGAGAATAACTCTTGGAGATGATTATGGAATAGCTTGTTGTGTATCTCCTATGAAAATAGGAAAACAAATGCAATTCTTTGGTGCAAGAGCAAACTTAGCAAAAACTTTATTATATGCTATAAATGGTGGTAAAGATGAATTAAGTGGAATCCAAATTACTCCAAAATTTGAACCTATTACATCTGAATATTTAGATTATGACGAAGTTATGGAAAAATTCAATCAAATGATGGATTATGTTGCAAGAATTTATATAAAAGCATTAAATATAATTCATTATATGCATGACAAATATTGTTATGAAGCTATAGAAATGGCTCTTCATGACAAAGACGTTTTTAGAACTATGGCTTGTGGTATTGCAGGACTTTCTGTAGTTGCAGATTCCTTATCTGCTATTAAATATGCTAAAGTAAAGGTTATAAGAGACAAGACTGGTTTAGCTATAGATTATAAAATAGAAGGAGATTATCCTCAATTTGGAAATGATGATAAAAGAGTAGATGATATAGCAGTTTCTGTAGTTGAAACATTTATTAGAAAATTAAGAAGACATCAAACTTATAGAAATTCTAAACAAACTTTATCAATACTTACAATAACATCAAATGTTGTTTATGGTAAATCTACAGGAAGTACTCCTGATGGAAGACCAAAAGGAGCTCCATTTGGACCTGGTGCAAATCCACTTCATGGAAGAGACAAAAATGGTGCTTTAGCTGTTATGAATTCAGTTGCAAAATTACCATTTGAATCAGCAGAAGACCGGTATATCATATACATTTTCTATTACTCCAGGTACACTTGGAAAAACTGATGAAGATAGAGTAAATAATTTAATAAATATGTTAGATGGATATTTTAGTCAAACTGGGCATCACATAAATGTAAACGTATTTGATAGAAGTCTTCTAGAAGATGCTATGAAACATCCAGAAAAATATCCTCAATTAACTATTAGAGTTTCAGGATATGCTGTTAACTTTACAAAACTTACAAAAGAGCAACAATTAGATGTAATAAATAGAACAATTCATGAAAGAATATAATAGGAGCAATACATGGAAAAAAAAGATTTAAGATATTATGCTAAAGTTCATTCTGTTGAATCTTTTGGTACTGTTGATGGACCTGGTATAAGATTTGTACTTTTCCTTCAAGGATGCCACCTTAAATGTAAATATTGTCACAATAGAGATACGTGGAATATAAATGGTGGAACTTATAGATCTTTAGATGAAATATTTGATAAAATTATGAGATATAAAAACTATATTTATCCTAATGGAGGAGTAACAATAACAGGAGGAGAACCTCTTTTACAAGCAAAATTTATATATGAACTTTTTACTAAGTTAAAAGAAGAAAATATCCATACTTGTATAGATACTTCTGGGATGTTTCCTATAACAGATGATATAAAAAATGTTTTATCTGTTACTGATTTAATTTTATTAGATATTAAACATATCGATAATAAAAAGTGTAAAGATTTAGTTGGAAAATCAAATAAATATGAATTGGAATTTGCAAAATATTTAAGTGATAATAATATTGACATTTGGATCAGACAAGTTTTAGTACCTGGAATTACAGATAATAAAGAAGATTTATTAAAATTAAAAGAATTTATTTCTTCTTTAAAAACAGTAAAAAAAATAGAACTTCTTCCATATCACAATATGGGAAAATATAAATGGGAAAATCTTGGTTTAAAATATGAATTAGAAGATATTAGACCTGCAACACAAAAAGATGTTGAAAAAGCAAAGAAGGTTTTAGGAATTACCTAATACCTTCTTTTACTTTTCTTTTGTGTTTGAGCATATGTTTTACTTAAAAAGTATTTTCAAAAGTTCTTCTACAGAACAATCTAAAAAAGCAAAGTTTTTATCTCCATTACCAATAGGTCCTATGTAGTAAGCAATTTTTTCAGCTAAGGAAGACCATTCTCCTTTTACTTTTCGAAGTGCAACAGGAAGTTCTTCATAGATTTCCAATAGCTTAAAGTGGTCAATTCTTGACATGATACAGATAAATGAGATCTGAAGAGCATCTTCAACAGGTATTTTCCAATATTCATCTTCTTTTATCATGTAACCATAGCGCAAGCTATCCTCTTTCAAACTTTTTAGCTCTTCTTGAAACATATCACATTGCCAATTAAATACACATATGTCTCCACCAGACAATGCAATTCTTTCTACTACTCTTTTCTCATGAAAAAGCCGTACTAAATTTTCCAGCTTTTCTTTGCTAGTCATAATAACATCTCCCATCAAAATTAATTATAAATTGATGCTTATCACTCAAACACTGCTATCAATTCATTATATTAATTTATGCATGAATCACATAATTTATTCACAATCTTAAGGAAAAACAAAATAATTTCTACTTCTATATTTACATATTTTATATGCATCTATTCCATTGGTATTTCTATAACTGGGCGTACACCACGTTTGCCATAATAATTAGCACCACCAATATTACCTCTCTCCCATGTCACAAATAATTGTGTTAAATTACCAGTGCATGAAGCAATCCAGAAAGAACCTGTAGATCCTGGATTTGATGATTCTTTATCAAATTCGCTTCGTCTTGCTGCCCTTATCTCTATTTTTTCTGCACCATAATTTTTTAACGTATCCTTATATTTTGTTATATATTGTTGAATATTATTATCAGGATCACTCATATCTATTTCATCTGCTTTATCAGACCAATTTTCTATTTCTTCCCCATTCTCATCTGTTGACCAATAAGGTCTTGTTGAAAAAGTAGTTTTACCTGCATTCTTGCTTTGTACAGGATTGTCTGTCAATGTAATATTATAATATGGCATAGCTTTTATTTTTTTATTTTTTATCCCAAACACTTTAAAGTTTTCTGTAACAATGGTAATATTATCACCAGATCTTATTTCAGATATTTTTTTCCCATTATAATTTATACCTTTTTTAAGTTCTCTAGATATATCTGTATTTGGATTGTATTCATAAAATTTTGCTTCACCATTTTCAATTACTTTTAATACAATTGAATCTTCTTGAGATATTATATCTACATTTCTATCTCCATAAATTTTTTCTAATTCTTGTTTTAAATATTCCCCTGCTGATTTATTTTTATCTCCATATTTTGATATTTGGTATTCTTCATAAATTAATTTAATTTTTTCTTCAATTTCTACTACTTTTGCTTGCTCTCCATTACTTTGAGCTTTTTGTAATTGCCTATTGCCACCTATTAATGTTATAATTGTTACTCCAGCCAATATTAAAATTACTATAATAATTATGGTTAATGCAATAATTGTTATTCCTCTTTGCTTTTTCATTTTATTTTAATCCTCCTAAACAACAAAAAGAGAGGTAGAATTTAATCTATCTCTCATATATCACAAATATAGCATAAAAATGCTTGGTTTTTTCTTCTACTAAATTACTGATGTGTATTATACCTACAGTTTTAAGCATTTTTAATTGTCTCCTTTTCTTTTGTTTTAATTTACATTCCTAATAATTTTAATTCTACATTTTCTTTTTTGTATTTTCCATCTACTAATACAAATTCTACTAATGTATTTTCTAACGTTTCTTCATTTTGTCTTAAATCAGTTGAAAAATATAGTTTTATCTGTGGAATATAAACTTTATTTGTTACTATCTCTTTAAAGCATTCTGCCATATGTTTTTCATCTTCACAAATTAGTATTAATTGTGGCATTCCTGAAAATCCTGAATCTCCAGGTAAAAAGTTCTCATAAAAGTCTTTATATAATGTCATTCTATCTACTAATTTTTTCTCCCACTCATCTTCTCTTCTAACTGCTTCAAAAACAAATTGAATTGATTTATTGTTTTTAGTTAATTTCACAGAACCTGTTGCTTTAAATGTTTTTCCTAACATTTTAGCAGTAATTTGTGGTTTTACAACATAACTATCAAAGGCTTTAACTTTTCTTAAATATGCAATTATAGTTTGGTTTCCTGCTAATCTTTTCTTAATCATAGCAACTGGTTTAGTATTATCTGATGGTTGCCATTTACATTCTACTTCTTTTGAAGTTAATAAATATTTTCCCATCTTTTCTAAACAGTAAATTCTATATATTCCTTTTCCTTCTTCAGAAGTAAAGTAATATCTTGTTAAAATTTTTGATTTTACTAATTGCTCTAATTTATTATTTAATTTATCTTGAGATTTAGGATCTATTCCTTTTATCTCTAACATTTGATATAGCTGTCTTGAAGTTATAAATTCAAATTCATTTACTAAATCCAATATTGCAAAATGAATTTCATTTATATGTCCTATATTTATTTTATGTACAATTTGATTCATTGAGACATAACCGTCTTTTCCATCAAATGTTTTTATTTCACCTTCTCTAATTGCAAAAGGTGATACTTGTGCTTTGATTTGATTATCTTCAACCATTTTTTATTCCTCCCTAAATTTATTAAATTATTAATAATTTTACCTTTTTCTTATCTTTATCAATTTTTTTAATATAGACATCTACATCTTGTCCGTATTCTAGCCCTTCTTCATATTCTGCCATTCCAACTAGGTTAGGCGTAAGTTCTATAAATATCCCATTTTTATTTTTTTCAGTTTCTCTAACTTTTCCTTTTACTCTTTTACCTGGTTCAAATTGTTTTACATTTTCTTCCCATGAGCCAAACATTTCTTTATATGATAAAATTACTTTTCCATTACTTCTGTCGATTGATTTTACCATAATTTCTACTTTTTGTCCAATTTTTAGCCTTTCATATGGTGTTTTTATTCTAGCAACAGATAAATCTTCTATATAAGCAAGACCTACTATTCCTCCACCAATTTCTATGAAAGCTCCATAAGGCTTTATATTTTTAACTATCCCTGTTACTTTTTCTCCTACTTGAAGATCATTTTTTACCCAATTTAAAGCTTCTTTTTGCACTTCTTTTCTAGATAATATTAAATTTTTATTATCATCAATGTTTTTTACTTTAAATTGGACAAATTTATGTACTTTACCAGCACATAAATTTTCTTTTGGCAAACCATTTTCTTGTATATTTATTTCTTCAACTTCTTCTCTTGGTATTATACCATTTAATCCATTTTCAAAATTTACATACAAGTTATAATTATCATCACACTTTTTTACTATTCCTTGTAGGATTTCCCTATTTTCTATGTATTTATCTATGTTATTTTCATCTATTTTAGTAACTTCATTATTCCACCCCTCAGGTGCAAATCTTACGTTATTCATCAGTATTTTTTCTCCTTTTATCGTTAGTTTTCTTTATTATATATTTTTATTATTATTTTTTCAATTATTATTTGTAAATTTTTATATTAATTTAAAATTCTTTTTACTTCTATTTCACTTAAATATCTCCATTTACCGAACTGGTATATCTTTCACTCCTATCCCTGCTATTTTGCTTCTATGAAGTGCTAAAACTTTATGGTTTATTGCTTCACACATTTTTCTTACTTGTCTATTTTTCCCTTCATGTATTGTAATTTCTAACCTAGATTGATTTTTTTCTTCATCTGTTTTTAAAATTTTAACTTTTGCAGGTTTTGTTATATAATCATCAATTTTTACTCCAATTCTTAGCTTTTCTATTTCTTCATTGTTTACTATTCCTTTTATTGTAACAGTATATGTCTTTTCTATTTCATGTTTTGGGTGTGTAACTTTATATACAAAATCACCGGTCATTTGTAAGTATTAAGGCTCCAGATGTATACATATCTAATCTTCCAACTGGAACTAATCTCTTATTTGTTTTTACTAAATCTAATACTGTTTCTCTACCAAACTGATCTTTTGCACTTGTTACATATCCAATTGGTTTATTTAGTACTATATAAACATATTCTTCCTGTACTTTTATTTCTTTTCCTTCATAAATAACTTCATCTATATTAGGAATAATTTTAGTTCCAAGTTCTGTTATAATTTTACCATTAACACTTACTTTACCTTGCAAGATTAATTCTTCTGCTTTTCTTCTGGATGCTACTCCCGCTTCTGCCAAATACTTTTGGAGTCTAACTTTTTCTTCCATATATCCTTTTCTCCTCTATTATTTATCCGATTCTAAATCATGTATAACATTTTCAAAATATTTAGGAAGTCTGGCTTCTAAAAACATTTCTTTTTTTGTTATTGGATGTTTAAATTTCAAACTTTTTGCATGCAAAGCTTGTCCTTTAATATTCCATTCATTTTTACCACTAGAATATACTTCATCTCCAACTACAGGATATCCTATGTGTGATAGATGAACTCTTATTTGATGTGTTCTTCCTGTTTCAATTCTTACTTCTAGTAATGTACAATTGTGTTTGTGATATCTCTCTAATACTTTAAAATGAGTTATTGCATCTTTTCCTGTTTTTACTACATCCATTTTCTTTCTGTCTTTATTACTTCTTCCTATAGGCATATTAATTGTTGCTTCATTTTCTTTTACAATTCCCCTAACTAAAGCAATATACGTTTTTTGTACTTCATGATTTTTTATTTGATTACTTAAAACTATATGTGCTTTATCATTTTTTGCAACTATCAATATTCCTGATGTATCTTTATCTAATCTATGGACTATTCCAGGTCTTAATTCTCCCCCTATACCTGATAAACTGCCTTTACATATTGCCATTATAGCATTTACTAATGTTCCATCCGGATTACCATTTGCTGGATGTACAACCATTCCTTTTGGTTTATTTACAACAATAATATCATTATCTTCATAAATAATTTCAATTGGTATATCTTGTGCTTTTAAATCTACTTCTTTTGGTTTTTCTTCTTCTAAAGTAATTAAATCTCCTTCTTGAACTTTATAAGAAGATTTAGTTTTTTTGTTATTCACCAAAATTTTTTCTTCACTAATTAATCTTTGAATAGCAACTCTAGAAAGATCTTTACTTTTTATTGCTAAATATGCATCTATTCTTTTATTAATATTTTCTTTATCTACAATAATTTGTTTCATAACTTAGTTCCTTCTATTTTAATATTTCATACACTACAAAATATTTATCTCTATATAATTCTTTATATTTATTTTTCTCGGTCTTATCAATTATCATACTTACTTTTGAATTTTTATAAGTAATTACATGAGTTATTCCATACTTTTCAAAAGTATCTCCATAAAAATTTCCAATGCCAGATGTATTTATAAAATCCATAAAAATATCTTCTTCTTTGCCACTAAATTCTGGAGCATATAGATCTGCTCTTGAATCTATAAATACTGGTATTCCTCTAAATAATAGGTAACTTCCATAATTATATTCATTATAAAATTTAGCTTTAGATAAATCTATATTTTCTAATATATAATTGCTTGCCCCTACTGGATATGTTGATTCATCAATATAATTATCGTTTATTTTAGGTTTTATTATGAAATAACACCAAACAATCATTAAAATTGTAATTATTAATGTTCCTATTATAGTTGTCAATTCCTTTTCTACATTTTCTAGTTTTACTTTTGTATATCTACTAATTAAATCTACTAAAAGTCTATTTAATATAATTGAACCTATTATCATAAACATTGTCACTTGTCTTCTAGAAGCTATCATTAAATATAACAACCCACTTATCATAAATAAATCACAAAGTCTTATTTTGGCTTTAGTAAATATCATTATTGCTAAAAAGCCTATTAATACACAACATACTTCTTTTTCTCCTGAAAGTGTCATTGGTAAATGTTCATTTATGTTTTGAGTAGTGTTTCCTTCCATTGTTTTCACAAGATAAGTATAAGGTGTAGTTCCAAGAGGTGTCAATAATCCTGTAAATAAACAAATTATCATTATTAAAATTAACCATTTTACATTGTCATTTTTTGTTAATTTTATTTTATATGGATTTTGCAATTCTTTACTTCTTTTTATTTTTATTTTATCTACTTTTTCTTCTAATTTAGATAATTCATCTTTTAGTTTCTTTATTTTTTCTTCATTTCCATTTTCTTTAGATAATTTCTTTATCTTTCTATTTAACTGTTTAATACTTGTTTTTCTATAAATAATTGTTTCTGAAAAACTTGCAATAATATATTCTGCAATATAAGGCAAGTAAAGTACAAAGTAAAATGGAAATACTGCTACATGTATATTTGCAATTATTATTGGTATTATTATTAATCCTATAGCATATCTTTTTTGTTTTGTTTCTAAAAACTTTTCTATAAAAAATATTGTTAATGCAAATAGTATAAAAGTTACAAGTTGAGCCCTTGCTGCTATATAACCTCTTATCAAATACATTACTCCTACTGCCATTATAAAAGATATTAGTTTATTTTTTACAAGTTTTGTATTTACAGCATAAATTGTAATTCCCAATATTACTGCTAAAATACAAGTTGTTACATATATTCCTGTCATTCCAAACATATTATATATAAAATATGTTGCAACATCATATCCCCAATGCGGATAAGTATATGCTAAGTCTTCATGCCAAGAAAATGGATCTTGCATATCTATTCCTTCTTGTACAATATGCTCTCCTACTTTTATTGTATAATATGTGTCATTTTGAAGTGTTATTGGAGTAAGCGCAACACAGAAAACAGCAATTAAAACAATTGCTATAATTGTAAATTTTATTCCAGTGCTTATTTTTTTATTTTTGTTTTTATTTTTATCCATTTCATATTCTCCTGTATAATATTTTATTTATAATTTATTTCATTTACCGCTATATCAACTATTTTCCAATTAATTCTTGAAAAATATAAGTTATTTCTACAATAATTACAAGTAAACATATGCTTTGAATCATTATAATCCATCAAAGCCCCGCAGCTAGGACATTTATTTGCTATATTTTTATTATTAATAACTTCTAGTGTAATTGTCCAAATGTCATTCCAATATTTATCATATTCAAAAATCACATTTTGATTATTATCTGCATCATCATAAAAGAAAACAGATGTATAGACTTTAATATAAAACTTATCATCTTTTTCACTATAATCTCTTAAATCTGCATATCCTACTCTAACATTATCGATATCATCTGATATTCTATATAAATCTTTATTTTGTATGATATTTTTTATGCATTCTTTTTTACAGTATTTTTCTAGTTTCTCTTCATTTTCATAACTTAAAAAATAATGTATATTAGGAATTATATTTTTTACATATTCCAAGATTTCTCCTTCATCAAAAGTTGGAAAATCTCTTTTTATTTTTAATAGTACATTTTGATTATTATAATTAGAATTACTCATATTACTTCCCCTTACGCTTTTATTTTCATAATAATTATATATCAATAATATATATTTAGCAACAACTTTTTCTATCCTTAATATTACAAAATATAAACTTCAAAAAAGTTTCAAAAGGTTATACTCTTGAAACTTTTTATACTATTTATCTATATTTTAAACAGCTTCTTTATTTTCATCTTCACTTTCATCATGTTTTTCTTCTATTACTTCTAGACTTCCTACTGAAACTTCATATGCAACTCTGTTTTCAATTGTTCCATCTTCATGTTTCTTTTCGTAAGTTCTAGATTGTACTCTTCCAACTATTTTCACTTGGCTTCCTACTTCTAGATTTTGACAAAATCTAGCATTTCTTCCCCAAGCTATACATGGAATGTAGTCTGATTTGTTATAAGCTCTATTTACAGCAAGCAATATGTCTGATATTTCTCTTCCAAATGGTGTTTGTCTGTAAATAGGTTTCTTACAGATGTACCCTATTAATACAACTTCGTTTGTTATTGTATCTTTTTTTGCCATTTCATTTTCTTCATCTTCTTCTACATCTTCAACTTCTAATAAGTCCTTTGCGAAAACTGTTAATATTAATCTGTTCTTTTCATTTTCATAACTATTGTATGATCTAAATTGACCCTTTACTAACAATTTTTTTCCTTCAATTAATGTATCTTCTTTTATTAGTCTTTCTGAAACTGTAATTGGTATAATATCACTATTACCACTTAAACGAGGTATTTCTAAGTTAAATACATAAAAGCTTTCACCATATATTTCATGACTAAATTTTTTATCTCCTGTAACTTTACCAACTAATGTTAAATAGTTGTTTTCTAAATAATTTGTATCCAATTTCTTTTCCTCCCTATTTTTTAATCTATTGTATTTTTTCCTTTAGCAAATTTTCTACACTTCTTATTATACAACATTTTCCTGGTTTTGTCTACATAAAAAGTTAAATTTATTCAAAAAAGTTAGAATTTTCCTATATTTTTAAAATTATGCGCTTATTATATATAGCTAATATTGTATAAATTATTAATATTTCATATGTTCTTTTATTGCAAGTTTCACTAGTTTTTACTTGTTTTTCTCCTACTTCTATCATTTCTCCAAACTTATTTTTAATGTTTCTTTGAAGATCTATAAGTATGCTATTGTCTGTTATACTAGATATTGTTACAGTTGCTTTTTGATTTAACCCATATGTTATTATATTGATTTTTTTATTATTATCTAAATTTAAATCTAACTTTATATCTGTATTTATTATCAGATATTTTGATTTATTACATATGTTTTCAATTACATTTATCTTTTCTTCTAAATTCTTTAATTCTTTATTTATTATTATAGTTTCAAATGTTATGTTTTTTATATTATCTATACTTTTATTATTTATATGAATTAATTTCATATTTTCTAACTGTATATTTTCCTTTATTTCATCAAAACTTTTATTATCTGAAATAATTCCTATAAAAGTCATTTCTTATCCCCTTATTTACTTTATTTATTATTTTTATTATTTCCTTAATTTTACAATATATGCACTTTATTTATTTTTTATTTGAGTTCCATTATTATCGATTTTGTAATTATCTTTATATATTAATTCTGATATTGGAACTATTTCTAATCCTTTACCTTTTATATTTTTTATTAACATATCTAAGCTGTCTAGCGTATGATCTGTTCCATTATGTGTTAAAATTATATCTCCTTTTTTTATTTTTGCATCTAATCTCTTCCACATTTCTTTCCCTGTAAGTCCTGTATAATCTAATGTATCTAGGCTCCACTGAATAGGATAATATCCTTTATCTGTAGCTGCTTTTATTACAGTATCATTATATTCCCCATAAGGTGGCCTATATATATTAGTTTTTCTTCCTGTTATTTTTTCTATTCTTTTATTACTTTCTTCTATTTCTTTTACATTTTCTTCATAAGAAAGATTATTTACATGTGGATGTGTATTACTATGTGTTCCTATTTCATGACCACCATCACTTATTTTCTTTACTGCCTGTGGATATTTATCCACCCAATCTCCAACTAAGAAAAATGTTATTTTTACATTATTATTTTTTAAAGCTTCTAATATTTTATCTATATCATCTGCATTCCATGCACAATTCATTGTAAGAGCTACTTTATTTTCATTTGTTTCAACATTATATATTGGTAATAATTTTGAACTTACAGCTGATGTCTCAACAGTATTATTATTAACATTTAATGTACTTGCTGCACAAAATAGAAACAATACCATTACTGCAGATATTATGTATGTATACATTTTTTGCTTATTTAATACAAAGAACATAAAAAAACCTCCAAACTAAAGCTACTTTAATTCTATGCTTTAATTTGAAGATTAATTCTTATTATTTAATTTTTACACTTCTGGCCCTGCTATAAATTCTCCTGTTCCTTGATTTGTATAAAACTTTCCTTCAACTGTATCATACATTCCTTTTGTGTTTGCCGGAACTTGATTACCATCTGCGTTTGTAACAGTTGTAGTAGATTTACACGGAATGAAGTTTCTAATTAAATTTGTGTTTTCAGAATCTGAATATATTTTACACTCATATATTTGAAAATGATTTGAAAAAGCAGTAGGTTGTCCTCCAGCATTCATAGCAAAAAAATACATGGTATAAGGTAAATAATCATTTTCAATAATAACATTTCCATATGGTTCATCATCTATATTAATAATTGCGTTGTTTTTATGAAAATGTGCTATATAACGGTGAATATTGTCATCGCTATTGAATTGAATAGGTGTACCACTTAAAAAATTAAAATTCCCCCATTTACCTGTTCTGATATATGAGGCTATCCATGGCATTCCTGAATTTTGGCAACCTATTAATGTTTCTATGTTATCTGTTGATGTTAATTTTGCTAGTATATTAATTGAAAAAGGCAATTTCTGATTTGTATCAATCCACTGCGTTCCTGTACTTTCTATATATTCTACTTGTTGATATTCATCTGGCAAAAGATTCCCTTCTTCGACTTTTCCATCTTTATAAATTCTATATCCATTGCAATAAAAAAATGTATTATTTTCAAAAACTTCTTTGTTGGCACCAAAGTTAGATTTTAATTCACTCTCTAAATTATCTTTAGTTATAGTTCCTTTTCCTGCTAATTTTGCAGAAGCTACTGCTAGCTTTATTAATTCTAGTTCTTTTGCTTTTTCGTTTTCTTCTTTAGCAGTTTGAGCTTTTTGTAACAATCCATTATCTCCTGTTAATGTTTGGATGGTTACTCCTGCTAATATTAATAATACAATTATAGTTATTACTAATGCAATTAGCGTTACACCTTTTGTGTTTTTTAGATTACTGCTCTCTCTCTCTCTCTCTCTTAGAACTATAAGGTTCTCATCGTTTCTCATATTTTATTTCCTCCACTTTTTCTTTTGTTATATGTATTTTATATTAAATTGATCTTTTTGTAAATATCTTTTTTATTTTTCAATTAATTCTTTAATTAAGAATTTTTTAGTTAATAATTTCTTCTGGAATAATTTGCAATTTTTTTAATATAAATAAGGAAAAATATACTAAAAATTATTGTAAAATATTGTAAATAGTTGTATAATAGGCACATCCTTTTCATTAAGGAAATTTTTGGAAAGGAGGTACATAAAAACGTCATCTTTTGACTTAATCTGGCAATTAATTGTTTTACTACTATTAAGTATTAATAATAATGATCCCCAGAATAACAATGACTAGAAAATAGTCCAAATCTAGGTAGTCTGCCAACTGCCTAGATTTTTTACATATAAAGAAAAAGGACTCTATGTCAATAGTTGGGGTGGAAAACTAGAAAAGTTTTCTGCCTCAGCT
>CAMKEH010000012.1 GCA_946411515.1 uncultured Clostridium sp.
ATTTGGTATTTCCTTTTTATTTTTTAGTGTGACATATCTATTGTAAACTAATATTATCATATTTTAGTTTATATTTTTTCTCCTTTTGTATTTAATATTTCGTAATAATTTTTTACTACTTTATCTATTTTGTCTGATATTTCTTCGAAATCATAGCAATCTATTATTTGAATTTTATTATCATTAATTAAATATTTTTCTAAATTTTTATTTGTGTCTTCTATATATTTTTCTCTTCCTTTTATAAAAATTATTACATCTTCTTTATTTTTTATATTTTCATTTATTTCTTCTAGTTTATTTATATTATCATTATTCCAATTTAAATTTAATATTTTATTTTTCTTTTCCTCTTTTAAATTTATATTTGATATTAATTTATTTACTGTATCTTCTAAATTATTTTCTGTTAAGATAAATATTTTTTTATTTTGTTCTATGTTTTTATCAATATAAGGTAAACTTATCATTTCAAAATGATAATCACTTGTATAAAAAGTGCATAATTTTTCTTTTGTTTTTTGGTTTGAATTCATTTAATTTCATTCCCTTCAAATTTATTAAATCATACGGATTCTCGAATTTGCCTTCTATTATCGACTGGTAAATTTTACCATTTCTTTACAAATATGTCAATAATATTTCAAATAAAATTCATCGACATTTTTCGTGATTTGTATAAATTCTTTCAAAATTGGTAATAATTAAATCAAAGAATATTTTAGTAAAAAAGTTTTTTGGAGGTAACTTATGAAAAAAATATTAAATTTATTTAAAAATCCCAAAGTAAAAATGATAATAATTCTTTCTTTTTTACTTTTTATATATACTTCTATTTGTGCTTTATCCTATGCATCAAATATTTCTAACAACATTTCTAATACAGTTTTTAGATTACATGTTATAGCAAATAGTGATAGTAAAGAAGATCAAGATTTAAAATATAAGGTTCGCGATGATTTAATTAAGTATATGAATACTATTTGTAAAGATTGTAAGTCAAAAGAAGAAGCAATTGAATTAGTAACTCTTTATAAAGATACTTTTAAGCAAATTGCCTTAAAAAGAATAACAGATGAAGGTTTTAATTATAACGTTAATATAGAAATTGGAAATTTTGATTTTCCAACTAAAAATTATGGTGATATTTCTCTACCTGCAGGTTTTTATGATGCATTAAAAGTGGAAATTGGAGATGCTAAAGGCCAAAATTGGTGGTGCGTAATGTTTCCTCCTCTTTGTTTTGTAGATATATCTTCAGGGATTGTTCCTGAAGAGTCA
Source organism: uncultured Clostridium sp. (assembly GCA_946411515.1). GTDB lineage: Bacteria > Bacillota > Clostridia > TANB77 > CAG-508 > CAG-269. Next base: position 1,282 of record CAMKEH010000012.1, read on the forward strand.
AAAAAATATTTAAAAAATAATATGTCTGAAGAAGAATTTGCATTAGTTTCCGACAATTCTGACTCAAGTATTAAATTTAAATTTAAATTATTAGAATTCTTTAACCAGAATGGTTTAACCACAGCAAAAAAATAGTTGCAATAGTTTAAACTTTATGTTATATTAATTATTAATAGAGTGTATTTACACTCTATTTTATTTTGAAAATAGAGTTAAATTAAATTTAAACTATATTTATGGGGGTAATTTATTTGGAAAAATTAGTAGTTACAGGACCAACTCCTTTAAAAGGTGAAGTAGTAATAAATGGTGCAAAAAATGCAGCGGTAGCAATTCTACCTGCAACCCTTTTAATAGATGGTATATGTACAATTGAAAACTTACCTAATATAAGTGATATAAAAATATCTTGTGAAATATTAGAAAAATTAGGAGCAAAAATAACTTGGAACAATAAAAATAGTATTACTATTGATACAACTAATATTACAACTACAAAAGCTCCTTTAGACTTAACTAGTAAATTTAGAGCATCTTACTACATAATAGGAGCTATGCTTGGAAGAATGGGTGAAATAGAAGTTGGTATGCCTGGTGGTTGTAAATTAGGAGCAAGACCTATTGATCAACATATAAAAGGCTTTGAATCACTAGGAGCAAATGTTACAGTTGAAAAAGGCACTATTTATGCAAAATGCAAAAAATTAAAAGGATCTCCTATTTATATGGATATTGTGTCTGTTGGAGCGACAATTAATGTAATGCTTGCAAGCGTTTTAGCAAAAGGAACTACAATTATTGATAATGCTGCAAAAGAGCCTCACATTGTTGATGTTGCAAACTTTTTAAATACAATGGGAGCAGATATCAGAGGGGCTGGAACAGATGTAATTAAGATAAATGGTGTAGAAAAATTATCTGGAAATGCTACATATTCTGTTGTTCCTGATCAAATTGAAGCAGGTACATTTATGCTTGCAGGTATTGCTACCCGTGGAGATATAACTTTAAAAAATTGTATCCCTGAACATTTAGATTCAATTACAGCAAAAATTATTGAAGTTGGAGGAAATGTAGCGTGCACAGGTGATGCAATAAGAGTTTGGTGCACTAAAAGACCAAATAAAGCAAATATTAAAACTTTACCTCATCCTGGATTTCCTACAGATTTACAACCTCAAATGGGAGTTGTATTATCTTTGGCAAATGGAACTAGTACAATAACAGAAAGTATTTGGGATTCTAGATTCCAATATACTGCTGAATTAAATAAAATGGGAGCTCAAATTACGGCTCAAGGCCAAAAAGCTTTTTTTGAAGGTGTAAAAAAATTATATGGTGCTCCTGTATATTCTACAGATTTAAGAGCAGGTGCTGCACTTGTAATAGCAGGAACTGCTGCTGAAGGAACAACTGAAATATACAATTTAGAACATATCGATAGAGGATATGAAAATATTGAAGAAAAGTTCAGAAAACTTGGAGCAAAAATTGAAAGAATAAATGAATAGAAATTAGAACCAAAGAAAGAAGAAAAAATTATGCTAAATTTTTGTAGTTTATATAGTGGAAGTAGTGGGAATAGTCTTTTTGTTGAAACTGAAAATATAAAATTATTAGTTGATGCTGGTGTCAGCTGTAAGAAAATTGAAAATGCGCTGCAAGATATAAATATTGATCCATCTTCTATTGATGGAATTTTGGTAACACATGAACACACTGATCACATTCAAGGATTAGGTACTTTATCTAAAAAATTTGATTTACCTGTATTTGTAAATCAAAAAACATTAGATGCCATGCCTAAACAAAGAGATAAAATGTCAAGTAAAAATATTAAAATATTTAATATAAATGAGAATTTTGAAATTGGGGATTTAAAAATTCACCCTTTTTCTATTCCTCACGATGCTGCAGATCCATGTGGATTTAATATTTTGAGTGATAATAAAAAATTGAGTATTGCAACAGATATTGGTCATATGACAAATGATATATTAAAAAACCTAGAAGAAAGTTTATTTATTATGTTAGAATCAAATTATGATCCAGAAGTTCTTAAAGCTTCTCCATATCCTTTCTCATTAAAATCTAGAATAGCTGGTCCTACAGGTCACTTACCAAATGAAATAGCCGGAAAAACTATTTCACATTTATTAAAATCAGGATTAAAAACAGCAATGTTAGGTCATTTAAGTAAAGAAAGTAATTTCCCAGAGCTTGCTTATCAGACAGTTATAGATGAACTAATATCAAATAATTATGATGAAAATAGTTTATCAATTAGTGTTGCATCAAGAGATGCTCATAGTAAATTAATCAAATTATAATTCCAATTTAGTTTTTTACTAGATTGGTTTTTTAAAAGGAGGATATATGTTAAATATTAATATCATTTGTATTGGAAAAATTAAAGAAAAATATTTAAAAGATGCTATAGATGAATATAGTAAAAGATTATCAAAATATTGCAAACTTTTTATTACTGAACTTCCTGATGAAAAAATTCCTGATAAATTATATCCTAGCTTAGAGCAAGCAATAAAAGAAAAAGAATGCAATAATATTATAAATCATATAAAAAAAGATTCTTTTATAATTGCTCTTGATCTAAAAGGTAAAGAGTTTACTTCTGAAGATTTTTCTAAAAAAATAGAAGATATTTCGATGCAAAATAGTAATGTTACTTTTATAATTGGCGGTTCATTGGGCTTAACAAATGATTTATTAAATTTATGCAACTTAAAAATATGTTTTTCAAAAATGACTTTTCCTCACCAATTAATAAGAGTATTCTTATTAGAACAAATATTTAGAGCTTTTAAAATACAAAATAATGAAACTTATCATAGATAATTGATAAGTTTTATTTTTTTATATCTATTTTTTCTATTTCTTTTAATAATTTGCTTGATAATATTTCAATTACAATTTTTCTGACTAAAATAAAAACTAAAATAAATAATATGATTTCCATCATTGGTAAAAACCTTTCTTTGACAAAATTTTCTCATATTATATATTGATTGTAAATATTTGTCAATAAATCAGAAAATAAATTTATAAACTAATACACTTGTAATTATTCCTACTACATCAGCACATAGAGCTGCAAGTAGTATATATCTTGTTTTTTTTACTTTTATACAGCTTGTATAAATTGCAATTGTATAAATAGTAGTTTCTGTTGAACCCATAATTGTAGAAGCCATTTTTCCTATAGAGCTATCTACTCCAAAATTTTTCATAATATCTGTGGCAACTGCAATAGAGCTACTTCCCGAAATAGGTCTTAGAATAGCAAGTGGCATTAATTCACTTGGAAAATGTATAAAATTAAGAAAAGGATTTACAATATGAATTATCATATCTAAAATTCCAGAACTTCTTAAAGCTCCAATTGCAACAAATAGTCCAATTAATGTCGGAAATATTTTAAATGTAGTTTCAATTCCTTCTTTTGCTCCATCTAGAAATACATCAAATACATTTTTTCTTTCTTTTACTCCATAAGTGACAATTAGCAAAATAATTAATGGCATTGCTAAATTAGAAATAAAACTAATTATCTTCATTTTGTAACTCCCCTATTAGTAATTTTAATAAGAATTTTAGTTACTATCACTCCTGTTATAGCAGCAAAAATAGTAGCTATCCAAACAGGAAAAACAATTTCTGTTGGATTACTAGAATCTAAAGAATTCCTAATAGCAATAACAGTTGTAGGTATTATCTGAATAGAAGCCGTATTTATAACAATGAACATCATCATTGAATCTGTTAATTTTTCTTTATCTTTATTTTCTTTTTGCATAGAATTCATTGCTTTTAATCCCAATGGTGTTGATGCATTTCCTAATCCTAAAATATTTGCAACCATATTCATAGATATTTCTTTTTGTATTTTTAAATTATTTTTTAATTCTGGAAATAAAAATTTTATTATTGGTTTCAAAAAATCGCTTATAGTATCTATTAATTTTGTACTACTAGCAATGTTCATTATTCCATTCCAAAGGCAAATTGTTCCTAATAAATTTATTGATAATTCAATTGCATCTGTAGTACTTCTAAAAATAGATGAATTCAAATTTTCTAAATTACCAGAAAATATAGCAAAAGAAAATGATATTATTATAAAAACTGGCCAAACTATATTTAACAAACTAATCACCAACACAATTTTATTCTAGATATTAAATTTTATTACAATTATAATTGACCTGTATTTTAAAATGTGATATTATATGTCTATAGATAGGATTGAATTATAACTTTTAAGGGGGAAAGAATTATGAAATCAACTGGAATAGTAAGAAGAATGGATGAACTTGGAAGAGTTGTTATTCCAATAGAAATAAGAAATCAATTTAATATAGTAGAAAAAGATCCAATAGAAATATTTGTGGATGGTTCTTCTATTGTACTAAAAAAATTTGAACCAAATTGTATCTTCTGCGGAGGTACTAAAAATTTAATAGAATACAAGAATAAATTAATTTGTGAAAATTGTTCAAAAAAAATTAGCGATTCAATGCCAAGTAAATAGTTAAAATCCCCTATATAAAGGGGATTTTATTTTAATCTATAAACTTTTTATAAATTTCATTTTTATTTACATTTCTATCTTTTGCAATTTTCTTAATTATTTCTTTTTTTTCTAATCCTTGATTTTCATAAAATTTGTAGTGTTCTTCCAATGATAAATTATTTAAATCGTTTTCTTTTTCAATATTATTTTTTTCTATAATTATTATCATTTCACCTTTTAAATTATCTACTAATTCTAATAATTCTTTTACACTTCCTCTAATGTATTCTTCATGAATTTTTGTTATTTCTCTTGCTAAAACTATTTTTCTTTCATCCAATATTTCATTTAAATCATTTAATGTGGTTTTTAATTTATGTGGTGCTTCATATAAAATAATTGTTTTATTTGAATTTTTTATTTCTTCTAGTTTAATTTTTCTTGTTTTTTTATTTAATGGTAAAAATCCAAAAAAAGTGAATTCACTAGTATCTATTCCTGAAACAATTAATGCATTTATCATTGCACAAGCTCCTGGAATTGGAACTATCTTTATATTTTCTTCTATACATTTTTTAATTATTTCTTCTCCTGGATCACAAATACCAGGCGTTCCTGCATCTGAAACTAATGCAATATTTTTTCCTTCTTTTAGTTCTTTTATTAAAGTATCTACTCTTACTTCTTCATTATGCCTGTGATAACTAATCATAGGCTTAGATATATTTAAATGATTTAATAACTTCAAAGTATGTCTAGTATCTTCGGCTGCTATTAAATCCGCTTCCTTTAATATTCTTATAGCTCTCAATGTTATATCTTCCAAGTTACCAATAGGTGTTGCAACTATATATAATATTCCCTTTTCATTTTCTTCCATATGCTTATCTCCTATATTTTATTATAAATTTTTAAAATTTCATTTGTATAATTTCCATCTTTATCATAGATATATAAATTTTTTTCTACTTTTAAAAATGGTCTTGCATTCTTTATTCCTTTTATCAAAACTAATTTAGGTTCTTTATATTCATTTGAATACACCATTCTTAGCACTTTTGGTTCTATTTTATTTTGTCTCATTAAACTTAAAATATCTACCAATCTTTCTGGCCTATGAACCATATAGAATTCGCCTTTATCTTTTAATAGATCTTTAGCTACCTTTATAAAATCTTCTAAATTAGCAGTTATTTCATGTCTAGAAATTATTTTTTTAGTGTTTTCATTTATTACTCCTGTGTTTTTCTTTTTATATGGTGGATTAGAAACAATAACATCAAAACTTTGATTTTTAAAAATATTTTTTAAATTTAAAATATTTTCATTTACAACTTCAAATTTATCTTCTAAATTATTTAATTTACTACTTCTTTTTGCCATGTCCGCAACTTCTTCTTGTATTTCTACCCCTATTACTTTTTCCAAATCTGTTTTACCACATAAAAGAATTGGAATAATTCCTGTTCCTGTTCCTAAATCTATTACTTTTGTTCCTTTTTTTATGCCTTTTGCAAAATCAGATAAAAGAACACTATCTATCCCAAAGCAAAACCCTTCTTCATCTTGTATTATTTTTAAACCTTTATATTCTAAATCATCTATTCTTTCATTTTCTTTTAATTCTATTTTCATATTTTCCTCTACAAAATTTAAACATTTTTTATTGCTTTACATATTATATAATAAATTTACTAAAAAAGCAAAATAGAGGTGTTATTATGCTTTCAGGCAAAAACAAAAGAGGTGATAAAAAAACACCTTCAAAAAAATCTTTTAGTACTTATAAGAAAAATACTATTCAGTCTTTAAGCGATGTAGAATACTTTTTAAATAATTTAAAGGATTTAAAACGATTCATAAAAATATATAAGTTACTTAAATAAATCTACCTTCCATCTCCTGATTGGTTAATATTATTTATGTTTCTACTTTCATTAGTTTGTATGCAACTTTGCTAGTTTATGTCACTTCCTCCTTTGTTGTATTATAAGAAAGAAATATTTAGAATTTTTATATTTTACTTTCACACCTTAATTATACCATATTTGAAGTTTTTTTCAACTTTTGCATTTTAAAAAGCTAGTATCTTACTAGCTTTCAAAAACATTTTAGTTATTATATTTATAATTGCTTATTAGTTGTATAGGCTTCATTAAAATCTTCAGTTTCATTACCATTAATTAATATTTTAACTTTATTTACTTCTGTTAATTGAGTTAAAGTGTTTACCAAACTATTAATTAAATTATTTTTTAAATTTTTATCATCTTTATTATAATTTAAAATTTCTTCTGAAAAATCTAAAACTACACAATCATCATCCATATAACTTTTATTAATTTTCGTATTTTCTGGAATAATTCTTTCATTTTTATCATTCTTTGGTCCTTCTATTAATAATTGTACTAATTTGTCATATGGATTATTTATTATCTCTTTAATATCTACTAATCTTGCTTCAGGTGTTAACTCTTTTGTTTCTTTTGATTCAAAATATAAACTTACAATTGTTTGTCTTAATTGTTCTTCTGATATTTCTTCTTGAGGTATGTATTCTTCTGTTATATTTTCTTCTTCCTTTTTGCCTTTTACATATTTTATTACAAAATATCCTCCTATCAATATAACAATTAGCAAACTAGTAAAAATAATAACAATTTTCTTATTTTTCACAATTTTTCCTCCTTTATATAGTATTTACTATCAATAATATTATTTGTTTGTCCAAATTATTCATTTACTTTTGTTTAAATGTTTGCTTTTATGTTTTTTTAATTAGATTTATGCAAGAATATATTTCAAGAATTTTCCATTTGACAAAATGCCTTTTTCCGTATAAAATTAAGGGTGTTAAAAGTATAAATTATAACTAAAATATAATATATTAAAAAAGGAGATTTTATCATGAACGAAATATTACATGTTGGCCTAGATGTAGGTTCTACTACAGTTAAAATTATTGTCATGGATAAAAATACAAATACAATATATAAAGATTATCAAAGACATTTTTCAGATACTAAAAATACTGTATGTAAAGTATTGGAAGAATTATTATTAAAATATCCATCTAATACATTTACTATTGCCCTTACTGGTTCTGGTGCAATGTCTGCTGCAAAATTTTTAGGTGTAGATTTTATTCAAGAAGTTGTTTCTTGTAAAAGAGCTGTTGAAAAATATATTCCTAAAACAGATGTTGTAATAGAACTTGGCGGTGAAGATGCAAAAATAATTTATTTTGACCAATCTATAGAACAACGTATGAACGGTACTTGTGCCGGTGGTACTGGGGCCTTCTTAGATCAAATGGCATCTTTATTACATACAGATACAAATGGATTAAATGAACTTGCAAAAAACTATAAGACAATTTATCCTATAGCATCTCGTTGTGGTGTTTTTGCAAAAACTGATGTACAGCCTTTAATAAATGAAGGTGCTGCAAAAGAAGATATTGCTGCTTCAATTTTACAAGCAGTTGTTAATCAAACAATAAGCGGTTTAGCCTGTGGTAGACCAATTAGAGGAAATGTTGCTTTCTTAGGGGGTCCTTTAACTTATATACCTGAATTACGTACTAGATTTATTGAAACTTTAAATTTAAAAGATGATGAAATAATAGTTCCTGAAGAAGCTCATCTTTTAGTTGCAAAAGGAGCAGCTTTAGATTCTATTTCTTCAAAAGAAATCACTCCTGATGAATTAGCTAAAAAAATAGAAGATTTAAAAAAATCTCATGATAATACTACTCAGCCTTTAGATCCTTTATTTAAAGATGAAGCTGAATACAATATATTTAAAGAGAGACATGATAAAGATAAAGTTACAAAAAAAGAATTAAATGGCTTTGAAGGAGATTGTTTCTTGGGAATAGATGCAGGTTCAACAACAACAAAACTTGTATTAATTGATAATGAAGGAAATCTATTATATTCTTTATATGGAAGTAATGAAGGAAATCCACTAAAAAGTGTTATGAATATGCTTAAAAAATTATATAAAGAACTTCCAGAAAAAGCAACATTAAGGTTTAGTGGAGTTACAGGATATGGTGAAAAGCTAATCCAGACAGCCCTAAATGTTGACTTAAATGAAATAGAAACAATTGCACATTACACAGCTGCAAAACAATTTCAACCTAAAGTTACAAGTATAGTTGACATCGGTGGACAAGATATGAAATATATCAGAATGAAAAATGGTTCTATTGATAATATTATGCTTAATGAAGCTTGTTCTTCTGGTTGTGGTTCATTTATTGAAACTTTTGCTAAAAGTTTAAATATAGAAATTTCTGATTTCGTAGAAGAAGCTATTAAATCTAAGACACCTGTTGATTTAGGTTCTAGATGTACAGTTTTCATGAATTCTAAAATTAAACAAGCACAAAAAGAAGGATATTCTGTTGGAGATATCTCTAGTGGTTTATCATATTCTGTTATAAAAAATGCTATTCAAAAAGTTATGAAAGTAAGAGATGTTGAAACTCTAGGAGATCATATAGTAGTACAAGGAGGTACTTTTTATAATGATGCTGTCTTAAGAGCTTTTGAACTAATAGTTGGAAAAAATGTTGTTAGACCAGATATTGCAGGTTTAATGGGAGCTTATGGTATGGCTTTACTTTCTAAAGAGCAATATGAAGCAAATTTAGATATGGAATATAGATCAACAATACTAAAAAATGATGAATTAGATAAATTAGAAATTAAAGTTACTCACACTCGTTGTAATAATTGTGAAAACCATTGTAAATTAACAATAAATAAATTTAGTAATGGACAAATTCACGTTTCTGGAAACCGTTGTGAAAAAGGTGCGGGAATTATAACAAAATCAAAAGAATTACCAAACTTGATACAATATAAATATCAAAGATTATTTGATTATACTCCTTTAGAAGAAAAAGATGCACCAAGAGGAACAATAGGAATCCCTAGAGTTTTAAATATGTATGAAGATTATCCATTCTGGTTTACATTTTTAACCAACTTAGGATTTAGAGTTATTATATCAGAAAAAACAACAAGAAAAACATATGAAAAAGGTATGGAATCTATGCCTTCTGAGTCAGTGTGTTATCCTGCCAAACTATCTCATGGACATATAGAAAGTTTGATAGAGCAAGGAATTAAAACAATATTTTATCCTTGTATACCATATTCTAGAAAAGAATATGAAAAAGCTGATAACCACTATAATTGTCCTATAGTAATTTCTTATTCAGAAGTACTAAAAAATAATGTTGAAAATTTAAAAAATCCTGAAATTAAATTTATAAATCCTTTCTTACCTTTTGAAAGAAAGAATTTAGTAAAAAAAGTTTTGGAATTAGATGAATTTAAAGAGTATAACTTTACAAAATCGGAATTAAATGAAGCAGCTAAGAGAGCTGAGGAAGAATATCAAAAATGTAAAAATGATATAAGAACAAAAGGAGCTGAAGCAGTTAAATATATTGAAGAAAATAATTTAAAAGGAATTGTACTAGCTGGTCGTCCATATCATGTGGACCCAGAAATAAATCATGGTATTGATACATTAATTACTTCTCTAGGTTTATGTGTTTTAACAGAAGATAGTGTGTCTGATAAGACAGAAGCAAAAAGGCCTATAAGAGTTGTAGATCAATGGGTATATCATGCAAGACTATATGCTGCAGCAGATTTTGTTGGAAAACATGACTGTCTAGAATTAGTTCAACTAAATTCATTCGGCTGTGGTGTCGATGCTGTTACAACAGATCAAGTAGAAGAAATACTATCAAGCTTTAATAAAATGTATACATTAATAAAAATAGATGAAGTAAACAATTTAGGTGCTGTACGTATCCGTATACGTTCTCTTATTGCTAGTATGAAAAAACGTGAACAAGAAAAATTAGAAGAAGCAAATGGTGAATACGGAGTTAATAAAAAAATATTTACTAAAGACATGAGAAAAGATTATACAATTCTAATGCCTCAAATGGCACCTATTCACTTTGAATTATTAGAAGCTGCTGTTCAAGCTTCTGGATATAATGTTGAACTTTTAAGAGAATGTACACAAAAAACAGTTGAAACTGGTTTAAAATATGTTAATAATGATGCATGCTATCCATCAATTTTAACAACTGGGCAATTTATAGAAGCTCTTCAATCTGGTAAATATGATGTAAATAAAACAGCAATTATAATGTCTCAAACAGGTGGTGGTTGTAGAGCAACAAACTACATAGGATTTATTAGGAAAGCTTTAAAAGATGCCGGATTCTCACAAGTACCAGTAATTTCATTTAATATTGTTGGAATGGAAAAAATGCCTGGATTTAAGTTAACAATACCTATGGCAGAAAGATTATTAAAAATGGTTGTTTACGGCGATTTACTTCAAAAAATGCTTACTAAAAATAGAGCATATGAAGTGAATAAAGGTGAAACACAAGCACTATTTGAAAAATGGTTAGAAAAATGCAAAAAATTACTTGAAAAATCATCAAATAAGGAATTTAAACAAAGTATTTATGATATAGTAAATGATTTTGAAAAAATTGAATTAGATACTTCTGTTAAAAAGCCAAAAGTCGGAATAGTTGGAGAAGTTTTAATCAAATATCATCCATTTGGAAATAACTATGTTGCAAATGTATTAGAAAGAGAAGGAGCTGAAGTAGTACTTCCAGACTTTATGGGATTTGTAAAATTTATGTGTACTCATAAAATTACATTTAATAATTTACTAAATATTAATAAAACATCTTCAAAATTAATGAAAACTGCAATTAAGTTAATTGATATTTTAGAAAAAGATGTTAAAATTGCTTTAGCAAATTCTAAAAAGGATTACTTACAACCTTGTGATATTTGGCATTTAGAAGATAAAGTAAAAGATGTTTTATCAATTGGTAATCAAACAGGTGAAGGTTGGTTCTTAACTGCAGAAATGATTGAATATATCGAAAATGATATTCCAAATATTATATGTGTTCAACCATTTGCTTGTCTTCCAAACCACGTTGTTGGTAAAGGAGTTATAAAGACAATAAGAAGCATGTACCCTAGTGCAAATATTTCTCCTGTAGATTACGATCCTGGTGCCAGTGAAACTAACCAAACTAATAGGATTAAACTTTTAATGACAGTAGCTAAAGATAATTTACAAACCAAGCAAAATGAAAAAATAGCACTAGATAAGGAAAATGCTTCTAATAGTAAAAAGAATTTTTCAAATTCTAATTCAAAAAATTAGATAGTTAATAAATGTAATTTTTGACAGTGTAAGCATATTTAGTATTAACTTTAACTTAAATAAAAAATGGATTTTATTAAAAATCCATTTTTTATTTACACTATTTTCATCGTTCTGTATCACTTTGATCTAAATCTACTTCTACATCCATTATATTAGAACTATTTTCATCCTGTGTTTTGTTTTCATTTTCATTTTCATTTATTTCCAATTTGTCATCTTTTACTTTTATTTTTTCTCTAAAATCACTATTTTTCTGCCTTCTTTCATTTTCTTGTTTTTTTAATTCTTGAGCTTGATCTATTAGTCCCATTTTTTCTAATTCATAACATTTATATTGAATCCAATTACCTCTCAAAAATTCATCATTTGCAATATCCGAATTATCTACTCCTTCTTGAATAGCGCCTACAATATTATCTTTTAAATTATATTGAAAAATTTCATCATCCTTTTTTCTTATCGTATTCAGCTCTTGATTTACAAATTCTATATCTTGTTCATCTAATGATTTTTTTGAAGAAAAAATGCTTCTTATTTTTAATCCTATCTTACTAAAAAAATTTAACTTTTGCAGTGATGTTTTTTCACTTATATTATACTTTTTTCTTAAAAAATCAGTTATTGATTTAAAACTATTTAATATTTCTGTTTCTTTTTGTATTAATTGTAATACCATAGATGACCATAAATCATTTTCTTGACCTAACTCATTTGTTATTTCATTAATTTTATTATTTAAAGTTATTCCTGAATTAGGCAATTCATAATTTTCAATTCCAATCGATTTTAATGTCTCTGATAAGTCACTTCTTGCCTCTTCACTCTTTTCAATTATTTGATATAATTCTTCTTCCATTTTTTTATTTCTCCTATAATATGTTTATAATACTTAATTTATATAAATTTTATAAACATTCTCTTTTGTTTTTGTTTTTCAAATTTTTTCTTATTTTATCTAAATTTTATCATAAAATATAATATTGTTCAATAAATTCATTAATTAAATTTAAATATTTATTTACTCTAATAATAAAATGAAACAAATTATAACTATCATATGTTGTCTCATTTTATTTTTTATGGTATATTAATTATAGAGGTATTGTTATGGGAAAAAATTATTATGAAATATTGGAAGTTGATAAAAATGCTTCTTATGAAATTATTAGAAAAGCATATAATACACTAGCTAAAAAATATCATCCGGATTTACAACCAGATGATAAAAAACATATTGCAGAAGAGAAGATAAAATTAATTAATGAAGCTTATGAAATTATAGGGAACGAATCTTCTAGAAAACAATATGATGATTCTTTGAAGCAAAATTTTGTATCTATAGATGAATATAATGCTATTTGCTTAGAAAATGAAAATTTGAGAAATATTATTAATAATTTACAAAATAAAAATTTATCACAAAATGATTACTATACTAAAAGAATTATTCGTCCTCCAAAGGTTCCTTCAAACCAGCAACAAAGTAATAATTACAATAAAAATGATTTTCATTTTAAAAATAATTTTAGTAATTCATTTAAAAATTTAATTGCTTTATTTATTACAATTGTTCTTTTATGCATTCTTTGGAATATTCCTTTGGTTCAAAGTATAATAAAAAATATCCTTTCGTTTTAAAAAGGATATTTTTTATTTGTTTTAATTATTAAAATTATTTTTATTATTAATTTTATTTTTGTTATTTTTTATTTATTAAAAATATATATTGTATACATACTCCAAAAAATAGTACTATAAATTACAAGTAATAATGCTATAAATTTAAATATTTTATAAGCTATATGGTTACTTTTATTATAAATATTTTTTATATCAGTTATTTTTAGCTTTTTTCTTGCATTATTAGCTATAATAATATTATTTCCATTTTCCGCAACAAATTTATAGTATTCATCACAATTTTCTTTTCTTCTTTCCTGAACTAATCCTCTATAATATGCAGCTTTAACTTTATAAAATATTTTTTTCTTTTTTTCTAATTCATTACATAATTCATCTGTTTTTTGGAAATTTTTTTCATTAATTGCACGTTTTAGATTTATATTTAATCTCGCTTCTTTCTTATATTTACCTGGAATAAATTTTATTATTTTTTCTAGATTTGCACATTCTTTATTGCATTCTTTTATATTTTCTTGTAAAAATAAAATTTCCATTTTATTTTGTATTATTTGACTTTGTAATATCAAGTCCTTTCTTTTTGAGTCTACATATTTTATAAATTTCTTCGCTTCTTCAAAATCCCCTAACAAAATATATCCATATGCAATATTATTTAATGAATATTTATACATTCTTTCATTACATAGTATTTTTTTAGCGTTATAAATGTTTAAATTAATATATGCTTCCGGCAAAATAGTTTTTTCAATAGTTTCTTTCATAACTCTATCGGTATACCTTTTTTGAGTTAAGGCTAAATCAAGTGACAAAATCAAATATAACACTGTTATAAGTATCAATCCCATAGTACTTATTACATGTATCATTAAAAGTATATATGATATTGTTAATAAAAAATATATTATATAAAATATTCTATCTGAATTTTTTACACTTTTCAATATTTTTATTGCTTCTTCATTTTCTAAATATTCCACTTTATTAATTAATTCTTTATTATTTTTTTTCATTTAGTTCCTCTTTCTTTTTTATATTTTTTATTTTTATATTTTATATTATCACTTTTTTATTATTTTTTAAATTATTTTTTTAAATAATTTATTTTGTTTAATTTTTACAATAATATTTAAACCTAATATAATTATTATAAATATTATTCCTGTAAATAATACTGCCTTATCAACATTTATACTTTCAAAAATATTACTAAAATAAACTAATAATAGTATAATAATTGCTGTAAATCCATATTGAAATATTTTATTATTATTTTGTTTTAATACATCATATTCTGTATCCCATTCCAATTTTGGATTTAACAAATCTATTATTAACATTGTATAGCTATTTATTATATTTAATAAAAATCCTAATATAAAAATACTTATTATATGTTTTATTTCTATTGATGATATAGCAAAATGAGCTATTAATGTTATTATTAAAACGGAAAAACTATTAATAAAAATTTGAGGCAATCCCTTATATATAAATTGTTTATAATAACTAATAGGAATATATTTAACAAATATTGCATTTTTTCCTTCTCTTGAAAATCCCGTTAGTGATGCTGTTGACATCATAAATAAAAATTGCATAACTCCAATTATAAGATATACACCTGTTATATCAAATGATATATCTCCCACTTGATTTTTAAATTCTTCACTAGCAATTATTTCTTTAACTGTTGGCAATAAAATAATTACCATTATTGCAATAGTTATAGTAAAAATTAATACAGGATATACACATTGTATAAAAAACATTGGATTCCTAAATAAATTTTTAAATTCCTTAGAAATATATGCCTTAGAAATACTTTTTTTCTTACATTTTTTAATTAAATTTGTTTTTTTATTTTTTTTATTAATTAAATAATTTGTATTTTTTAAAATATCTTTCAAATATGTTATTTTTCCTATAAAAATAAATAATATAAAAGCAATAACATCAATAAAAATTATTTTAATTATATCAAATATAGATAAAAAATTTGATTTATTTAATGCATCTATACTTGGATTTATTACTAAAAAATATTTATTTGATTCTTTTACCCTTTTACTAAGCTCTGATACTTTTTGTACAAATTGATCTTGAGTAAAATTTTCTCCATTATTATTTATAAAAATATTTCCTATTAGCTTATATTCTACAAAAAATAATATAGAAATTAATGCTAACGTTATTATAATCTGAAATACATCTTTGTTTCTTATAAATCGAGATATTTTCATAACAAACATCATAATAATGCTTATTAATAAAGCAAAGAATATAGGAAAAATAATAAATATTAATATTGTGTATATATAAAATAATATTGACGCATTTGTATATATTCCATAAACTATTATAGGAATTCCTCCAAATATGATTTCAGATATATATATTTTATATATTAAAGCAATAAACTTCGATATTAACAATTCCTTTGGTTTTATTGGTAGTGGTAAAATATATTCTAAATCTTTTGAAAAGTAAAATATATTTGTACACACCAATATAGCCTGAAACATTACTATTATTGATAGTACTAAAAAATAAATATTTATAAAACTTTCTGCTTGTCCTTTTTGTACTAAAAATTTAATTCCACTATTACTTATATATAATATTCCAACAAATAAAAATACCATCATCCATAAAAAAATAGATTTTTTATTTATTCTATTATCACTATTAATTATATCTAAATTTTGGTATGAATCTTTTAAAAAAATATTAGCTAATTTAAATATTTTTTTTAATTCTTTTTTAATCATTATCTGTTATCTCCATAAATATTTCTTCTAATGAACCATCTTTTTTGAATTCTTCTTTCATCTCTTCATGTGTACCCGTAAATAGAATCTTCCCTTTGTCTATTATTGCTACTCTATCACATAGCTTTTCTGCAACTTCTAGTATATGTGTTGAAAAAAATACGGTTCTATTTTTACTTGCATATTCTCTTAATATTTTTTTTAAATCATATGATGATTTTGGATCTAATCCTGTCATAGGCTCATCTAAAATTAAATTTTGCGGATTATGTAATAAAACACTCATTATTATTATTTTTTGTCTCATTCCATGTGAATAACTTTGAATTTTATTGTTTAACGCTTTTTCCATTTCAAATAGTTTTGATAATTTTTCTATTTTTTCTATTCTTTCACTTTCTGATATTTCATATATATCTGATATAAAATTCAAATATTCTATACCTTTCAATTTTAAGAACATATCTGGATTATCAGGAACAAATCCTATTTTCTTTTTTGCTTCTATTGGTTTATTTATAATACTATTACCATCAATTAAAATATCTCCTTTATCAATTCCTAATATTCCTGTTATCATTTTAATTGTTGTCGTTTTACCCGCACCATTTGGACCAATAAATCCAAAAATTTCTCCATTTTTAATTTTCAAACTTAAATTATCAATAACTTTTTTTTCTTTATTATATGCTTTTGAAATATTTTTTATTTCTATCATAATTCCTCCGAAATTTACTTTTTTCTAATTATATATAAAAGGGCTGCTTTTTGCAACCCTTTTTATTTATTCGTCTATACTAAATGACATTACAAAATCTGATTCTTCTTTTAACTGCATAACAATGTTAAATTTCCTATATGGTGCGTCTTTACCTTGAGGAATTTCTTCTCCTTCTTCATCTTTTTTTATTATTCTTACTTTATATGTATAGATATTTCCTTCTCTTTCAAATTCATCACATTTAACTTCATTTTTTCTATATATATTCTTTTGTAAGAATTCTTTCAATGCATCTTCATTATTAAAATAATTATTCTTAAATGAATCTGATAATTTTGAATATACATATTTATAATCTTCATTATTTATTGCGGCTATTACTTTACCTATATTTAATACTACTTTTTCTTGATCATTTGCTTTGCTATATTTTCCTTTAAATTCTGGTAAATCAATTGTATATAAATCTAAAACTACTTTATAATCAAGAACTTTGTTTATATAAAATACGTAATAATTTCCTCTTTGATCTTCACACATATATTCATTATTTTTAACAGAATATGCTTTAAGTATAATTTTATTAATCATATCTTTATTATTTTCTACAAATGTTGTAAAATTTTCAAATGAACCAAATCTTTTATTTTTGTATTCTTCATTTAAATTATTATAAGCTTCTTGAGTTTTAGATAGCATCATTCTCTTATACATATACAAATATTCTTGACATATATATTCTTCTGTAATTTCTTTTTCTTTATATTTATTATACCTATTTGGCTCTATTTCTAAATCTTTTGTTGTTAATTCAATTTCATCTATAGATTTCACATTAGTTACAGGTTCTATTGAATAGGTATTATTTTTATTATCTACATTTAATATAAAATATACATTTTCTTTATATTCATTTGATTGAGTTTGAGTAAATCCATATATTGAGTATTTAACAGTATTTTTACATTCAATCATATTTATTTTTATTGGAATAAATGTTAATTTTTCTTCTAATTTATTAACATATTCATATACATTATCCTTTTTTATTGAATTTTTTTCAATAAAATCTGTACTCAATAAATTATATATCTTTTCTTCTATTATAGACTGGTCTATTCTTTCTCCACCTGTAAAATAAATCACATTATTTACGTTTATTTGTTCTATAAAATTCTGTATATAGCCTTGAACTGTAAAAAGTTGTGTGTTATTTTCTATTGGTTTAATTATATTGGTTGAAGATTGATTTTTTGATTCTTCTCCCTCATCTATAATCATATCTTTTTGATTTTTATTTAAAATTATAAATATTCCCAATATTAATATTACTACTATACTTATACATATTAATATAATTATTCTTTTTTTCATTTTTAACATTCCTTTACAATAAAGTAATTTACTTATGATACTTATCATAATATTCTCTTGAAGAACCTTGTCTTCTCTCAACACGAGCTATACTTGGTCTTTCATATACTCTACAAAATATTTCAGTTGCTTTGTCTACATCTGTTAATTGTTTGAACTCATCAAGTGTCATTGCTTCTGGCCACCAGCACCACTCACCAGTGCCATAATAATATGGAGAAAGACCTGTATATGTGTCAAATGTTTCAGGCAATTGATTTAATAGATACTCTAATTGGCATTGTAAATCAGTCCAGTCTTTACCTTTTGAGGCAGCATATTCTTGCATAGATGCAAAGTTTCCTGTTGATTTTTCAAAACAAGCTATACCTCCACTTGCAGGCTCATCACATGTTGGATCTAAATAAGATTCGTTATATAAATTTCCCATAATCCCAGCTGTTGCTTCGTCTGTAAATCCTTCCTTTACAAAAAAGTTCCATACTTGTTCTTCTATTGAATCACCTGACAATATTGTACCTGAGCTTGATGCTTGCTTCATACTTTTTTCTGGATCAAATAAGTCTAATAATGCTTTTTCATCTTCTTCTGAAATTCCATAATCTGATCCTTCATATACATATTGGAATAACATTTTTATTACATCTACTAAATCCGCTATTGAAGCTGTCTTTTCCATTGATTCAAAAAGCCATCCACTTACTCCATGCAAATTTGTTTTTGCTTCTGCATTATATGATAGTATCTTTACAAAACTATTTTCTTTTGCTGTTTTATCTGTTTTCCATCTTGTATTTCCTGGTGTCTCTTCAAGTGTTGATGTTGTTGTCTCTTCAGTTATTGTTTCTTCTTGTTCTGTTTTTTTGGTTTCTGTTCTTATTGTTATACTTTCTATATCCACTTTATAGGTTTTTGCTAATTTCTTATCATCCCCATTTTTTGTTATTTTATTGTATAAATCTTCATCTGTTTTTAATTTTTTATCTACTGCATCAACTGCATCTGATAATATCTTTTTATATCCTGTTTTAGATACTTCTTTTGCATATTTTACCATCAAATAATTCTCTTCATTAAATACTGCTTCTATATTTTTTCTTGAATACTCATCCTTTCTTGTTATCATATTTATTACATTACTTTGTACGTCTTTCTTTGATAAGAATTCTCCTAAATCTGTATTATCATAATATTCTGTCACTTTTTCTTGTAATGCTTGATATTTATATTCTATCTTTGCATTTTCTGACTCTACTTCTTCTCTTGATTCTTCTATTTGACGATCTATAATCTCATCCATGTCTTCATCTATTGTTTTTTCTATTAATTCCGATTCATCTTTACTTACTGGCTCGTGATCTCCTACATATCTATCTCCTCTTTTTAAATAACTATCTTCTCCTATTTTTTCATCCTCTAATTCAACTGTTTCTTCTTCTGTTTTAGTGTCTTTTTTTATTTTATAATTGTTATTATAAACAGCTGCCCATGAATCTGCATATATTACTTTTAATGAAGGTGTATCTGTTTTTAATGTATCTACTTCTGTTACTTCAAATTTATAAATTAGTGTTACTATTTTTTCTCCATTACCAGCACTAGATTCACTACCAGTTCCCTGATTTGTTGTTATACTAATTGTGTCTTCAATATTATATGTTTGTTCATATGTTGATACTTTAGTATTTGTTGCATCAAAACATCCTATTACTATATCTGTATCTATTACTAGTTTTGCTAAATCATTTGCAAATTCATCATTATGTCCATATACAAGCATTGACCACATTAAATTAAATGGCATCAAATAATTTGATACTTGGTTTAAATAATCTATCTTTTTTGTTGTTAATTTTGAGTATGGTGTTTGTTTAGGTGTATATTGAGGTCCTTCTATTTCTCCTACTGTAACTCCTTCTTGCACTTCTCCTACATTTGTTTGATTTGGTCCATCTACTGATACTTCCATAGTTTCCCATCCAGCTACTACTATATTGTTTGAAGAATCCATTGTGAAATAATTTAGTGCATCTTTATCTGAATTACTTATCATATCTGTAAATTCATCATATGGCATATATGCTAAATACATTCCTTCATCTTCATCATTTTTATCTTTCGGATTTGTTAAATATCCTGATGCAAATGCTTCTGTTTCTTCATCTGAGTATCTCTTTATCTTTATACAGCCTTGTACTTCATTGTCATCTAAGAAAAAGTCATCTGCTATATCTTCTGCTGCCCTTAAATCTGGATATTGTGTTACTATTACTGCTTTTATCATATTTTTTAAGTACTCATGTTGATGTTTTGAGCTTAAATAATTTTCTAAATGATATCCCCTTTCTTGCAATTGATATAATAAATTTTCAACTTCCGCATCTAAATCTATATTAATCTTATATCCAAATCCATCTTCTCTTTCAATAATGTTTTTACTCATATCTATTTTACTTGCACCAGTTCCAAATGTTATATGTTCTTGTATACATTTTATTATATCTTCATACCATACTTCTAATCCATCACTATTTAAATGTATTTTTCCTCCTCCTTGTGAAGTGTCATTAGGATTTGCTGCATATTCATTTTTTAAATATCCTCTTCCTACCTCTGATACTATATTTGTTGTTGGATTTATAAATGTTGCTCCTTCTTTTCCTTCACAATACTCTCTCATATGATTATTATAATCATCTACTTTTGAATTAAAATTTGGATCTACTGTATATCCATCACATATATGTGGTGTTTGCAATACAAATATTTCTTTTCCTGAATAATCTTCTACTAGTTTATCTACCAATTCTTGAGTATCTTCCCAACTTGATCTATTTAATCCATTTAAACCAAATTCTACTACTATACAACTTGCATCATTTGGTATTCTCATATCTGTATATGTGCTTAATACCCAATTTGCATTTTTTCCTCCTTGTGCATAGAAATATGAACTTGGGCTTTTTGCTTTTCCTGATCCATTTAGTCCTACCATCCATGAATCTCCGATATAGAAGATTTTATCTTCTGTTAATGTCTTTGTTCCTGTGCTTCCATCTCCTGTATAATCTACAGCACTTCCATCATCTGTTGCAAAATATATTTCACCTTTATCTAAAGCTCCATATACAAAATCTGTAGAAAGCCATCCTGTTGACATTCCGTCCCATCCATTAGCATATGTATCAGGATTTGATACATATACTTGTGATTTATCTTTACTTATATCTAATATTGCTAAATAATGTCCTCTTGCACTATATCCCCAATCATGGAAAACTGCTACACTTCCATTTGATAAAGCATTTTTAAAGTCATCTATTGATGATACTGAACTTGCTTGTATGCTTTGTCCTGTAAAATCACTTATAAATGCATCTATATATGTTACACCACCATTTTCATTTAATTTATCTGCCATATCTTGCATTGTTAAATTTTTATATCCACTTCCTACAATTCCTGTTGCTACAGTTGAACACTCTTGATTCCAATAAGTTCCATATACTTCAGGATAGTTATAATTTGTATTTTGTTTGAATTCTCTAAATTGTCTTCCTGTTGTTCCACTTGTAAATATTGATTCATATCCCCCATTAGATGGATCACAAACTTGTACACTTGCTTCTCCACTACCACTTGAAGATGTTGATTTACTATCCGATTTTTTATCACTAGATTTTTTGCTTCCTGAACCACTTGCTAATGCATTACCATCAGATTTAACTAATAAAACATAATATCCACTATGACTATTTACATATCCACTTATAGTATTTTCATTTCTTCCATCTGTATATCCTGGATCAGATAATATCATATTTCCTTGAGAATCTTCTCCTAAATAAGCTACAAAGTGATTATCTACCCCTGCTATTATTGGTCTTCCAGCATCAAAATTATCTTTTATATGTTGAGTTGTACTACTAGAAACAGCTTCTACTTCTGACTCTATTCCATATTTTTCTTCTAATACTGTCGCAATTATTTGCATACTAGTATAATCATAATTCATATCGTGAAATGAGTTTACAACATCTCCTGGATCTGCATCAATTCCATATCCACTTAATATTATTGCACCACATGAAGGTCCACATCCAGCACTTGCTATGGTTTGACCCCAATAAGGATTACCAGCATAAGACCCTTGCCATTGCCTATAATTTCTAAATTTTCTTGTTGTTCCATTAGGATAATTTACTGTTGTTGTACTCTCCCATCCATCTCCTGTTTCACTATCATCTGTTATTGGATCTATTCCATTACCAGTACTAGTTCCACCTTCGGTACTTCCACCAAAACTATTTACTACATATTTTGAAATTATTGCATCTGCAAATGCCGGAACTATTGCTGGATATAATTGTTCTTCTTCTTCCATATCATCTTCTGCAAAACTTATTATTGGGATATAAGAAATCATAATAACAATAATTATAGAAATTATTAACAATTTTTTTAAAATTTGATTTACATTTTCTTGTTTCATTTTTTGTTTTATCAACATTATATTATTCTCCCTTTTTTATTAAATACTAAAATTTTAATTAGTTGTATTGCCACCTAAAGCCTTATACTCTTTTTTATGATCTTTAAAAGATGAATCTGATGAATTAGCTAAATAAACTTCTCTAAGAGAAAATGTTAAAAATATAGATGATATAGAAATAGCTAGAGCTATTACTATAAAGGCTATAGCAACTGGCCTAATTATAGATTTACTAATACTTTTCTTGTTTGTTTCTTCCATATTGGTTCTCCTTTTTATATATTTATAGACATATTTTTCATCGTTATATTACCATAATTTTGAGGATCATAATTTAATACGACTTCTGAAAAAGTTAATCTTTTTATTGTTCTATCCTTTATATAAGGATTATCAAATTTTATCTGTATGTTTTTTGAATGTTTTTGATATATTATTAAATCATTTTTTATTATTTCATTACTATATGCATAGTGCTTAATATTATTAGTATCTTTTAAATATATTTTTTTAGTATCTAATAATTGATCTAATAAAATATCACCACCTGTATTATTTGTAACTTTTATATTGTATTTTTCATAATCCATATATTTAACTCTAGATATAACTTCAGTTTTAATATTATCTTCTTCTATACTTTTATTTAAAGCCTGTGTTCCTATAAATTTATTAATATTTAATTTTTTTTCACCATTTTCTTCTACTATTGTAATATAATCTAATTTACTAGAATTACTTACTGGTTTTCCAGTTGCTAATAAATCTTCTGTAAATCTAACCATATATGTATTATCTAACCAATTTTCTATTGTGTATTTCTTTTCTTCTCCACCAAATATTTGTGTAAAATAGTAATCTCTAAAATCATCTATTGTAGAATATAATTCATTTTTACAATCTTCTGAAAGTAGTTTGTATGCTTCTTCTATATTTTTACTATTTCCGAATTTTACAAATTCTTCTATTTTATTATTAACTTTTTTTATTTCACTTTTAGACACGCTTCCACCTGTTACAGCAGATGATTCAGATTTTATTGTTCCATTTGATTCATTATATATATTACTTTTTACATGATTAGATTTATATCCAATTCCTCCTATATAATTTAACATATTAACAGCTATAATTACAGCAATTAATATTAATACTCCTAATATGATTTTTTTCCTTTGTTTTCTAATAAATCTCATTATATTATGCATACTGATCCTCCAAAAAATTTATTTTAAATTTTTAGCATAGTCATTTGTTCCTTCTATAAGTCTAGCTGCTTGTTTTCTTGCATCTTTTTTATTGTATCCATTTTTCTCTAGTCTGTCTACTAAATCTTTAGTAAATTGTTTCCTTTCATCTCGATCTAGGGAATCTGCCCCTTTCCCATTTAATTTGCCTCCATTTACTAAATTTCCTAATACTTTTGCTTCCGCTTTCGAATAGCTTCCTCCTCCTTCAACACTTGTCATATACGCTGCCATTGCTTTATCAAAACTATCTATTCCTCTTACGTCTGCATATTCTTTTATATCATTCGATTTCTCTTTTGCATCTTTCCAGCTTAAATTATACTTATCTTGTACTTTTTGTATATTTCTAGAATTTTGCTCAAATTCTTGCTTCTTCCATTTTTCATGTTCTCTTTTTGCATACTCTTCTTCTCCATAATAGCCTATCTTTGCTTGTTTTAATGGTTCTCCATATTGCTCTTTTAATTTATCTGCCGTCTTATCTACTCCTGCTTTTCCTAATGAATATCCTCCTATTGCTCCTGCTCCCATATATTGTGCTGCTTTTTTCATATCTCCTGTTGTTATTCCTATTATTCCTCCTGCTGCTGCCATTGTTCCTGCTGTTGCTATTCCTCCTGCTGTTCTTATTGCCCTTCTTGCTAATCCTCCTTTTAATTTCTTATTTGCTGTATATCTTCTTCGTATTCCTTCTCCATGTGTGATTAAGCCTCTTCTTATTGCTCTTCTTGCTCTAGGGAATTTTATATCATTTCTATTTTTATTATCTTTTGCTTTATCATTAATTTCTTTTTTATCTTTACTTTCTTTTGTAGCATCTATATTAGTTGAACTTGTTGTTCCTCCTGTAAAGTCTGCTCCCATATCTCCTGCTGTTTGTACTGTATAATCGCTTTCTTTTTCTTTGCCACCTTCTTCTTTTCCTTCATTTACTGTTTTTACATTGCTTCCTTCTTCTTCATTTTCTGCATTTAATCCTTTATATGGATCTTCTCCTTTATATGTTGTTATCTTTCCTTTATCTTCTTCTCCTTGTCCTGCTCCTCCTGTTCCTAGTTTTGATCTATGTTGTGGTCTATGCATTATTTTATTAAGTCCTTGCATCAATAATGCTGCTCCTGCTGCTCCTTCAAACATTCCTGGTGTTTGTGCTCTATCAAATCTAAAGAATCTTCTTAGTATTTTTTCTGCTGGTACTAAAAATCCTATTGCTACTACTGCATAAAATATATTGTTAGCTGCAAATTTCATAGCCATTCCTACTAATATCGTATATAGTATTAAATGCATTGGTTGCATCAATAAATTAAATATATATTCTTTTATCCACATATCAAATGCTTGTGCTTTTCCATCACTTATTTTATCTATCGGATATGTTATAGCCACCATTGGTGCTATCAATGTTAAAAAAGCCATATATATTACCCTTTTTAAATATGTAAAACAAAACATTATTGTATATAAAACAAGTACTACGTATATTATATTATATCCTGCTCTTGCTACTTTTGATTGAGTTTCATTTTGTCCTATGTCTTGTCCTAATATCCTTGCTTGTACTATAAAATCATTTGCTGGCCAAACCATAGTCGTAGAATTTTCACCGTTATCAAATCTGTTATAAAAAGGACTATTTTTTCCTTTATTTTCAGATGTTCCCTTTCCATCATCAACTAGCACCTTATATGCTTTAGAAACTTTTTCTGAATCTTCTAGTATAAAAAATTGTACACCTGCAGCATTAAATTCTTCTACTGCTCCTGGAGCCTCTTGTCCACCAGTCCTATCAAATGATGATGCTTGAGTTGTAATATGGTTTAATTCTCCATCTCCTAATGCATCTGATTCTGAACCATATCCTTTTAATGTAATACTGCTTATGCCTTCAATTATAAGTTCATTTATACTAACAGAAAATGACATTATATAGTGCATTAAAAATACTAACGCTAGTGCAACAACCCAATCAATTAACATTTGCTTATATTTAGCTTTATCCCCTGCTACACTTGTCAAAGTTATTCTTATTCCTATATATACTAATATTGAAAGAAGTGATACTAATGCTATATTTCTCAATGCTAAATACCAACTAGATACTGTAGGACGTAAAATATATGCTGGTGAATAAGTATAATCCTTATATGATTCATTTGGTGTTCTAAGATTAGATACATAATATGTTTTTTTAGGATAGGTAGTATATCCAAAATATGCTGAATACTCTTCATCTCCATTTTTCCATTCATATTTACTCATACGAACTGCAGTTTCATCAGCACTACCTCCTGAAAGAGGAGTATTACTCTTCACATAAATTGAATAATCTCCATCTGCATATGATCCAGCAGAATCATAATTTGTATAAGGATTACCCGTGACATTATATTTACTTTTAAATTCATTAAATTGACTTTCATTCATTTTCTGTGCAGTGTTTCCTTTTGAATCCTTATAATCAGTTCCTATATTTAGAGATGCATATGTTCTAATTTCTTTTTCTTTTGGTGGCTCTGGATTAAAAAAGTTAACATCAAAAGCTAATACTTCATTTTTTAAAATTGATTCTAATGTTAATTCATATTCTGGTAAATAAAATCCTGATTCACCAAAATGAACTTTACTAACTGCAAAATAAACTATAGAAGCTGTCACTCCAATTTTCACAACTGCAGCTAATGCAGATGCAACTACTACTAAAGCAGAACCACCTGAAACTATTGTAGCAACAACTGCTGCAGTTGCAATTAAAATTGCAAAAGCTATTGTTAATATTTTTCCCCAAGCTGTACTACCTTCAATCCATGCACCAGAAGAATCTACATCTAAAAAAGTTTTTTGAGCTATTTCCATTATTCCGTCACCTAATTTAGCAAATAAATTTGTTATTGGTTCTATTAATACTCCATCATCTGCTGCATATACTTTTGCTGTATTTACAAAAAAATTAAACAATAGTATGACTAATAATATTACTACAATTTTTTGCAATACATTTTTATTCTGAAATATTTTCATATTATTAATCCTCCTTACTATTGTCTAATTCTAAAATTTAATTAAAATATTGTTATAAATTTTTATTTTAAATTTTTAGCATATTCATTTGTTCCTTCTATAAGCCTTGATGCTTGTTTTCTTGCATCTTTTTTATTGTATCCATTTTTCTCTAGTCTGTCTACTAAATCTTTAGTAAATTGTTTCCTTTCATCTCGATCTAGGGAATCTGCCCCTTTCCCATTTAATTTGCCTCCATTTACTAAATTTCCTAATACTTTTGCTTCCGCTTTCGAATAGCTTCCTCCTCCTTCAACACTTGTCATATACGCTGCCATTGCTTTATCAAAACTATCTATTCCTCTTACGTCTGCATATTCTTTTATATCATTCGATTTCTCTTTTGCATCTTTCCAGCTTAAATTATACTTATCTTGTACTTTTTGTATATTTCTAGAATTTTGCTCAAATTCTTGCTTCTTCCATTTTTCATGTTCTCTTTTTGCATACTCTTCTTCTCCATAATAGCCTATCTTTGCTTGTTTTAATGGTTCTCCATATTGCTCTTTTAATTTATCTGCCGTCTTATCTACTCCTGCTTTTCCTAATGAATATCCTCCTATTGCTCCTGCTCCCATATATTGTGCTGCTTTTTTCATATCTCCTGTTGTTATTCCTATTATTCCTCCTGCTGCTGCCATTGTTCCTGCTGTTGCTATTCCTCCTGCTGTTCTTATTGCCCTTCTTGCTAATCCTCCTTTTAATTTCTTATTTGCTGTATATCTTCTTCGTATTCCTTCTCCATGTGTGATTAAGCCTCTTCTTATTGCTCTTCTTGCTCTAGGGAATTTTATATCATTTCTATTTTTATTATCTTTTGCTTTATCATTAATTTCTTTTTTATCTTTACTTTCTTTTGTAGCATCTATATTAGTTGAACTTGTTGTTCCTCCTGTAAAGTCTGCTCCCATATCTCCTGCTGTTTGTACTGTATAATCGCTTTCTTTTTCTTTGCCACCTTCTTCTTTTCCTTCATTTACTGTTTTTACATTGCTTCCTTCTTCTTCATTTTCTGCATTTAATCCTTTATATGGATCTTCTCCTTTATATGTTGTTATCTTTCCTTTATCTTCTTCTCCTTGTCCTTCTCCTCCTGATCCTAGTTTTGATCTGTGTTGTGGTCTATGCATTATTTTATTAAGTCCTTGCATCAATAATGCCGCTCCTGCTGCTCCTTCAAATATTCCTGGTGTTTGTGCTCTATCAAATCTAAAGAATCTTCTTAGTATCTTTTCTGCTGGCACTAAAAATCCTATTGCTACTACTGCATAAAATATATTGTTAGCTGCAAATTTCATAGCCATTCCTACTAATATCGTATATAGTATTAAATGCATTGGTTGCATCAATAAATTAAATATATATTCTTTTATCCACATATCAAATGCTTGTGCTTTTCCATCACTTATTTTATCTATCGGATATGTTATAGCCACCATTGGTGCTATCAATGTTAAAAAAGCCATATATATTACCCTTTTTAAATATGTAAAACAAAACATTATTGTATATAAAACAAGTACTATATATATTATATTATATCCCGCTCTTGCTACTTTTGATTGAGTTTCATCTTCTCCTATATCTTGTCCTAATATTCTTGCTTGTACCATAAAATCATTTGCTGGCCATACCATAACTGTTTTATCCTCATTAAACCTATTATAAAAAGAACTATTTGATCCCTTATTATCAGATGAATTTGATGAATCTCCATCATCCACCAATGCTTTATATGCCTTTGTTACTTTATCCTTATCATCTAGTATAAAAAATTGTACTCCTGCTGCCTGGAATTCTTTAGCTGCTTCTGTACTTTGAACACCTTTATATTCATCCTTAACATAATCAGCTTCCTGTGTCGTAAGTGGCTCTGAAAAATCTACGCTTCCAACCTTTTTATCTGCATTTCCTACTACATCTGATTCTGAACCATAGCCTTTTAATGTGATACTACTTATTCCCTGAATTATAAGCTCATTTATACTAACTGCAAATGACATTATATAGTGCATTAAAAATACTAATACAATTGCAATAACCCAATCCGCCAGCATTTGCTTATATTTAGCCTTGTCTCCTGCTACACTTGTTAAAGTTATTCTTATTCCTATATACACTAATATTGAAAGCAATGCTACTAATGCTATATTTCTTAATGTTAAATACCAACTAGATACTGTTGGTTGTAATATATCTGCTGGAGAATAAGAATACTCTACATCGTCTCCTGCTGTTGTTTCACGTAAATCTGATATATAATAGTAATCACCTAAAGAGGATTTATATCCATAATATGCAGTATATGTTTTATTATTACTACTCCATGTATACTTATGCATAATAACAGAATCTGATGCTCCTGAAGCTACATTACCGCTTATTATAAATTTATCTCCTTCATGCATCTTTGATCCTTTATGTTCATTACTATAGTTTGCAAAAGTACCCCCGACATTATATTTTTCTTTAAAATCATTATATTGTGATTGGTTAAGTTCTCTTGCAACAACTTTTAATGTATTATCCTTATATTCTTTTCCAAGGGAAGATATATCTATCTTTTTTCCCGTAGTTCTATCTTTTTCCTCAGGCTCTTTTGGATTAAAAAAGTTGACATCAAAAGCTAATACTTCATTTTTAAAAATTGATTCTAAAGTTAATTCGTATTCTGGTAAATAGAATCCATGGCTCCCAAAATGCATAGTACTTACTGTAAAATAAGCTATTGCTGTTGCTGCCCCAATTTTTACTACTGCTCCTACAATAGAAGCTACTACAACTAATGCACTACCTCCTGAAACTATTGTAGCCGCAACAGCTAAAGTTGCAATTAGAAGACCAGCAGCTATAGTTAAAACTTTTAACCATGTATTACTGCTGTCTTCAACCCAAGCTCCAGAAGATTCCATGCCTAAAAAAGTTCTTTGTGCGATGTCCATTATTCCATCACCTAAATTTGCAAATAAGCTTGTAATAGGCTCTAATAAAACATCATCATTATCAGCATGTACAA
This sequence comes from uncultured Clostridium sp., assembly GCA_946411515.1. Classification (GTDB taxonomy): domain Bacteria; phylum Bacillota; class Clostridia; order TANB77; family CAG-508; genus CAG-269. The sequence goes on from CAMKEH010000012.1 coordinate 31,377, forward strand.
TAGGAGTGTTTATAACAAATTTAAACAATAGTATAATTAATAATATAATTACAATTTTTTGCCATATGTTTTTATTCTGAAATATTTTCACATTAATCCTCCTTACTATTGTTTGTACTTTCATTTTCATTACCTAAATCATTCTTTATTTGACTGAATTTAACTGTTCCGTTCATTAATTTTTCTGCTTTCATATTAGCTGTTGTAGAACTTATTCCTGGCTGATTGCTTATCAATTTATCTTTTAAATCTTGATGTCTTCCTTCCCTTTCTTTACGAGATAATTGCTCTGAATTTTTTCCTCCAAACGTTACATTATGTAAATATCCTGCTAAGATTGCTTCTTCTTCTGAAAATCCTTCATCATCTTTTAGTTTTTTCACTGCCATTGCATCTTGCAGAGATTTTATTCCTTTTTTATCTGTATATTTTGCTATTTCTTTTGCTATTCTCTTAGCATCTTCCTTACTTACTGAAAAATAATTTTGAATTTTTATGATGTTTGCATTATTTTTTTCAAAAGTTTGCTCTTTCCATTTTTCATGATTTCTTTTTGCATACTCTTTTTCTCCATGATATCCAATTTTTGCCTCCTTGATGGCATCTTTATATTGTTCTTCTAGTTTTGCTGTGGCTTTAGTTACTCCTGCTTTTCCTAATGAATATCCTCCTATTGCTCCTGTTCCCATATATTTTGCGACTTTGGAAGGATCTCCTGATGATAATCCAGCTATTCCTCCTGCTGCTGCCAATGTTCCTGCTGCTGCTATTCCTCCTGCCATTCTTATTCCTCTTTTTAAGGCTCCGCCATTTAGTTGTTTGTTCATTGTATATCTTCTTTTTATTCCATCTCCATAAGCACTCATTCCTCTTGCTAAAGCTCTTCTAAATTTCATGCTTCTCGTAATTTTTCTTAAATTCTTTTCTTGTTCTTTTCGAGTTTTTGCTAAACGTTTTTGATTTTCAGCATCATCTATACTTAATTTTAATCCGTTTTCTGATCCACTAACTCTTCCTTCAAAATTAACTGCTGAAGTATTTACACCACTGATTTGATTGTCAATAGTATATCCTTCAGGCTCTCTTGCATGATCTATATTATCTTGAGTATTGGTATTACCATTAGTTGCATTAATATTTATATTTGGCTCTCCGCCTGCTATTAATAGAGCATTAAAAGGATCTTCTCCACTATAAGAAGCTTCTCTTATTTTTCCTTCGTCTTCTTCTGCATTTCTATTTTGTCCATCATCTAACCTATTTGAAGATGGTTTTAGATTCATTATTTTATTTAATCCTGTCATTAATAGTGCTGCTCCTGCTGCTCCTTCGAACACTCCTGGTGTTTGTGCTTTTTGATCAAATCCAAAGAATCTTCTTAGTATCTTTTCTGCTGGCACTAAAAATCCTATTGCTACTACTGCATAAAATATATTGTTAGCTGCGAATTTTATAGCTGATGTTACTAAAATTGTATATAAAATTAAGTGTACTGGCTGTATTAATAAATTAAATATATATTCTCTTAACCACATATTAAATGCTTGTGCTTTTCCGTCTCCTATCTTATCTATAGGATATGTTATAGCAACTAATGGTGCAATAACAGTTAAAAATGCCATATAAACGATTCTTTTTAAATATATAAAGCAGAATATTACTGTATAAATTACTAATACAACATATATAATTTTATATCCTGATTTAACAACTGCTTCTTGATTTTTATTTTTTGATAAATCTTTTTCTTCTGTTGATGTTATATCTTCATCTTTAAATATTGTTCCTTGTCCTAACATTCTTGCTTGTGTCATATAATCATATGCTGGCCAATATAATGCTACTACATTTCCATCGTCGTCTAATTCAAATCTGTTTGTATATCTACTATATTCACCGGATTTTTTATCTTTATCATTCTCATCTGATCCTACCAAAACTTGGTATGCCTTTTTTGCACCATCAGTAATTCTAAATAAATGTACAGCTTGCCTATCTATGTTATTTGGATTTCCATCATCTTTTCCTGCATCGTAATCAGTAGCTGATTTTGTTTCAACATCTTTTACCTTATTGCTTGTAAATTCATCAATTGTTCCTGCAGAAGCTGGACCTATAGATGAAATTGCTTCTATTATTTTTTCATTTATTGCAACAGAAAAAGACATTATATAATGCATTAAAAATACTAATGCAAGCGCAACTGTCCAATCCACTAGCATTTGTTTATATTTTGCTTTATCACTTGCAACACTAGCTAAAGTTATTCTTATTCCTACATATACCAGTATTGAAAGAAGTGCTACCAAAGCTATATTTCTTAATGTCAAATACCAACTTGAGATTGTTGGTCTTAATATAAACGCTGGAGAATCTTTTTTATTAACTGTAGTTGTTTCAGTAGCATCATCACCTAATCTTGTTGTAGGACTTGTCCAACCATTAATATATGTACGACTAATATCCATTTCTAATTTATGCTCGCCATATCTATATCTCCAAGTTTCAATTGTTTTATATGTACCTACATAAACTCCTGTTCTTTCATCTTTTGAATAATCATCTGAAGGGTTTTCATTATCAATATGCCATTCTGTTTTATCCGGATTAGATGTGTCGTATACTACAGGGTATTCACTATCGGGTTCTTTTCCTGCATATTTATCATAATCATCATCAAGATATTGTTCGACAAATTCTCTCCTTTTTTCCTGATTTAATTCGCTATTTTTACCGCCACCAAAAGAATTTCTTTCATTGTATTTTCCTTCTTCTTCGCTATATTCCTTTATTGTAATTGTCACAGTGACATCATTATCTGTAAAATTTGATATTGTTGTTGAAGTGATTTCTGGATCTTTTGGATTAAAGAAGTTTACATCAAATGCTATTATTTCATTTCTAAAAATAGCATCTGGCGTTAATTGATATTCTGGTAAATAGAAACCACTTGATCCTAAGTGCAAATTATTTACAGCATAAAATGCAACTGCTGCTCCTGCAGCTATCTTTATTACCGCGCTTGCTGCTGCAAGAATTATTGTTAATGCCGCTCCTCCTGAAGCCACTGTAGCTGCAACAGCTACTACAGCAGCAGCTATTGCAACAACCGCTATTAAAATATTGTACCATATCTTAGTATTATCTTCCACCCACGCTCCTGAAGTATCCATCTTTAAGAATGTTTTTTGTAGGATTTCCATTACACCGGTCACCTATTCTTGCAAATAATCCTGTAATTGGATCTAATGCTACGGATAATACACTTGCTTGTACAGGCTTTACAAAAACAAATTGAAATAACATTATTATCAAAAATATAATTATTAAGTTACGCTTTATTTTCTTATTCTGAAAAAATCTCATTGTTTCTCCTTAATTTTATTTCTGTTTTTTTGCTAATTGATTTAAATTTGTTTCAACAAATTCAAATTCTTTTCTAGTTGGCATTATTTTTAAAATTGCCGTATCTGCTCCAACTTTTAATAACCCCTCTCCTTTTTGGCATGTAATTAAAAAGTTTGCTTCACCTTCAGAAAGTTTAAATACTTCTTTTAAGTATTGGATTTCTGATTTATCTTGTGCTAAAAATAGTTTTGTATCTGATGATGTAAGAACAGCTTGTGCTTCTGGTTTTTCATAAAAATCTTGGAATCTTTGTGAAATTATTGCAAGAGAAACATTTCTTTTTCTTGCACGTCTTGCCATTTTATTTAAGAAATCTACGGCTTCCTGGTATGGAAGTAACATCCAAGCTTCATCTACTAAAACTCTTTTTTGCCTAGCTTTTGATTTATCTTCACTATTCTTTTTTACAAATTTTTCCCAAATCCAAGAAAGTAATATTTGTTGAGCAAGTGGCCTTGCAAATCTTTCTTCTAGTTGAGATATATCTATATTTATAAAAGGTGCTCCTTCTAACAATTCAAAGGTTGATTGTCCATCAAAATAAGCCATTTGTCCATCATATTCTCTTATGTATTGTTTCATAACTTTTAACAAATAACTATAATGATATTGATAATCTGAGTTCTTATTGTCTTGTGCTTTTTTTAGAATTCTTCTAAACCAACTTCCTATTGTTGGCATTTTTTTCTTATTTCTTGCAAAGACATTTCCATTGTTTATTCCTGATGCTGATGATTCATATAAACTTTCCGGATTACTATTTATTCCTCTTGCTGCATACTCCTCAGCAACAGATTCTGCTATAATTTGTTTAGTAAGCTCGTTTACTTCATCACTTTTTGTACTTCCTCTTGCCATTGTAAGTAAAGCCTGCGTAACGTCTTCTACCTTATTTTCAACATTTAAAACTGTTCTTTCTTTTCCTGTAATTTCATCTTTTATGTTTTCTGCTTCTATATCAAAAACATTAATTATTGTTTTAGACGTAGGACTTATTACAACATTTATTCCCCCTAAACTTTCAGCAACTATTCTATATTCACCTTCAGCATCTAATGCTAAACTTTCAATTCCCATAAGAACAGAAGACCTTGACACTAAAGTCTTCATTGTAACAGATTTACCTGCACCGGATTTAGCAAATATAACCATATTATAATTAGTAAGTGAGTGATGAAAATTGTCAAACAATATTGGCGTTCCTGTTTGTTTATTAAATCCTAGTGGTACACCTGTGGGATGTCCTATTTCTGAAGTTGTAAATGGAAATACTGTTCCCATTGAATTTCTATCAAATGTATGTAATTTTTTTACTTTATCATTCATTAATGGTAAATTTGATTGAAAAGCTTCTTCTTGCATTCCCCATGCTGTTTTTATTCCTACTAATGTTTTTGACATTTCTCCTGCTAATAATTTTGTATATCTATCCAATTCTTCTAAATTATATGAAAACAATGTAGCTACTATAGAAGCCTCATATAATTTATTGAATCCTGCTGCTATTTCATCTCTCAATTCTTCAGCTTCTAATCTTTTCTGAGCTATAACACTCTCTCTGTTTATATTTCCCTTGTCAGATGCTACTATTCTTTCTGTTTCCAATTCATTAATTACTCTATTTAATTCATTTTGAGATCTTTCTTCTTTTATTGGATTTATAAAAACAGATGTATTTATATCTCCGAAAAGATACATGTCTCTAAATAATTCTGGAAATGTACACATTCTTGGTAATGATGATACAAAGAAACTTCTAGCATATCTTTTAGTATTTGATATAATTTCTAAATGATCAATATTAGAAGTATCTATTCCTGATGGAGCAATTAATTCTTTTATACTTTTTTTCTTTAATAGCTGATATTCTTCTTCTCTTGATTGATTATATTGTTTTTCTAGTTCTTCTTGTTTTGCTTTCTTTTTCGCCATCTCCATTACCTCCTTTTTGTTTTTCTTTTGTGCCTTCATTATCAATTATTTGTTTAGCTTTTCCGTGTTACTTCATCTCCAAAATAATCTTCATTTTCATCTATTATGATTTTAGCCATGTCACTAATTAATTTATCCAAATCTCTTTCCTTTTCTTTAGCTTCTTTTGCTTTTTCATTTTCTTCAGCAGCCATAAATATTGCACTATTCGCTTTCCTTAGTGCTTCTTCTTCGATTTTTTTATCTAGTGCTTTTATCTTTTTATCAAAAACATCTGGGGCCGTAGAATAAAGATCTTCATATCCTGCATTTAACATTTTATTTAAATCATATATATCAGTTTCATCTCTATTATAAGCATTATATAAAAGTTCTGTTAATTCTGTTGAATTTAATATTTTGCCATTTACTCCACAAACATATAATGCACTTATAATAGATTGAGATTTTGTATACAATTCAGAAAAAGCTATACTTTTAATTTCTTCTTTATCAAAATCTTTACTGTCAAGGTCTTCTGGATAATAAGATATTATTATATAATATTGTTTAGTTAATATATTTCTATTAAAACTCATTTGTTCAGTGTTTTTAATGATATCTAGACCATATTCATATAAATTTCTTTGTTTTACTACTTCTAGATAATATTTCTTTAATTCTTCCTCAGAATATTTTTTTGAGTTTTCTTTTTGCCTATATTCCATTTCTGTTTTTGATAATCTGCTTTGAATCTCTTTTATTTTGTTTTTATATGAAACTATACTGCTTCCAAGATTAACAGTTCTTGTTTGTATATAAATTTGAATCGGATGTCTTAACGTATTTAAAAATTGTAAAAAGCCTTGTTCAACACTAGTTTTTTCTATTCCTGACATCAAATCATAGTTTATTCCTTGGCATTCTATTACCATTAAATAATTTTTCTTTTCTTTTTTTATAATCATATTATCTTCAATTCTATCAAATTCAAGAAAAGAAAATACAGATTCTTTAGTATACTCTTTAGTTTTTTCATTACTATTTTTTCTTTTTTTATTGTCAGAAATTTTATTAATTTCTTTTGTTGTTACTTTTTTATTTTTTTTCTCTTTGAATTTTAACATTACAAAAATTGTTAATAAAACTATTAATACAATAATCATAAAAGCTAAAATAGCAGATAACATACCTACATTATTCATCTTTTGTTTCCTCCTTATTATCCTTTATAGTTATAGATTTATAAATATATATTCTATTCTTCTTTCTCTTAAACATTACCCATCTTTTAATTATATCGTCTATATTTTCTCCTCCTGTTTTTTTGGTTATTTCGAAACTTTTAAGATCTGGGACTTTAAATGTAGCTATTGAAAACCCTACTATTCCAAATATTATAGCTATTATTATTCCTACCATAGTCCATCCAATTAAATTCATTATAAAATAAAATATTAACCCTACACCCACGCCAACTGCTGTATATATAATAGCTTTTGTGGAAAATATATATAATATTCTTCCCTCTCCTTTATAGTTTCTTGGTATATAATATGATTGCATTGTTTTTCTCCTTTCATTCATATTTGAACCCATTTCGACTTAATATTATTATAGCAGATTTTGTGCATAATTGTAACATTATAGCAAAAAAAATATAAATTTAATATAATTGTAATATTTTTGTAATATTTTATTAATATTTTATTTTTTACCAATAATAACCACCCGTGAAACGGGTGGTTTTCACATGCCCTATAAGGGCAAATAA
>CAMKEH010000013.1 GCA_946411515.1 uncultured Clostridium sp.
AAACTTAATTACAATATAATTGTAAGCGATTTCTCGTATACAATTATATCATGATTCTTTTATAAAAACAAATAGAAATTTAAAGGGAGATGATATATATGCCAGTTTATCAAGATAAAGATAAGAACGGTAAAATTATAAAAACGAAAGATGGCAGGAGTTGGTATTACAGAATATATAGTGGTGGTAAACAGATTGAATCCAAAAAATTTATAACAAAAAAAGAGGCTCAAGATGAGGAAGCGCTATTTAAGTTAAAAAAAAACAAACAATATAATAAATCATTTCATATTGTTGCTAAAGATTATTTTAACTATAAATATAAAACTAGAAAAGAAGCAACTATATACGGTTATGAAAACATATATGATAATCATATAAAACCATTCTTTGAACACACAAACATTAATAAAATTGATATATCAATAATAAGAGAATGGCATGAAGAATTAGATAACAAACCATATTCATTAAAATATAAAAACAAAATTTATATGGTGCTTTCTTCAATACTTAACTTTGCAATGAAAAATTATAATTTAGAAAAGAATTATGCACAAATATATGGCGGATTTGAAAGCCCTAATGATGAAATCATCAAAGACAATGAAAAATTAAAATATATAACCTATGAAGAATTTAATACATTCTATTCTGCTATTGATAGTTTATTATGGAAAAACTTCTTTACTTTTTTATACTATACAGGTATGAGACTGGGAGAAGTACAAGCACTTACTTGGAATGATATTGATTTTAATAAATCTGAAATTATAGTAAATAAAACATTATCAACTAAAACAAAGAATAAAAATAAGATTAATGAATCAAGCATCGTAAAATATAAAACTACAAATACTAAAAATAGAAAAAACAGAATAATAAAAATGAATGATAAATTAAAAGATAAATTACTAAATTATAAAAAAGAAATGAGTAAATATACTGATTTTTCTAATTCATGGTTCGTATTTGGAAATAGTAGATTTCTTCCAGAAACAACAATTAATAGATATAGAAAGAAATATTTTAAATTAAGCGGTGTAAACACCATTACTAACCACGAATTTAGACATAGTCACGTATCACTTTTAATTAATGAATATATTAAAGTAAGTAAAGAAAAAAATATGAAAATAGATACTGCTAAGTTTTTCTTAATGATGGCTGATAGAATGGGACATACCATTCAAGTAATGCAAAAAACATACATGCATTTATTCCCAACTGTTCAAGATGAAATAGTAGATTTATTAAATAATTTGTAAATTTTTAAGAGGTAAATAAGTGGTAAAAAAATAAAAACCGCAGAATTCTGCGGATAATTACACTATGGCGGAGTAGGAGAGAAAGGATTAATACATACGATACAACTTGTAATACCTTGATTTTCAATACCTAATTAATGTGTAATATCCACTATTTTACCACTTTAATAAAATTTTAAGAGGTAAATAAGAGGTAAAAAAATGAACTGTAAATACTATAGAATAAGAACTAAAAAGAAAGTACACTATAAATATTGTGTACTACTAAAAAGAATAATAAAAGATGATTGTTATAATTGTATAAACAAAGAATATAAAGAGGTTAAATATAAGAAAAAGTTATCCACATTTCATGTGCATAAACATAAATCCACTAAAGCAACAGAAATACCTATGAAGGTAAAAAAGGTTGTATGGGAAAGAGATGGGCATGCATGTATATACTGTGGTAAATATGTAGATGTATACTATGCTAATTCTCATTATATCAAGAGGAGTCATCTAGGGAAAGGCATTGAACAGAATGTGGTTACAGCCTGCCCTACATGCCACTATACGTACGATTTTAAAGACTTTGACGGCAAGATGAAGAATTATACTAGAGAATATCTTTCGAGGTTATATGATGGTTGGAATAAGAATGATTTGGTATATAGAAAGTGATTGACAGAAGTAAGGTTATAATATATAATGTTAAACAGAGATACATTATACTGTTAGATGCTAGTGCCAAGCACTATCTCCATTTGTTATATTTATAATGAAAGGAGAGTGATCTGTATGAAATATAAAATAGTACAGGAGGTGTTTTGGTTTGAACTCTTCGGAGGTTATTCTAATTATAGTTTTAACTATTATTGGGAAAATTTTTTCGGATTCTAAGCCAAAAAAATAGCATCTAAACAAGAAATTCATCTTGCATAGATGCGAAACCATTACAAGTGGAGAAACATCTAACACAGCAAGTAAAATGTATCTCCTTTTTTAGTATATGCAAACAATAGAAACATATACAGAACAACAAGCAACATGGAATAAGTTATCCTTTGCTACATTATTATTGTACCATTGGAAACAATATTTTGCAATACCTAAATTTTAAGTTTACAAAATTGTACACTTTTTCCTGTTGGTTTTGTATGATACCACTTTGAAACAAGTTTGTCAAATTCAAAAAAAGAGCTAGGCAATTAAACCTAGCTTTTCTTATACCTTATACAAATATGTTCCTACTACCCAGAACTTATATTTATCACCTATTCCTGCATCTAATTGATAATATTTCATACCAGCATCAGTTGCAGTTTTTGATATCCTAAATGCTCTATTAAATACAAACTTATAACCTTTTTTCATGTGGATTAAATCACTATTCCATGTTTTCTTACCGTTAGAATTAACTATATCAACAAATCTTTCAGGAATACCATTGTCTTTCCATGCAAATCTTGCTTCTCCACCTGCGTTTAAATCTTCTCTTACTTGCCATAACCCAAATATTTTTTGAACATCATCAGCAATATAATATGGAAAATGCCCTGCAGTATTTATTCTTACATTATCTCCAACTTTAAATGATTTAGCTGGTCCTGGATCTGGTGTAGGTGTTGGTGAAGGTTCTCCACCATTTAAAGCAACTCTAATTCTATTTTTAAATGTTTCCCATCTGTTTTCTGCTAAAATACGATGAGGACAATATTTACCACTCCAATCTTGATGTTTCTTTACTCTATCAACACCAAGTCCATATTTTTTAAGTAAATAAGCAACTAACTGTACACAGTTCTCTTCTGCTTGTACATATCTAGAACCACCACTTTTAGAATAGCATATCTCTATTGCTATTGATTTTCTATTCCCTGTACCATTAGCTCCATCTCCACAAGAAAAATTATTCCTATCAAGTGGTAACCCCTGTCTTGCCTCTACATCATCAACTGCAAAATGATATGAATTATAATTGTTTCTTTTCATATAAGCAATTTCATTTAAAGCACTAGCATCATTTGCTGTATTATGAATTGTTATATACTCAGGTTTCATGTGATATGGACATTGAGTATTATATTTTGATTCACTTACTAAATCCTCTACTATTTTAACCATTTATTTCATCTCCTTTCAATAAATTATTAATTATATTCATTAAAGCACTAACGCCAGAGGCTATTGTACCTATTATTAAGCCTTTTATAGCCTCTTTGTCAGTAAAGTCGGTAGTTGATATACTTACTGTTAAATAAGCAACTATCCCTTGTATAAATGTCTTTAAACATCTAATTCCTATATCTTTCCAATTAATTTTTTTCATTAATTACCTCCTCTTTAATCGATTATTCCATATCCTCTTAATACATTTTCAAGTGTTCCTTTACTTATAAACATTGCATTATTTGCAGAACTATATTCACTATATGTTTTAGTTACAGCAAACAATTGTCCACCTGATGTTATTGATTGCCCATATGCACTCGAAGTTTTAAATACTCCTCCAGTTGTATTATTTGCATAATTAGTATTAGTAACGTAATTAGTTAAATCTACTTTCGTGCTTCCTATATGTTCCCAATTACTTGAAATATAAATATATTCATCATATATATTATTTTCTTCTGATGACGCATTTGGAACTAAATATATTGTTGTAGTTGATATATCCTCAACTGGTAGAGTTTGTACAACTTTTTTATCCATAGTAGAAATTGCACTTATTAGATTATTTATTTCTGTTTGTGTATATGTTTCTGTTTTTCTGTAGTAATTAGTTAAATCTTCTTGTATGTCTTTAATATCATCAGTAACTTTTTCTAACCACTTAACATTCCAAGCATAAATCCCAAAACTTGAAGTTTGCTCAATTTTTTCCAAATTAGTTACATTTTTTAAATTTAATACATATGGTGTATTTGTTATACTTGGTGATTGCTCAGGGTCGCGTGTAGTTAATAACGATATTTTGCTATTGTTAAAATTAACATTTTCAATTGTTATATTTGCTCCACTTACTATTTCTGAATTGTATCCACTATAATTATAATTATTATGCCCTAAGTAACCTATTCCAATAGGATCACTGATACTAGGTAAAGCACTTTTAATATTACAATTTTTTATTATTCCTTTTTCATTTGGACTATGTCCAGCTCCTATTGCTGGCTTATAACCATTAGTTCCTCTTAGTGACTCTTGCGTTGGAGCACCCGGTATTCCTTTCCAATCAATTACCATATCGCTTATTTCCCATTCAGCATCTCCGCCAACGCTAGATGTTTCAATATGAATTGCATATCTTAAATTTATTCCATCAATTTTAAACCCGCTTATTTTAGTGTGTAATGATTTGTTAATTACGTTTGTTATATGGAATGGCGCTTTTCTTGTTACGTCACTGTACAAAGGATTTGTTAATCCTGTTGCTCCGTCCCAACTAATAATACAATTGGAAGGATTTTTCTCATTTCCAATATAGTAAACATAGTCTTTGACAATTACTCCTTCTAAATCTGAACCAGTAGAACCTGAGTATTTTTCTTGCAAATCTGTGTAAGTTCCATCAGCGACAAATATCGTATATTGATTATCTTTTGAATTATCTACTATAGAAACATTGGCATCATATATATTTGAAAATCTTGTTGTACCATATCCTTCAGTCGAACTATCATAAGTACTGTCTACATATAAATAATTCATTTTTATTTCAGATGAATTATTTATTTTTTCTGCAAGTTCAGGCGATAAATCACTTTCTTTTACATTCATGGTTTTTGGAACTACATAATTTGTTGATTCAGTTCCTGGTTCTATTTGATATTTTTGTGATGTATCATTACTTAGTACCCAAAATTTTATATAGGCACAATTATTTTGTGTTGTAAATGTTTTGTAATGCGAAGAAGGTCCTTTATTTGTTATCGAACCAATAAATATTTCATTGCTATCATATCCATAAATAGCAACATTTAAAGCCTCTTCTGCATAATCTGTAAATGTATATTGTGTATTAGGCAAAACTGATATAAAATTCTTTGTTCTTGTTTTTGTTGATGAACTTATTGGAACTCCCGTTGTTGAGGATAATGAGCCTTCTTCTATTTCAGTATCACATATATTTTTTGATTTTATATACGTTACATAATCTCCTACAGGTTGTATTCCTAAATCATTTAAAGATTTATTTCCTATTAATGTAACATTATTTACTTTAGGCTGGTTTTCTAATTCTTCATAATTGGAAATACCACCACTTCCACCACCTGTTGAATTAATAGTTAAAGTACTGCCTTCTTGTTCTAAAGTTATATTATCTCCTGCTTCAATTGTTAAAGTATTAACTCCATTTATCTTAGCATCTGCGCCTTTATCACCCTTATCTCCTTTTAAACCATCTATAATTGGTACACTTTTTTCTGTTCCATCTTTTTTAGTTATACTTACAGTTGCAATGTTTCCAACCTTATTAACATCTATATCAATGTTATCAGTCTCTTGCAATGCACTTGATAAATCAGATAATAGATTATCAAACATAGGCGTATATGTTTCAACTATCTCTCCATCAATAACAACTTGTTCTGCATTTACTTTAAACTTATCATAAGCAGATGTTAGTTTACTATTATCTTTATATAAACTTACTTCATATACATACTCACCCTCTTTAGTGAATATTGGATATGCCTTACCTTGTTCATCAAATCTAGCAAGAATTAATTCGTTATTTACAATCTCATCAGCAAATATTACATTATCATCTGAATCCTTTAATTCAAATATCTTTGTACCTTCATTATCATCAAATTCAAATACAAGTTTAGTTGAATTGTAATCATTTTGTACAAGTTTAATTCCTTGTGAATAACATAATCCTTTTTTGAATTTTACTTTAATTTTTATCTCATTCATAACATACCTCCTATTTCATTCCTAACTTTAATGTTATAAATCCTAACAAAGCAGCCAATACAAAATAAAATATATAATCAATAAATTTATCCCATTTTTTACTTTTCTCTACTGCTGGCTCACTAAGCACTTTATCTAATTTATCATCAATGCTTGATGTAGTTTTTTCAACTGTACCAAGTCTATAATCCATTGTTTGAAGTGTTGATGTAACATCTTCTAACTTAGATATTCGCTCTTCATGGTTATCAAATTTTTCTTTTATTAAATCTTCGCTCACTTTTTACCTCCTTTTAATCATTTTTAGTGTAATTTAATTTTAAATACAATGTTCCATTAAAATTATTATCATTAGTACCATTTACACGAATATTATTATTCATTATATTTACATATATATAATAATTAGCATTCGTCTCAGTAGCAGCTAATGTTTTTATTTCTCCTGTTTTTGCAATTAAAAACGAATTTCCTAAGTCAACCCACGCATTCAAAACATTTAAGTTAGATATGTTAATTGACACTGTAGCAGAATTTTTTTCTACAACATAAAACTTGCTATAAATAGATTTATTATCAATAAATTTATAACCAGTATCAAACTCATTAGTTGAATACTTAAATATATTTTTACCTGCAATTTGTAATAATCCACCTTCGTTAGTATCATATTTACCCATAATACCAACACCATTTTTATGAAGCGCTATATTAGGAATACCAGAACCTAAATTAGCAGTATATACTATAGTTGATAATTCATCAGATATTAAAACCTCAATATTATATGAATGTCCTATATCAAATCCATCAGCCGTATCTCCCTGTATTAAATCGTTGAATGATATATTACCATCATTATCAACGCTAACAGTTATATCTGTGTAATTAGACCATGTGCTACTATCAGTCGTTTTATATCTATATTTAGATTCTTGTATTGAATTAACAACTTGTCCAAAATCTTTTAAATCTATTGTTCCATTAATTGTTAAAGTAGTTTCTTCTGCAACTCCATTCTGTCTAGCAATAGATATATTTCCTTTAATAAGTGGATTATAAGCAATAGTCTCATTTGCGTTTTTAGTAACCTGCGTTGAATTATTACGACTATCTATTGCATATACATTAAATACTCCTGATTTTACATTTTCTATTGTATTGTTAGTAGAACTATCAGAACTATAAGTAATATCTCTTTGTACATCACTACAAGTAAAACTATATTTACTCATTGATGCACTTTTATTAGCAATCGCTATATATTCAACTGGTATAGTTGCTTTTACACTTGAATAACCCTGTATTATATTTTGATTATTACCCGTCAATGCAAGCGTTGTTGGATTTACATCTTCAAAGTCAAAATTATTAAATGTAGGATTAGCATTTACAATAGTCATTGTCTTATCTTGCCAGCTCCAGAAGTTTTCTGAAGTTCCACTTAAACATGTCGCAATAACTTCTCTAACCGTTAAAGTATTTGAATTAGGACATTTGCTTCTTAATAAATCTCTTTCTTCGTTTGTTAAATTAAATGTATAACTTCCTGTATTTGCGATGTTATCTCGTCTTATAACAGTACCAGCAAATTCTAGTCTTGCATTTATTCTAAATCCTGCAGGATTAGTAAATGTTATTCTAGGATTTCCTTCATCGTTAAAATCAGTTGCTCCTGTAACATATGCTTGTCTTGTTATATTACCAGCATATATATTACCACCAGCAGAACCAGACATGTGCCAACTTTGAGCACTTATTCCTACGTATCTGCCTGGGAATGAACCATCATTGTTATGTCCAACAGTTATATCTTTTGTTCCTAATAGATGATAACCAGGGCCGAAAGTATAACTAGCACCATATATATAAGTACCATCTAAGTAAAATCCTCCACTTGTTTGAGAACTTACCTGAGTACCACCACCATAATAGAAGTAACCATACAATCTAAACGTAGTATAATTGCCTCCTGTATCTTGTCCTAACACTTGATATGTTCCTATAAATGCTGTTCTATAACTTCCACTTACTCTCGCAAATTCTGTACCATTCATAACATACCTCCTATATTCTTGTTATCCATGTTTGGTCGCCTACTTCCTGCCATAATGTTTTTACTATTTGTGCTTCATTCTCTACGATTAATTCTTTTGTACTCAATCCTTTATCAGTAAAGTAAGCAACTACATTACCTGCAAGAGTTAGTATTCTTATTCCGTTTGCATTTGCCTTAAATACAGTTTCCATATTTGTGGAGGTAATAGTAATACCCTTTGATATTTTTACTGTATCAGTTGTAGTTTCATTTTCATTTTGCGAATATATAAATTTAGTCCTTCCTACATTAACCATTAAATCGTAAATTTCTACAGCATCATCGGTATCACTTTTAAAAGTAACTTTTATGCTTCCGGTAGATACAATTAATGGTTGAGTAATGTAATCACCTGTTGTAGAATCAACTTCTCCTGTATAAAAAAACTTGGTAGATAAACTATCAAGTGGATACTCCATATCATTTATAACTACACTAGCATTAGCAAACCTTTTTAACTTCTGATATTTAAAACTAACACTGTATTCACCGTTAGGTACATTCTGTTCTTGATATAATTCGCCATTTTGCACCAATAAAGAAACACCATTCGTAGAACTATCATTGGTTGTTCTTTTTACTGGACCATTCCAATATTCGTAGTCTTTATATTCTGATTTTTTTAAAGTAACAGATTTAAACAAAAAACTAGCTTCATTTTTAGTTAAAGTTTCTTGATTATCATATTTTATGTAATCAGCAAAACTTGAATTATCAATGCTTATTATCTCTCCAAATTCACAATCAACATATGCCTTTGGTAAATTGAAAACTATAAAATCAGAAAATATTTTGAAAGTATTATATATTTTATTTTCATAATCATCTTTTCTTATCAATATTTCCCTTTCATCACCTGATTTGTGAATTTCTATTGAAGAATTATTCCCCTGTATAATATATTTTTCCGTTTCAGGAAGTTCATCAATTTGTAAATATAAATCCTCGGGAAAAGATGTATACAAAAACTTATGAGACAAATCATCTCCTAACTCTAAATTTTTTTTAACAATATCTTTTTTTATATACATTCGAACATATTTCGTTGTATGCTGAAAACTAAGTTCATTTTCGCCACTCACTAAAGTATGTTTTATCATCTCACCATTATTTTTTTGCACATTATATTGTTCATCAAATTCTACTAAATATGTAGAATAATTAACTCGCTCTCCAGATGCAATATAGTTAAGAGAAGGAATCTTCATTATATAAAGACTTGAAGAATCTATCTCTATGTATTCACCTAAAATATATGGAGATAAAAAATTACTTTCCATTTTAACAATAGTATTATCAGTATCAAGTAAATCATTTCCATATGTAAAATTATTTTTAAATATGTTTTCATATTCAGAATCGTTATACCAAAAGCCTGTATTTCTAAATATATTATTACCACCTACTGTTGTCATAGAATTTGTTAATCCATTTACATTAGCAGTTATTCTATTTATTTGTTCAGAAATTAATACTTTATTTTCGTTTTCATCTACATAATATCTATTTTCTTCCATTTGTGCAGATAATTCATCAACACCTTTTTCAACTGTAGTAACTCTTCCTGATACAACAGTTAATCGCTCATCAACTTGATTAGCAAGAGTATTATCTGTATATTTTGTTGCAATTATAAAATCATCTGATGAATATTGTTGCGTTGAATCTTTAGAAATCTGACATATATATATTTCCTCATTATTTATCCACAAATCTCCATTATCGTATGGTGGTGTTGGTGTTTCAGTAAATACTCTTCTTTTGCTATCAGCAGTATCGCTTGCTGCATTTGCAATTGCGAGAGCTTGTACAACATCAACATCTGTTAGCCTTATCCATCCATATTGGTTAGTAGATGAATCCAAATAAAAACGATAAGCATATCCTGTATTCTTATCGTAATAAAGGTCTCCAATATGAGTATTATATTCTGACTCACTCCAACTACTAACCGGTAAGTTAGATAGTGTAGGAATACCACTATAGTAATATGTAGTGATATTCCCATCTATCTGGTCTTGCAGATTGTCTATTGTGTTTAGTGTGGCATTAGCAAAGTCTTCTAATTCAGAATTAATCTTTGTTAATCCTGCTTCTGTTTGTTCTACTGCTTTTTTTATTAATGAAATAGAAGATAAATTATATTTTCTCTCTAAATCTTGGGCAGTTCTTACACCGTTTCTATCTTGTTTCATTTAATCATCAACCACCTTGTATAAATAATATTCTGCAACTGTTCCACCTTTGTCCAGATATCTATTTACCGAATTCCAGTATCTTGACATTTTTGTTTTTAATACTTTTGATTTCGCTTTTGCTGAATTATAACCAACTATCTTACTAATAACAACAGCCTTATCTTTATTTGACAAATCCTTATAATCATCATTTTTAATTAATTCATTAATTGATTTTTCAACAAGTTCTCCACCAATTTTTTGATAATCAGCTCTTTGTTTAGTCGATAATGGTAATTTATCAATTGAATATGGAGCAACTCTAGGAAATATTGTTTTGTCATCAGTTGCATTATACACCTTATATATTTCTTTCGCTGCAGAACTAATATTTTCATTGTTTACATTTGCAGGATTGAATAAAACATTAAAAGCATTATTTTTGCCACCATATTTCTTTATATTTCTACCCATTGTATCAACTGATGGAGTTAATGTTTTACTAACAAATGGTATTTTCGCTTTTGCTGAATTTAATGCAGTTTCAACTGGCTCCCCTTTAACATAAGTTTGTCGTTGAGTACTATCTGTCATATCTGCAATTTGCTTAGAAAATGTAGGTATTGCCCTTGCAGGTAATTCTAACACTTCATTAACAAGTCCGGATACTACCCCGTCATTATTTTTTAATACATCATTAATACTTTGTAAAAATGATTGTTCTAATAGAATGCTTCCGCCAGTATCTAGCGAATCAATTACAGTTTCTGTAAATTCTTTTAAATCTTTACTTTTATATTTTTTGTTAACAATATTCGCAGTTATAGATAAAGGTGCTGCTAAAGGTTGTGCCCAATCATAAGTAAAGGACTTGTTTCCTATTTTTATAGAATAAGAATTAGTTCCTAATGTATTTTTCATAAAACTTGCAACATCTTTATCGTCATCGCTTTCCCCAGTTGTGATTTTAGCCTTCGCAAGTGCATACCCAATAACATATAGCATTGTTCCAGCAGTTGCCTTACCTAAATTTTGAACAAATTGATGCTGTATTTTAGAATTATACTGTCCATTAGTTAAAGACCTTTTTAAATTAATTCCATTTCCAATAGATTGCATTAGTCCCATTGGTGAATAATCAACTATAGCTTTTGTTAGATTTGCAGGTGTTTTAGCAAACGGAATTAATACATCACCTAAACCATATCCTTTTATACCAATCTTATTTAGTCCTCTTCTAACACCTAATACAAACTTCGTATAATTATTGTTATCATTCCAAGTTCGCTGTAAGCTTTCAGAACGAGCAATATCAATCATATCTTGTGTTATTTTGGTTGTGTTATTTAATTTCATTTGGTTTTGTAATGAATTTTCAAAAGATGATTGACTAAACACCCTATCACCAACATCCATAACATAATTTAAAAGTCCATCTACTCTATTCAAATTCTTTCCAATCAAGTTTTTATCTGAAAATGATTTACCTTCTCCAATTTCAAACCTATTTCCTTCCATATCACGGGTATTAATTCCTTTTTTGTAATCATTAGTTGCCTGATATGCTCCTTCTTTTAACCCTTTTAAAATAGACTTAACATTAGCAATTCCGGTAGTTCTTATTCCAGTTTTTTTCGCTATCATTTTATCCGCTGCACTTGCAAAAATATCTCCAAAATAATTTATTGGTGCAATTATAGCATTACCCATCACATTTCTTACTTGTGTCTTAGGATTAAATAGCATAGATATTCTCATCCAAGATTTAATTTTTCTTCCTCTTTCTGTTGGAAGTTTATCAGTCATTAATTTTTGTATTTCAGCAAGTTTAACTCTCTTATCATAACCATCTTCCATATTTTGTACATCTTTCATAGTATCAATAATAAATTGTACCTCTTCAGATGTTAAATCAAAATCTTGTTGATGTTTATCAATCCAATTTTTTGTTTTATTTTCAACCATTTTGTTATATGCTTCTGTTAATTCGGACTGTGCATATTTTACCATTCCTTCAGGAGTTAACCTAGCAAGGATATTAAATGCTTGAACAGTTTGACCTGAAGTTGTTCCAATCTCTCTCATCTTTTTAGCAACTTCAACCATTGAATCATAATCACCTGAATCTTGATAATGTTTTAATAGAATCCATCCTTGTGCAACATCTACTGCTGTTGCATCTTTTGAATCTTTACTAAACCACTTCATTGTTTCAGATTTTCCACCTCTTTGAAGTTTATTATATGCTTCTTCAAGAGTATCCTCGTTAGTAATACCTTTGTAAAATCTAACATCATCTTCTTTAGATATTATATCCCTACTATTCTCTGTTAAAAACTCACTTTTTTTTGTAGAATTTTTATAAAAAGAACTTTCTTTATTAGCAAAAGGTCCATTCCTTCTCACGTTTGGTAGTTTAGGAGTTGTACTAGCATCACTTTCTTTAATATTAGATATTTGAATAGGATCTAAATCTCTTACACTATCTACCTTTAAATAATTATCATCGTTTTCTATCTTCTCATCAATAGTATTCTTCTGATATTCTTTTGCAATAGGTATTTTTCTTTCTGATATCTCTTTTTTTAGTTCTTTTATTTCATTTGATATTTTTTTTACTTCATTACTTATTGGTGCAATTGCTTTTTTTGTTGTATTCGTCATTTCATCAAAATACGTTCTTGTACCTGTTGCTTTATAATTTTTTTCAAGGTGTTCTTGCCAAGCAGATGATTTTTGAGAATGTTTTGAATTATCTACTTTAGCATATTGTCCTTCATCACTATTAATCCAAGCGACATCATTAATACTTATTGTTTGTTCAAATATTTTTCCATCACCAGCATAATCCTGAACCATTGACTTAGATGGAGAAACAAAAGTTCCTTGTTTTATTTCTTTACTACTGTACACCGTGATTTTTCCACTTTCTAATGCTTTTTCACCATCTTCTTGTGTAAAATCTGGATAACTATAATCCTCATCTTCATCTATTTTAGTTTTAAATGCTTCTTCTGGTGTCTTGATATCATCTATTGTTCTTATACCTGTATGATAATCATCAAGCATTGGGTTTTCTTTTTTTATTATTTCTAATTGCTTTTCTTTCAAAGAAAAAGAACTATTATCTAGTTCTTGTGTATTATTTTCTTTACTTTGCATAGAATATTTAGTAGATATATCTGATTTGACATTTTTGTTAGATTGTGGTATATTATTTGCAGATTGGTTACTTGAACCACTATTTATAGCTGAACTCTTATTTGAGTTGGAAGCTACGAGTGGCAAGCTGACCAATTTTTTTTTGGGTTTAACATCTAAAATATCATATAAATATTTTTTACCATTAGCATCATTTCTAATTAAAATTGTACCGTCGTATATTTTTTCAGAACCGTTATAATCAAATGAAAATGTTGTATTATATTTATAAAAACCATATTTTGCATCAAATTTATGTTTTTCTTTTTTATTAGATTCCCATGTTCTATTTGTAGCACTTTCAATTATTTCGTTTAAATTAGTTACTGCTCTTCCTTTTGCTAACTTTTTATTTAACGGTAATTTCTTTGTATATTCAGAATGTGCATATTCATTTGGTAAATCTTTTCCTAAATAAACCTTCTGCCCACTTTCTATTATTGTGTACACTTCGCCAATATGTTTAGTTAAATAATCTTTTATTGTTTTGCTGATAGATTTATCTTTGCTGCCCTCGAATACATTATCATTAATTCTAATTCGATTAACAGTTCCATCATTATTATATACTTTTGAATATTTTTCGATTTTTTGTAAATTATTTTTTGTTGTTTCGTTCGTAGCTACTCTATATGCATCTCTCCATTTTGTTTCTAAATCTTGTACAAAGTTTCTATATCTTCCCTTTGAAGTAAAATTATTTAAAACTCGTTTTATTGATTCATATATATTTTTAATAATATTTCTAGATTGTGGAGTGTTTTGAGCTGATAGACTATTGATAAATTCTTGATTACCTAGTATTTGTGCAGATATATCTGCTACAACCTCATCATTAACATTTTCTGTATTATATGTTTTTTGTAAATCTTTTAATGCTGATTTAAATTCAGGGTTCTTATTAGCATAATCAAGCATTATTCCTCTAAGTTCTTTAGTTTCAATGGCATGTGTTACTTCATGTGTAAGTAAAAATTCTACTGCTCTATCTGAATTAGGGTTAAGTGCTATTTCTACTTCTCCATTTTTATTTATATTTATCTTTCCATCTACTGATTTACCATTAAGATTAGTAATAGTTCTATCAAATTTAACATTATAATTTTTATCTTCAATAACTTTTTCAATAACATTCATAGCATTAGTTGTTTTTTTAGAATTAATCATTCCTTCTTTTACTGCTGATTGTCTAAAACTATTAATTTTTTCGTTATCAGTTGCTTGATACTTTATAATTGTAGGAGGTTTAATATTAGAATACTTTTCTTGCGTATTATTTTCAATTGTAGGCATGTTATTTTGAACATTATCATTAAATTGATTATTTATATTATTATCAATGTTTTGTTGCTCTACAGTCATTTCTGTAGATAAATTAGGTGTATTTTGTTGAGCATTTACAATTTCAACCCCGTTATTATCTAATTCTTGGTAAACTTGTCTTTGAATGTTAAGTGCATCTTCATTTGAAATATTAGAATTACTCTTATTAATTTCTTTCATGATTTCATTATTAATAACATTCGACTTAACAACTTTGTTTTCTATCTTACTTTGAATATTATTCATTGTATTAGTTGCAATAGAACCACTAACAGATGATATAGGAGCAGTAAATGCTGTACTTATCGCAGCAGAACTTCCTGCTTCTAATACCCTAGATAAATCATCTTTTAGAGATACATTTCTATCAACATTTGACTCTTTAGCTGCTAACCTTTCTCCTACTATAGAAGATGCCTCTTGTGTCATTTCTTCCGCTGATTCAGAAGCGATGTTTTGCAAATATGATTTAGCAGATGTAACCATCATATTTGCTGCCTTATCACCTATTTTTTTACTTAACCATGAATTAACTTGTTTTTCTCCATATTCATCAACTAAGTCTGATACAGTTTGTTTTGTAATTGCTTTTGTACCACTACCTGAATTAAATGTAAATAAATCAACAATGTTTTCTCCTGACTCAATTGCTGCATTAATTGCACCTACTCTTTTAGAATGCTTTTTTGCAATTTTATCTGGCACACCCATATCAAGTAATGTTTTGTACTGATTACCTGCTTCCAATTTATATGTATATGGAGTAGAACCTAATGTATATCCTATAGAACTACCAGCCTTTAAACCTGCAACTGTTCCAGTACCTGGATTTATAACAGTTCCAATTACAGAACCAATTGTTCCAAGAACAGTTGCACCTATGCCTTGTTTTTTTAATGACTCAACTTGTGTGTTAGCATTTTGAATTGCCGTACCTGCCCAGCCTGGATTATTTATTAAATCTTTATTAAAATATTGATATTTATCCATCTCTTGAGCCAATTCTTCAGCATTATTCTTTTTGCCTTCCATTTTCTTATAGTACTCTAAAGCAAGTTGATTATTTTTCTTACCAAGTTCATAATTTTCTTTTGCATGTTTTATAGGATATATTACTTCTTTATCAATTTTATCATTTACTTTATTCTTAGTAGAATTTAATGCTTTTAAAGTTCCCGATAATGTTCCATCATAACCATAATTAATTCTATCTTTTTGATTATCTTTAGCCTCCTGCTGTCTCAATAAGTCTTCTTCATACTCATTATATTTTTTATTAGTTAAATTTGCAGTATCTAAATCTAATCTATCATTAATACTTAATACAGTATCATCGTACTGTTTAATTTTACCTTCTTTTATATCATTACGATACTTTACTGCCTCTCTTGTTGTATTTCTCATAGAATTAGTAACTAATGATACGTGTTTTTGACTTAAATCACCATTATCTATAAAATTTTGCAACTCTTTATCGGATAATTTATATTGTTTCTGTAATTTTTTAAAAACAGAATTAGCTTTATCATATTCTTTACTTGTTCTTCTTTCTTGTTCTTTATAGCCTAATTGTTTTGCTTTTTCCAACTCTTCTTTTTCTGATTTTTTATCAGTAAATCTATTAGTTGCCTGATTAACATCTACATAACTATTAGTCTTATCGTCAAACAAATAATAATTATTACCTTTTTTATAGATTTTGTTATCTTTTTTATTTTCATAATCAAAATAAAAATAATCCCCATATTTTTTTCCTGTATCAGTAAAAGTATCTAGAGAATTATCTTCTTCTAATATAGAAGGTTGTTGATTTTGAAAAGTCATTGCCTTACTAAATACATCATTTTGTGTATTCATTAAACTTGATACAAAACTATTATTTCTATTATTATTTACAGAAGGTGCGGGAGCATATGGTCGAATATTTCCTTCATAATCAACATCTGCAACCATATTTCTATTCTGTTTATCATTATTTTTTACTATTTTTCCATCTAACCCTATTGTTGCAACTACTTCATTTTTCTTTTTCTTTGCCATACAATCACCTTCTATTTATATCTTATATATTTATTTTTGTTACCATCCCAATAGTATTGCGCACCACTTGAAGTTTGCCATATCTGTTGTTTAGTAGTTGTTTTTGTACCTTGTAGTGTTACTCCTTGCTTATTAATATATTTTCCTGTTCCTGTTAGTTTTTGCCCACCAACATTATTAGGTTGGTATCCATTAGAGAATGTACCATATTTAGCATCTGGATTAATTTTACCTGAATAATAAGCTGTTGTTATAGTATTGCTTGAACCACTCGAACCACTTGAACTCCTTCCACCTGATGACCCTCCAGAACTTCTTCCACCACCTGAAGAATACATACTTGCTAGAGAAAGTTGATATTGCTTATTCCATTGCTCATCAGCGATTCTATCTCTTTCCCTTTGATATGCCATCTTTTCTTCGTACTGTCTTACTTGTTCTTTTAATGAATTTTCAGTATTAATCTGTGATAATACATCTTGCCATCTTTGATGATATCTATCCTCAGTTTCTTGTTGTTCATTAATTTGAGTTTGTAATAATGTATTTTTATATTGAAAGCCTTGTAATGATACTTCTAACTGTGTCTGTAATGCTTTATAAGCAATATCAGCTAGAGCACTATTATTAGCAAGTTGAGCTTCCTTTATAGCATTATCATATTCAAGTACCGCACGATTAAAACTATCTCTTGCAGTTGATATTCTATTTTGATAAGTATTATACATACTTACCTGACTTGATTCACTATACCCTGTGTTAGCAAGTCCTGATGCAGCCATTTGTTCTGCATTTGCACCATACATGTTGGATTGTTTCTGCCAATCTGTATATGCTCCTGTTTGCTCTTTTAAATAATCTTTTCTTGCATATTCTTTTTGTTGATTTATTTTTTCAATAGCAAAATCAGTGTTTGCTTGCTGTATTTCACTTTGTTTATCTGCATAATCTTTTGATGCTTGTATTTGGTCTTGATAAAACTTATCACTTTGATTAATCATATTATTGTATGTATTATTTATATTATTAAGTGCAGTTTGTTTATCATTCTCTACTGACTTAAACCTAGCATCATTATAATTTATATCATAATTAGGTGTTGCCACTTAAATACCTCCTATCTTTTTATATATCCACCAACATAAGCTTCTAATGTAAACGAATATAGTTTAAATGGTTTATTACTAACAAATCCAAGCTTAATAGACTTCCATTTTTTTTCTTTTATTCTTGCAACTACATAAGATTTACCACTTGTGTTATATTCATTTATAAAATCAAGTTGATTATTTTCTTTAATTACAAAAAGATATATTTTATTACCATCCATATCTATTACACAACCTCGCTTATTTGTTGTTTTCTGATAATGTGGATAATTAAACTCATCATCTGGAGTTATCCAATATGATGTTATATTTCTATTATTAGAGTCGTTTGTAAACGAATATATTCCCGTATCCGTACCAAAATAGAGAATTCCATCTTTGACCATAGTATAAGTAATTTCTTCGGATACTTTCCAATAAAAAAACTCATATTCCTTATGAGTCTCATTTGTATACATTTTTCTACTATCTGCAAGATATATTTTACTACCAACTATTATTAGTAAATATCCTTCCCATTCTTCTAATATCATATCTTTATAATTATTTTCATCTAATAATTTAGCATCTATTAAACTTGACCTATGAGCAATTACTTGTTCTGTTGTTATATCTCCATTAATTGCTTCCATACCTCTATCACTAAAGAATACTATATCATCATTAAAATTAATTGCTGTTGCTACACAACCTGTTGATATATTTGAATGGCTACTTGGATAAACTTTCCCATACTCTGCATCTATTATTGGATTATGATAAAATACTGCAGTATTTGCTTGTGATGGCTCTTTAAATACCCATAAAGCGTTATTACCTGCTACCATACTTTTTACAGGTGATAAATCTAAACCTTCATTATAATAATCTAAATCACTACAGTATGAAGGGTCATTTAAACTTGAGTGCCATACTGTATTAGGATAGTCTTGATTACCACTAAAGAATACTCTATTATCAAATACTGTAAGTAATGTACATTTCTTGATTCTATCTGAATATCCTGCTACTGTTTTCTTATATGTTATTTCTACATTAGCCTGTCCATCGGTATATGGTTCTGCTGGTGCTTGTGCAAAAGTTACAGTACCTTCTATTAAATCATAAGTAAACTCAGCTTCTGGAAGTAAGGCTACATCATTTACTTTTACAATTGGTGATACACCATCTAACCCTTTTGAATCAAGATAATATACTGTACTTTCTCCATCACCTACAAATGTATTTTTTCTCCATGCAGATAACATATTTACATCTTCATAGATAGTTCCACCACCTTGTGGTTTTCTTGCTATTGAAGTTGTTGGTATATATCCTACTACCTCACTAATAGTATCACCATCATATTTTAAGTAATTAATTCCATCCTTTATATAAAATATATTATTAAAAATAAATGATTGACTTCTAGCAGGCTTCATACCTGTAAATAACTCTGTTTTAGTATTACCTACCATTTTATATAGTTTAGTACCACTATGCACTATAAACATTTCTGTATTTCCTACTTTATAAAAAAAGAGTCCATATATAGTATTATCAAAACTTGATACTAATTCTATATCTGGACGTGTTTCTATACATTTACCTAAACTGTTTTTATAATCTATCCACATATTTAAACTATCAGGGCTTCTTGTTAATGATACTTCTTTATTAGAAAAATCTACTCCTCTAAAATTAGAATAATTTCTTGTAATTAATGTTCCTGATACTTGTGCCATTAAATACCCTCTCCAATCTCAATAAATCCCATGTTATATCTAGAATCTAATTGTTGTTTCATAGTCTCATATCTTTGAGAATAGATATTACCATAAGCATTAGAAACATCACTTTTAAGTAAGTCTCCTGCAACTCCATAAGGCATAATTTCTAATACATCATCAGTTAACTCAAATGTATAATTATCTTTTGTATTCGCTGTTATTCTATCTGGATATTTATAATAATAGATATTTACTTCTCCCTCAAAATCATCAGGGAATATTATTTCTTTTCCAATAATATCAAATGTATTACAACCTGTTATTTTAAATACTTGATACATTTCGTCTGTCATTTCTAGTATTTTATAATCATCAACTTCATATTCCATTTTAGCAGGTATCTTTTTTAACCTTGATAATTCAAATTGTATTTGATTAATTACATCATTTATTTTTGCTGATATATCTGGGTCATCCGTTAAGTATTCACTATTTTCATTAATCTCTTCAATTAATCTTAAAGTTTTCCTCTTCATTTCACCTAAGGTCATACTATGCCTCCTTATCTAAATCTTTAATGTTTTCTAATTCTTTTATTGCATCATTTATAGTCATAAACTCTTCTACAGGCTTTATATAACCTCTTCCTTCTTCTTCAAAGATTAATATATCTCCTTCTTTTAAATCTATTGTTGTATGATACTCACTTTTATATCCTTCACCTACAACCTTAGTTATAGATTTAAATACTAAGTTTTCTATTGTTTGTTCTACATTATCATTCTTGTATTCTAATTTTGTATTTTTGTCTACTCTTATTCCACCGTACATATCTATACTTGGTTTTGTTATAAATCTTTGCATTATATCTCTCCTTCGGTCATGTTTATAGGAGTTACACCTATATTATCTACTAACATGATTTGAGGGTATAACCCTCATTAATTATGCTGCTAAAGGTACTTTAACAACTTGAATACGTGCTTCATCAATTACTTTTGAACCAAATGTATCAAGTCCACGAACGATATCTTTGAATCTCTTCTCAGAACGTAGTGCCTCAACTTCATTGATTTGTCCTGCAAATGCAATTGCTTTTTTACCACGGACATCACAATAAGCATATTTAGTAGCTCCACTTGTGTCCTTTGCCATATTATTTGACATAATTACATCAAAACCATCATAAACACCAACAATACCCTTTTTAATATATTCTGGGTTGTTTGTTGATAATGTAATTAATTGATTTTTAAAGATGTTATATACATCTGGAGTTATTTCAATTACTCCCTCTTCATCAAAGTTTCTTTCACGCAAAGCAACAATTGCTGAATCAATTGCAGTTTTAACATTAGCCTCAGTTCTACCTGCTGCAGTTGTTACGTTTGCTGCAGTTGTTACACCTTTGATTAAATTAGCAACATAAGTATCTCTTGCTACTGCTAATCCGTGTACAGCTTTTTCCTGATATTTTTCTTTTAATCCAGGTACTGATTGTGCTTGATTAATATCATCAACGTAGAATGCAAAATAATTTGCTTGGTCTATTGTTAATGTTTGACCTCTATCACTCATCTCCTCAATTGTAATATCAGTTGAACTATTATAAGTTCCTATAGTTGGTTCACCAACTCCTAATATTTTTACAGATTGTGCATATTTACAATCTCCTTCGTAGTCTCTTAAACAGTTATCGACTAGCTTACATTTTAATTCAAGGTCATCTTGAATCTTCTTACTCCAAATTGTTTGGATAAAATTTGTTACTGCCATATTATTTCATCTCCTCTTTCTAATACCAAAAAAAGTATGATTACCATTTAAGCATAGATTTTTCAACAGCCTTATATAGTTCGGGATTTTTATCAAAATCGCTTTTAGTAAATTTTAAAGCTTCATCCCTTGTATAAAAGTCTTTTACTCCACTATCTTTTTCTTTGGTATTTTTCATACTTCCAATTGTTTCAACCTTTGGCGTAGGTTTAAACTTTAAATACATTTCATATTTATCCTTCATTGATAACGATGGATTAAGTTTTTTAGAGAACTCTTTAAAATCATTAGTATCAGTATCTTTTCCAATACCTAGTGATTTCAACTCACGTTCTTCTTCAACTTTTTTTCTTTCCTCTGCTAATTTTTGAAAGATTATTCTGTCTCTTTTAGACATGTTTTCAACACCAATACCAGCAAGTCTATCTACCTCTTCAACTAAATCATCATATCCAGAATCAATAATCTCCTCAGCTTCTGCTTTTGCAAGTATTTCTGTGTCTCTTTCAGAATATTGATAAGTAGGTATTTGTACACCTTCTTCTTTATAGTAGTTTTCAAGTTCAGTTACAGCATCTTCAAAGTTATCTTTTTGAAGTCCTGCTTTTAAAACTGTCTCTGCCCTACCATATTTTTTCTCATATTCTCTTCTTATTTTTGCTTCTTTACGAGCAAGTTTTTTTGCGACCATTTCATCTACTTGGTCTTTAGTAAATGTTGGCTCTTGTGGTTCTTCAACTACTTCTTCAGTATTTTCCACGTCTGTACTCTTTACTGATTCATCTTCTCCACCTTCAACAATTTCTTCTGTAGTTTGTTCTTCTACGTTTTCAGTAACATCTGTTACAGGTTCTTTTGCTTCTTCAAACATATTTACCTCCTATTTTTTCGTTTGTGTTTGCTTCACAAAAACCGCATCTTTTAAAGACATAAGGCTTGGTCTTTATTAAGTCTAGCGAACCGTAGTTACTTGCTAGAGCACATATAAAAAAGCACTATTATTGTGCTTCATTATCAATAGGTTGTTCTTGTTCTTGACTAGATTCTGTAATATCATTTATCTGACTAGCCTGTGCAGTTGCATCTTGTCCTAAGAATTGACCTACTCGTTGTTTCATCAATTGAGCCTGTGCATTTAACATAGCAATCTTTTCTTGTTCTTCTTCTTCAAGTTTAATTGCCTCTTCTAACTTCTGCTTAGGCATTACTGATTCATCATCAAGCAGATTAGTATATATCTTTAATTCTGGCAGTCTTTCATGACTAAACATTCCAGCTTTGAACATATTTTCAATACTCATCTCTTGTGCATATTTATCAAGTGCACCTTTTGGAGTTATATCAACTTTAACAGATGCTTGTAATTCCTTTAATGATTCTTGTGGAATATTTACTACATTAATTGTATCTTCTCCAGTCTCTGGGTCTGTAATTTCTTCTTCTAATTTTAATCCCTCAGAGTTATAAACAATCATCATATCAAGCCATATCTTTGCTAAATCTTCAATAAAATTCTGATATGCTTCTTTTTGCTCTGTCATATTATTTTGTGATGCTCTTTGTACTGCAAGTATTGCTCTACCTGATGCATCTTCTGGATTTACACCACCTGTTGCAACTTCTCCTGCTCCTGCTAAATCTCTTGTTACTTGAATTAAATCATCTTGTAGTTGTTTAACATCAGGTGACATTTGTGCTGGCGGAAGTGATGATATAACATTCCTTACATCTTCAACTCTCATTCCACCACGAACTTTAATATTTCCACCAACTTGGTCAAGTGCTGATGGATTAGCAATCTTATCTATATCAACAACCTTTTGTGGATATGCCTGATATTTAACCGTTAATACTCTTCTAACTTCAGTTCTATTAACTTCAATCTGATTTGGTATTAAAAATCTAACTTCTCCTTCACCACGAGCAGAACCTTCTTTTTCTTCCCAATTAAAATGTGCAATTGGATAATATGTAAGTCCACTATCAGTATCTTTCTTTAATTCAACCCATCTTGTTGATTTACTAAAATGTACTGTTCCATCTTTCTTATACATTTTAGTTATTAAAGTTACCATATTGTCTAATTCAATTTTAGAGGCTTCTCCAGATTCTTCAAAGTTATCATTATCTCCTATAATAAATTTAATTTTCTCTTCTGATACGCCTTCTTTTCGTGCCATATCAATGGCATTTGATACAGGTATTCTTTTTCTTATCAAGATGTATGGTTGTGATTGTATATCGTCATCATTCTCATTGCCATAATAAATATCATTCTTTTTTATAATTTCATTTAAAGGCATTTGATTATCTTCATCATAGTCTACATAGATAATACCTTCATCATTAATAGCACCATCTTTAGTAACTCTTCTACCTTTAAAGTCCATTTTATCTTTTTCCCAGATTTTAGATGCTTTATTATTAAGCATTTCACATATCTTTTCTGCTTGCTTTCTAAACTCACTATTCTCATAGTTTTGAGAAGAATATACAATAGCATAAAGATTATCATGTATTACTGCAACTTTATACTTTACTATTGGTTTAATAAAGTTCTTTTGTACTGGCTCTACATCACCAAGTTTAGCCTTACCCCATTGATTACCATTGTACATGCGGTAATTTCTATCAGTATCAACATATATTCCCGTTAATCTATGGTAATTCCTACCTTTTTCATATAATGCCCATGTCGGTGTTTGTTTTATTTCTTCATTATCCATACTTTACCTCCTACATTGGCACATCTTCTTGTCCATTATCTGTACCATCATATCTTTCTATATTCCTAAGTATTGTTTCAACCTTATTTTTTTCTTTTTCACTTTCTAATTTCTCTTGGTGTTCTTTATATATATTCATAGGATTCAATTTACTAATACTTGGAGTTTTAATATTCTCTCCTTTTATAACTGTTTGTCCTACTTTTGCACCAATAAAAAAGCACACTATACAAAGTATGCCTATAACTAATACTAAAAATATTGTCTCCATTACTTATCACCTTTTTTAGTTTTAACTGCTTTTATTTTAATTTCTTTTGCTTTTTTATCTTTTTCTAATTCTAAACTTTTTAAGTATTCTCTTAATACTGCTTTCTTCATTAAATACCTCCTATATAATTGTTATTTTCTCTCCATAATCATATTTTATTTCATTATTCTTCTCAATATTAAAATGATATTGCGGATTAACCGTTACAGGTTCTTCGCTAAATACTACTTGATTTCTTATTTCATAAGCAATAGCAAGCCCCATCATTTGGTCATCATGCCCACCATCTGGTGCTTCTATTCTTCCTTTCTCATTTCTTATTATTGTTAATAACTCTTCAAGTGTATCTTTATCGTTTAGCAAATCAACATGTTCTCTTACTATCTCTATTAAACTTGATAGTATAGTCGGTCTTGTAATAGATGTTGTCTTAAATCCGAACCTCTTTTCTGTTTTACCAGTATATTCATCTATTTTCTCTCTTACATATTGATTACTATATCCCAATCTTGTTAATTCTCTTATAGGAAAACTATCAAAGTTAGCTTCAATTCCAATTAGTGCTTCTTCTTTAATTCCATATCTATTTGGTGTTGCATAATACTTGCCTAAACAATACATCTGTTTAACGTATTGGTCTGCATCAAATTGGTGTTTTAGTACTGCGACTTGTTTACCAGACTTTGCATCTAATACGTGCCCTGTGAAGTAATCAGAACCTTCTCCAGCAGTATCTCCACCTATACAATATTTTGTTATCTTTGGTGAATTAGGTAGTTCATAGATATTAATATATCCATTACTATCATTTAACCATTTAATATTAGTTATCTTATTACCATCATAATCATAGATAAAATATCCCGTCTTTAATGGTTTAGGTATTATATCTAATCTTTTTGTAATTGCTTTAGCATCAAATACAGTCTTACCTACTATACCCCAATGTCCTAAAGCATATACTTCATAAGTATATTCATCAGTATATTTTAAATCTTCTAATGCTTTTCTATCATCATCAGTTAAGAATTTATTATCTTTATATGTACTAAAACAAACAGTTGCAAGTTTACTATCTATAAAGTGTTTCTTTATCCAATGCTGTATATTTATTGGATTAAAACTTAATACCATTTGTTTTTTACTTTTTCCACCACGTAAACGTACTTTCAACTGATTTATATCTGCCTCTTGAGTTTCTGTTGCTTCTTCTACCCAAATGTCAGTTAATTCACCATTTTCAAATGTGATAGATTTTATCTTCTCTACATCATCTAGTCCTGCAAATGCTACCTCATTTCCTGTAAATAAGCATTTTATTCTCATATCTGATTCATTTACTTTAAAATGTTTAGATAGATTCCAATTACTAATTACTTGCTTTAATAATGGAAATGTACTTTTTCTATTTGTATCGCCTGTTTTACGTACAACCAATAAATTGCATCTATTTGGATGTATTAATTTATATATATATCTTTGAGCAATAAAATAACTCTTACCAGATGAGCCACCACCATAGAATATTAAATATCTATCATAGTTTTCTAAATATGGAATATATATATCATTAAATACATTCTTAGATATTTTTATATTTACATTCATTAATCATCAGTCAATTCTATATTAATGGTTACATCAGAGTTAACATCTGCTTCTATCTTAGTAATATATTCTCCACTCATTTTATTGAGCGTCTCTATTGCCTTTAATTTAGTATTTAAATCAGCATTACGACTACTTACTAAAACATTTTCACCATTAGTATCTACAGTATATATATCTTCTTTCTGTATGTTTTTAATAACTTCAGTAAGCCACTTCATGCGCTCTTTTGCACTCATTATTGATTTGTCTTCTAACTCTTGCAATAATTCTTTATACCTTATCTGCACCTTATCTGAATTAAATAATTCACAAGCCTTAACATCAATAGCCTCATTGCTATAAGTTGCATTATATGCTTCCTTATAAGCTTCTCTTTGGCTCATGCCTTTTACTATATTCTGTATAAATCTTTCTTGCTGCACATTCAACATGTTATCACTTCCTACTTAGTATCTGCCGAACCCTCTACTAGCAAATATATTGATACTATCCCAGTTCCCTGTCTTATAGACTTTCTCCCATAAATAAAAGAACTATTGCTAGTTCTATAATGTATCTATATCAGTTATTAACACAAACTACATCAATAATACTTACTCATCATAATAATCAACTATGGCTTTCAAACAGTATTAATTGATATATCTGTACTAACTTAATGATACTACATTAACGATATTGAACTTTTTTTATAGAAAGGTAAGTGATTAAACAATATCATTAATGTACTAGCATCAAGCTAGTATTAAAGAATTCAAAGGGTAATCTCATATTATGGGGGAACAGTGGAATTTGTTTATATTTCCACATTACCATAATACCACTTATCAATGTAACATGTGTCACATTTGATTATTTTTTCTCTAAATATCTTTGTAAAGCCATATATGGGGCATTTCTGTTAACTAATTCTTTGTCATCGGGTGTTATCTCATCTGCTATATCATACCAACTCTTAAACTCTACAAATCTAAGTCTAACTATTAATCTTATCTTAGGATTATCTATATTACTTATAAAATTTTCCATTCTGATTTTTTCATCAATATACTCTGTTTGTTTTCTTACTATCTTTTCTACTAACGATTGCCTTTTTAATACCAAACTCTGTACTTTATCTCCTGATTTAGTACCATGCGGCATACCGTCTAATACAGTTGCTCCTATTACTGATATTTCTTCTAATTCCGATTCTAACCTTTTTAATTCTTTATTTATATAAAATAAATTCGATAGTTCTTTGATATCCATCTATTACCTCCTTATTTATTCTTAAAAATTATTATAACAATCATTGCAATCATTGCAATAATTCCAATTATGCTTCCTATAACACCTAATGCACAATATAATTCTATCCAATTCATCTATTCTCCTCTAATAATTGGTCTAAGGTATCTTTTAAAAATCTTAAACTGTTTTTATATTTATCTTCCTCATCACTATATTCCATACACCATATTTCTTTTCCTTTATAATATCCTTTTGTTCCTGTAAAATTTTCTTCTTTTATTATGTCTACTGTATCATTTAAGAAATAATATAAATTATCATTATGATTATCTAAAAAACTAAGTAATAAACCCTTTTCATCATCAGTTCTTAAATAATCCTGATAACCATCATTCCATTCATACTCATACCCACAACAATTAATTTTCTTTGGCATATTTGGGCAATTATTATATATTTTACTTAATAATCCATATACTGTTATTTTATCTCTCATTTTATTTTAACCTTCTCTCTATCATATATTCTTTCATAATGTGGTCTTAATACTTCTATAATTGTATAATCATCATTAAACTTATGATTTAAGTCATCATCATAAAACTTTAATATCATCCAAAAGTATTGCTCATACAGTATTCCTTTTTCACCATTTTTATATATTAATACATCGTTTGGCAATAAATCTTTTTTTGGCGATTTCATCATTACTCTTATTGCTTCAAAATTATATATATTACTTTCCATTATTATTCTCCTTTATTTAAAACGGTTTTTTGCCTGTTATAATTATGTATATTACTAAAACAATTAATGCAATTATTCCTATAATACTTCCTATAACTCCAAACATAAAATATAATTCAATCCAATTCATTCTTTATCACTTCCTTTGTTTAATATGTTTAAAATACTATCTAATATATTTCTTGTATACTTTTTTGTTCCTACACCTACTAAAATAGTTCTTTTAAAAATTTCGTGATTTATATACTCTATTGCTTCTTTTCTTATGTTTTCTAATTGTTCAAGTTTGCATTGTGCTGTGTTTTTAATTTGTTTTTTATCTCCACATACTGTCATAGTAGTTAAGTTTTCTATTATTTCTTTTTGTTTTATATTTTCTTTTTCTAATTGTTCTACTTTTTGTTGTAAATCTTCTATTTGCTTATATAATTCTTTCTTATCAAAATTAATGGAATATGAAACATTTTTTATTCTAGGTGTTTTTACTTCAGGTTCATAAAAGTGAGTGGGTTCTGTTCTATCTGTTATAAAAGTTGTTTTTGATGTATCATATAATCCTTTAAAATTTTTATTTATTTCTTCACTCATATTTACTTATTCTCCTCTAAAATATTTTCAAATAAAAGGTTCATTATTGTGTTTATTTATATACACTTTTCTTTTTTCATCAAAATCAACATAATCTATTTTTCTTAAAAATCTTAAAGCAAGTTCACTATCATCACCAAACGCAATATCATTTAATTTATGTTTTAATTTATCATTTTCTTTTTCTAATTGTTCTACTTTTTGTTGTAAAGATGCTATCATTAATTCTTGTTCTAATATTTTTTCTTCTTGTTTATGTATTCGATACATTCTTTTTTGATTTCTTGTATGTTCACTCATATTTACTTATTCTCCTCTAATAAGCTCCCTAACTTCCTACCACACATAGGACAATAATTTATTAAGTATTGGTAATTTTCTACATCTAATACTGCTTTATTATTAGTTTCATAAATGTGTGTTCCTCTATGGTAATATCTATTATCTCGTTCGTTTGAAGGATTAAATTCTAAATGATGAACAACTCCTTCAAAACTATCAGTCCAATTATTATTTATTTCTTCACAATACTTGCATTTCACTTTATCATCTCCCTTATAATTGATTTCTTTGTTTTATTAAACCATTTCTTTCTTCACTCATATTTACTCCTATTCTATATATGGCTTAATGTATCTATCATAAGCAAGTTTTTGTTCTTCTTCATCCTGAATAATATCTTGTATATCAAATAGTACATATAATAAATCATCTTCATCGTTATCAATTGCTTTTCTTATTCTTTTACTTATAGCTTTTAATTTTTCTTTATCACTCATATTTACTTCCACCCTAATTCTTCGATTTGTTTATTTATAGCTTGTATTTCATTTATTGTTATAAAAGATGCCATGTGACAATCATCTTCTATCAAAACACAATTTCCATACTCAGTTTGATGAAATCTTATTCTTACATTGTCTTTTTTATTAAAATAACAAGCATCATCTAAAATACTATATATTTTCTTATATCCCAAATTTTCAAACATTTCTTGTGCACTCATATTTACTTATCCTCCTTTAATTCTATTAAATATTTAATCCCATTTAATCTTTCTAATATCCATTCATCATTACCACTAGGTTGTTGTTTTATAACCTCTATTGTTCTATCCACAAAATTATCAAGACGATTTATTATATTATTTAATCTATCATATTCTTTTAATGCACCATCTAATAGATCATTTAGATGTTTATTATCACCTTTTAATTCATCATAAACATCAACTATTTCATTAAAAGCATTTCTATCTCCTACATATACCATTTGTAATTTACCTATAAATTCTTCTTTATTCATAATTACTCACCTACCTTTTAACAAATATCTTCATAAGATATCCCAGCAAGTTCTTTTTCTACCTCGAAAATATCTTTTATTAATTCACTTGCATATTTTTTATCTAAATCATCAATACCTATCATTTCTATAATTTCTTCTAATTGCCAATTTTCTAACAAATCAAGATTATTTAATATAACCTTCTTTTGTTTATCAGTTATTTTCATTATTATTCACACATCCATCCTCCATACTTATAACAATATTTCTGTAGTATAACTTTTTCCATATCTTTCATTTGTGATTCTTTAAAAGCATATCCTAAACCAAATCCAAACAATAATACCAATAACATAATACTTATAAAACTTAACTTATCTTTCATATCACACCTCATTCAATCCACCAACTACATGCTTCAAGTTCCTTTCTTACTTCATCTTCTTTTTCCTTCTGCAATTCTTTATCAGAATCATATTTAACTAATCCATTTTCTCGAATATAAGTCATTACATTCTTTTTACCTTTTACTTCTATCTTTTTAGTATCAATATCTCTATATTCTATTAATAGATAATATTTGTTATTATGCTTTACTGCTCTATACTTCAACCCATTTTTATCTATTAGTATCACACTATACCTCCTCTATTTCTATTCCATATTTCCAAGCCATTAACTTTTTCTTTAATTGATACTCGTTAGTATGGAACCCTTTCACATCAATTACATGCAATTTATCTTTATCATCATAATATGTAAAATCTGCAATATACTTAGTTTTTCTATATGTTCTATCATCAACTTTAAATGTTTCTAATAATACGAACGGTACTTGTAATTTTAAATCTTTTATCTTACCTGCTTTTTCTAACATTTTTAACTTTAAATAATAATTGCCTTCTTTTTTTGAATCAAACTTTATTCCATCAATTATTACTTTTTTATTATGATACTTACTTAATCGCATACAACTTACTATCCCTTTCTATCTCTTCAGGACTACGAGCATCTATTCCCTGTTGCTCACATTCTTGAATTAATCCATTTAATAAAACTGCGAACTCATCTGTTCTAAGTTCATGAGAGGGAGTATATACATGAAATACATAATACTCCTTCCCATCATCTCTTCTTATTTTTGATTTCTTCTCATAATATTCAATACCTCTTATATCTGGAACTGGAGATAATAATTCATATCTCTGGCTATAATTCTTCAACATATCAAAGTGTAATTCTTCAATACCAATCTTAGTTTTTAGAGATAATTCACTTAATAATTTCCAATAACGGCTATTTTGTTTGTTATTTCTTTTCTTTTTATATTCTTTAATTACAAATAACTTATCTTTTGATTGATTATATAAGTATTGAATAATCTTAAATGCATTGCCTATCATTATTCTCCTCTATCAAAATGTTCCTGCATTTTACCATTTTTCATTCTTACATATTTTGTAATAATATTTTTATAATTAACAACAAACCCCTCTACATTTCGGTTAACTTTATTAGTATATTTTTCATATATACTATCCAAATGTTCTTTTGTTGGTATTACATTCAATTCAGTAACTTCTGGAACTACACCGATAAAATTAGGAATCTCCTGACTAATAAATGGATAAATAAATAAACTATGTTCATAAATTAGATTATATAAATTGAATTCATCATCTATATTAGCTTTTGCAAACATATACCATTTTTTATCAAATTCATCTATTGTATATTTTAATTGTCCCATACCTAGCCACTCTCCACATATAGCACTATCGTTATACAATTCATCAGATAATGTATTTTTATTGGCTAATAACCATTGATACAAACCTTTATAAAGAATATCTTTTACTTCTTCTAACTCACTTATTTTAAATATTCGTTTTCTTTGAGCAATATACAATTCTTCATCTTTTTTAAAAAACACTAAATTGCTACCATCCAATTTCTCAGTTATATAAACTTTATCTCCTGCGCAACTTACTCTTTTTGTCTTTGGATAAATTTCTTTTT
Source organism: uncultured Clostridium sp. (assembly GCA_946411515.1). Lineage (GTDB taxonomy): Bacteria > Bacillota > Clostridia > TANB77 > CAG-508 > CAG-269. The sequence continues at coordinate 32,089 of CAMKEH010000013.1, forward strand.
TTAACATTTTTTCATCTCCTAATCTAAAAAATTATCTGTCACATCATCAATGCTAACTTGATTACCAAAATCAGCGAAAGGATCATGTGTGTTGTTGTCTTGTTTAACTTCTTCTGTCTCAGTTCTCTTCTTTGACTCTAAATACTCAATATGATT
>CAMKEH010000014.1 GCA_946411515.1 uncultured Clostridium sp.
CAAACGCACGCCAATTTTCAAGACTGGTGCCATAAACCAACTCGACCACCTCTCCATATCATTAGACAAATGTCCAGCGACAGTATTTATATTAGCATTTTTATAGACATTTGTCAATAGAATTTTTGGGATTTTATCTAATAAGTCCTAAAATTCTTTCTAAATCATCATTTGAAGTATATTCGATTATTATTTTTCCACGTCTTTTACCAGCATCTAATCTAACTTTAGATCCAAAAAAACCTTGAAATGTATCTTCTATATTTTTATATAATACATGTTTTCTTTTTTCTTCTTCTTTTGTTTCTTTTACTTTTGCCTTTTTTTCAATTTGTCTTACAGTTTGTCCTCTTTCTAGCATATGTATAGCAGTTTGATATTGTTTTTCTGGATCAGTAATTGCAAGTAATGCTTTGCAATGACCTTCTGTTATTTTTCCTTCTTTTGCCATTTCAAGAACTCTAGGTTCTAGATTTAGCACTCTAACCCAGTTAGCAATTGTACTTCTTCCTTTTCCTAATTTTTTAGCAACCACTTCTTGTGACATATCATAATTATCCATAAGCATCTTTATTCCCATTGCTTTTTCAACTGGATTCAAATCTTCTCTTTGCATATTTTCAATCAAAGAAATTTCGGAATTAACCTTTTCATCATCTTCCCTTATAATAGCAGGAATTTCTTTTAATCCTGCTAATTTAGAAGCTCTCCATCTTCTTTCTCCTGCAATTATACTATAATATCCATCTTTTTTTGTTACTACAATTGGTTGAATTAATCCATATTCCTTTATAGAAGTTGATAATTCCTCTAACGCCTCCACATCAAATCTTTTTCTTGGTTGATCCCTATTAGGTTCTACTTCTGTTATTTTCAATGTTTTTAACAAATCATTTTCTTGCATTTGCTCTTCTTCTGGAGCTGGCCCAAATAATGCATCTAAGCCCTTTCCTAATCCTGTCATTTTTGCCATTTTAAATTTTCCTCCTTATTATTTTACATCATATGTTTTGCTTTCTTCTCTTCTTCATTTAATTTTAAAAATTCTTTTGTGAATTTAATATAGCTTTTAGCACCTTTAGATCTTGGATCATATTCTGTAATAGGCATCCCATAACTTGGTGCTTCGCTAAGCCTAACGTTTCTTGGTATTACTGTTTTATACACTTTATTATTAAAATATTTTTTTACTTCTTTCACAACTTGGTTTGACAAATTAGTCCTTATGTCATACATCGTAAGTAAAGCTCCTTCTATCTCTATTTCCTTATTTAAATGCTTTTTAACCAAATTTATTGTGTTTAAAAGTTGTCCTAATCCTTCTAATGCAAAATATTCACACTGCACAGGTATTAAAACACTGTCTGATGCAGTAAATGCATTTAATGTAATTAATCCAAGTGATGGTGGACAATCTATTAAAATATAATCATAATTATCCTTCACTTCATCTAATTTTTCTTTCAATCTTTGTTCTCTTGACATCATTGATACCAATTCTACTTCTGCTCCTGCTAAATTTACATTTGCAGAGCATAATTTTAAATTCTTAATTATAGTTCTTTGTATTGCATCTTCAATTTCAATATCATTTACTAAAATATCATATGTTGAATATTCACTCTCTTTATCTGCACCAAGTCCACTTGTTGCATTACCTTGAGGATCTGCATCTATTAACAAAACTTTCTTTCCTTTTTTTGCTAATATTGTTCCTAAATTAACCGTTGTCGTTGTTTTTCCTACTCCACCTTTTTGATTTGCTACTGATATTATTTTTCCCAATTTTATTGCCTCCATTTTTGTTAATATTTACTTTTCGGTTCTTCTTTTCTTATATTAATATAATATAAAAATATAACAAAAAAGTCAATAAAATTTTATAAATTTATTGACTTTTTATTTATTATTTTCGTTTTACTATTTTATTGGTTCTTTTGCTGGCATTCCAGCCTTTCTAGGATAATTATTAGGTGTTCTCTTTATTTTATTTATAATAATTATTGTCCTTTTAATATCTGATTTAGGAAGACTAAATTCTTCTTTTTTTATTACTTCTCCGCCAAGAACATTAATTGCTTTTTTTCCATTTAAAAGTTCTTCTTCTATATCTGGTCCTTTCATATATATACATTTTCCCTTTTCCTTAACAAGCGGAATTAAATATTCTGATAAGGTTGCAATATTTGCAACAGCCCTTGATGTAGCCATATCATATTTTTCTCTATATTTTACATTTTTTCCGATTTCTTCAGCTCTACTGTGAATCGTTTCAATTTTTTCTAATCCTATTTCTTTTATTACTTCATTTAGAAAATTTATTCTCTTATTCAATGAATCTACTAATGTAACAGTAATATCTTGTCTTAAAATTTTTAATGGTATTCCAGGAAATCCTGCCCCAGTTCCTATATCTATTAATTTTGCGTTTTTTTCTATATATTTGTTTATTGTTAACGAATCAATAAAATGTTTCATTATTATTTCTTTTGGATCTGTTATTGCAGTCAAATTAATTTTTTCATTCCATTTTATTAATAAATTCATATATTTATAAAAACTATTTATTTGATTTTCATTTAACTCAATTTTTAACTCATTTAAATATTTTTCTAGTTCTTGCTTAAATTCTTTTATTTCCATATAAAACTCCTCTTATTTCATTTGTTGCAAATAAATTAATAATACAGATATATCAGCTGGTGAAACCCCTGATATTCTTGATGCTTGTCCTATTGAATGTGGTTTGAATTTGTTCAATTTTTGTCTTCCTTCTAGACTAATTCCTTTAATTGTTTCATAATCAATTTCTTCTGGTAATATTTTTGATTCAAGTTTTTTAAATTTTTCTACTTGAGCTTCCTGCATTTTGATATATCCTTCATATTTTATTTGTATTTCAACTTCTTCTTTTTCTTGTTTTGTTAATTTTGGCCTGTTTTCGTCAATTGGTCCTAAAATATCATAATTTAATTCTGTTCTTTTTAGCAACTCTGCCATTTTTGTTCCTGTAGTAAGCTCAGTCGTGCTGTTATCTCTTAATATTTTGTTTACTTCTTCACTTGGCTTAACAATTAAATTCTTAAGTCTTTCTATTTCCTTTTCAATATTTTTTCTTTTTTCTTTAAATTTTTTATATCTTTCTTCTGATATAAGACCAACTTCATAACCCATATCAGTAAGTCTTAAATCCGCATTATCTTGTCTTAATAATAGTCTGTACTCTGCTCTAGATGTCATCATTCTATATGGTTCATTTGTTCCCTTGGTAACAATGTCATCTATTAACACTCCTATATACCCTTGTGTCCTATCTAAAATAATTGGCTCTTTTCCTTCTATTTTTCTGCTTGCATTTATTCCTGCAATAAGACCTTGACATGCAGCCTCTTCATATCCTGATGTTCCATTTATTTGTCCAGCCATAAACAATCCACTTATTCCTTTATATTCTAAAGATAATTTTAAATTTGAAGGGTCTATACAATCATATTCGATAGCATATGCCGGTCTTGTAAATTCAGCATGCTCTAATCCAGGAATCGTATGATATAAAGCTATTTGTACTTCTTCAGGTAATGAAGAGCTCATACCTTGAATATACATTTCTTCTGTATCTAATCCTACTGGTTCAACAAAAGCTTGATGACGAGGTTTGTCACTAAATCTAACTACTTTATCTTCTATTGATGGGCAATATCTAGGTCCCGTCCCTTCTATCATTCCAGCATATAATGGTGATCTATGTAAATTTTTTCTTATTATATCATGCGTTTTTTCATTTGTATATGTTAAATAGCAATCAACTTGTTCAAAATCTTTAGGTTCATTTTCAAAAGAAAATGCTTCTATTCCATTATCTCCTTTTTGAACTTCCATTTTACTAAAATCTATACTTCTTCTATTTATTCTAGCAGGTGTTCCTGTTTTAAACCTTATAAGGTCTATTCCTATTTTTTTCAAACAATCTGATAATTTATTGGCCGCAGCCACTCCATCTGGTCCACTTTCTTTTGAAAATTCTCCTATAAAAATCTTTCCTTTCAAATAAGTTCCTGTAGCAACAATTACAGATTTCACTTTATAGATTGCTCCTAAATCTGTTTTTACTCCTACTACTTTATTATCTTCTAATAAGATTTCAACAATTTCTCCTTGTTTTACTTGTAAATTTTCTTGTTTTTCCAAAGTATGTTTCATTTCAGCTTGATATTTTTTTCTATCAGCTTGAGCTCTTAACGAATGGACAGCTGGTCCTTTTGATGTATTTAACATCTTTATTTGAATCATTGTTTTATCAATATTTTTTCCCATTTCTCCACCAAGAGCATCTATTTCTCTTACAAGATGTCCTTTAGAACTTCCCCCTATATGTGGATTACATGGCATATTAGCTATAGCTTCTAAGCTAATTGAAAATATGAGCGTCTTCATCCCTAATCTTGCTGCAGCCAATCCTGCTTCGCACCCAGCATGTCCTGCTCCTATTACTGCCACATCGAATTTTCCTGCAATATATTCTCCTTTTTTTGTTTTCATTTTTATTCCTCTTTCTTTTATATGTTCTCATATTATTTTTGTTATTATTAACTTCCGTGTGAAACAAGAAATTATAGTTCGATTATTCGTTTAATACAATTTTACTTTACAGTTTTTGTTGTTTTCCTTTATTTATTATAACTTTTTCTTTGTTTTTCTCTTTGTTTTAATAATTGTCGAATTTTGTCAAAATGTTTTTGATTTTTTATTTTTTTCTCTATTTTTATGTAAATATCGTAATATAATTATATATTTTTTATTAACAAATTTATTATTAGTTTTTAACTTAATGTTTTTTATTTTGGATTTTAAGCGGTTTTATTTTTCTTTTTATAAAGTTGGTTGTTCGTCGGGTTAAATTGTGTTATTTTTGATTTTCGTGCATTTGTTTATTATTTTCCTAAGCAGAACTTTGAGAATATTTCATTTATAATATCTTCTGTTACATATTCTCCTGTTATATTGCCCAAATCTTCTAAAATATTCTTTATAAATATAGCAACAATGTCAATTGATTCTTTTTTTAGTAATACCTCTTTTGCTTTTCCAACATTTTCAATTGCACTATCTATAAAATTCTTTTGTCTAATATTTGTAATTAATATATCATTATCAAAATTTATTTCGTTTAAATTAAACATTTCGCTGATTTTTTCATATATTTTATCAATTCCTGTTTTATTTAATGCTGATATTTTTACTATATAATTATTAAATTTTTTTAATCTTGCATCTGTTTCATTAACTTTTGCTACTAAATCTGATTTATTTAATACTATTATTGCTTTTTTTCCTTTAATTAAATCTAATATCTCTATATCTTCATCATCAAGTTCTTTCGAAGAGTCAAAAATTGCAATTATTAAATCGGCTGTTTCCGCTATTTTTTTAGATTTTTTAATTCCTATTTTCTCCACTTCATCTTTCGCATTCCTTATTCCCGCAGTATCTATCAATTTTAAAGGAACTCCTTCTATTGTTATAAACTCTTCAATTGTATCTCTAGTTGTTCCTTCGAATTCCGTAACAATTGCCCTGTCTTCTTTTAAAATTGCATTCAAAAGAGATGATTTGCCAGCATTAGGTTTTCCTATTATCGCTGTTCTAATCCCTTCTTTTATGATTTTACCATTATCAAAACTCTTCTCTAGTTTTCTTAGCTTTTCCCCTATAGAATTTAGCATATTCTCTACTTCTATATTAGCAACATCTTCAATATCATATTCAGGATAATCAATTGAAACTTCTATATTTACCATTACATTCATAATTTCTTTTTTTATTTTATCTATTTCTTTAGATAGTTCACCTTCTAATTGCTTCACAGCAGTCTTAGCTTCTTTTTCTGATTTTGCATTTATAACATCTATAACTGACTCTGCTTGTAATAAATCTATTCTTCCATTCAAAAAAGCTCTCTTTGTAAATTCTCCCGGTTCCGCAAGAGTTGCACCATTTTTTAAACATAATTCTAATATTTTTTTCATAATTATATTGCCACCATGAGAATTAATTTCACACATATCTTCTGTTGTATAACTTTTGGGCGCTTTAAAGTATGAAACCAACACTTCATCTATAATTTGACCATCTTCAATAATATTTCCATATTTAAAAGTATATCCTTTTATGTGTTCTATTTTCTGCTTGTTTTTAGGAATAAATATTTTACTTAATACGTCGAAACATTCTTTCCCACTTATTCTAATAATACCTATTCCTCCTATTCCGTGGAGCCGTTGATATTGATGCTATTGTACTCATTTTTCCTCCTTAAAAAAACAAGTCAAAGATAGAATTTACATATAATTTGTAAAATCCGACCTTTGACCTCCGATTTTATTTATTATTTATTTTTTTAAAGAAACTATAATTCTTCTATATGGTTCTTCTCCTATACTAGTAGTTTCAACTTTTGGGTTTTGTTGTAATTTACTATGTATTATTTTTCTTTCATAAGCCCTCATTGGTTCTAATTTTACCGATTTTCTTGTTCTTATTACAGTTTTTGCAACTTTTTCTGCTAAGTTTTCTAATGTTTTTTCTCTTTTTTCTTTATATCCTTGAATATCCAAAATAACTCTTATTTTATTTTGAATACCTTTTCCCCCTATTGCAGATAGAATACTTTGCATTGAATATAAAGTTTCTCCTCTGTAACCTATTAAAAATCCTAAATCTTCGCCATCTATAGAAACATTTATATAATTATCTTTTTCTTTAATTTCATACTTAATCTCTTCTGGAAAACTTTTTGAAAGCTCTTCTAAAAAATTTTTAATATTTTCAATTGCTTTTTCTTTTTCTTCTTCTTTTAAAATTATTTCTTTTTTTATCTTAACTTCCTTTTCTTTTAACGGTTCTTCAAGATCTTCTTTTAGAGTTAATTCTACTTTTACTACCCTGGGAGCTAAAATGCTAAAGAAACTTCTTTTGTCGTCGTTATCTAAAACTTTCACATCTACATGTTTTTTTTGAACTTTTAATATTTTTAATCCGTTTTCTATTGCTTCATTTGTTGTTCTTCCTTCGGAAATCACACTTTTCGCCATTTTTAGGCCTCCTCTAAGATTCTTTTAAAACTTTATCTAATACTAATCTTTCTATTATCATAAGTACATTATTAATTAACCAATATAAAGCAAGTCCAAGCGGTGCCACAAAAGCTATTGATATTGATAATATCGGCATCATCCAAGACATTATTTTATTTGTTTGAGCCATACTATCTGGTTCATTGTTTTTGCTTTCTTCTAATTCTAGTTTTTCTCCTGTCTTACCATCTATTGTAATATCTTTATTTTCTACTTTTTTCTTTGTTTGCATTGATGTTGTTAATCTTATTGAAACAAATGATGATAAAATATAAAGCACAGGAATTATGTAGACTGTATAATCACTCATGTTTTGTTGAGGTATTTTACTTAAATCTAAACCTAAGAAATTCATTTGTAAGTTTAACTTATCTACATTTTCATCTTCTGGATTTAATTCTTTTAAGTAGTTATATTCTCTTATTAAATCTATTTCTGGATATACATTACTTACAGTTTTTTCTCCTTCTTTTAATTGCCCTATATATGTATTTATATTTTCCTGTGGTATTTTTTGCATATATGTTAATGGTGTTCTTACCAAGTAAAAAATAGATAAAAGCAATAGCATTTGAATTATTGTTGTTAAACATCCACTAATAGGACTCATATTTTCACTTTTATATAAATTCATCATTTCCTGATTCATTTTTTCTTGATCATTTTTATATTTAAATTGAATTACCTTTATTTTTTCTTGCATTTTAGCACTTTTTTTCATTGTCTTTTGTTGTTTTATAGATAAAGGTAATAAAATGATTTTTATTGTTATTGTAAATAATATTATTGCTATACCGTAGTTATTTACTAAATTATATAAAAATTGTAACAAATAACCAAAAGTACTTGCTAAAAATTCAAACATTTATATTTTCCTCCCAAGCCTATTTTAATGGATCGTATCCACCTTTTGAAAGTGGATTGCATCTTAAAATTCTATATATACCAAGAAAACTTCCTTTTAATGCCCCATATTTTTTTATTGCTTGTTTAGTATATTCAGAACAAGTAGGATAAAATTTACATTTTATCTTACCTTTAGAAATCCAGTTGGAAATATATTTTTGATATCCACTAATTAGCCTTATAAGTATTTTTTTCATTTTTTTCCTCTATAAAAAGATTTGCCTTTCGAAAAATATTTTTCATATCTTTATTAATATTTGTAAAATTTGCTTCTTCTGCCGGTACTCTCTTTTTCCATAAAAAAATTATTGTATTAGATGTTTTTATTTTCATTTCATATTCTTTATAACTTTCTCTAATTAACCTTTTTATTTTATTTCTTTTTACAGCTTTAGCTATTTTAACTCCTATAGCTATCCCTAGTAAATTTTGATGTTTAATATTATTTTTCTTAATAAAAGCTTCTATTTGATTTCCTGAATAATATTTTCCTTTTGTCAAAACCTTTTTAAACTCATGATTTTTTTTTAACATCTTTGTTTTTTTCATTATTCTTTCCCCTTTTCCAGTCTATTAATGAAAAAAAACATTTAGCTAATAAAATTATGTTAAAAACATAATTTTATTAAGCACTTAATTTTTTTCTGCCTTTTGCTCTTCTTGCTTTCAATACATTTCTTCCTGCTCTAGTTTTCATTCTTTTCATAAATCCATGTTCTTTCTTTTCTTGTTTGTTTTTTGGTTGATATGTTCTTTTCATTCTAGCACCTCCTAAAGTTTTTTTATAACATTTCAGTTACCTGAAAATTACTTTTTTACAAAATAACAAGTATATCGATTATACAGTAAAAAGTGTATAAATGTCAAGCAATTTTGCAATTTTTTTTATTTTCTGTAATCTTTTTGTAATATTTATCTGTTTTTCCACATTTTTAAAATATTTGTCCACATTTTTTTATTTTTTTTCCACAATTTTATTGACTTATTATATGAATTTTTGATATTATATGAAAATAGAAAAATATATAGAAATTTACTAGGGGTATTGAATTTTTGTTTGCATGATTTCGTATTATTAATATTAGAATTTAGATATAATTTCTATATTTTTACAGTTGGATGTGGATAACTTTGTGGAAAGAAACAAAGAAAGGAAGAAATAAAATGGCTATAGAAAAAGAAGAATTACTTTCAAAAATAAAGGAAGCTTTAAAACCAGAATTAACCCAAATTTCTTATGAAACTTGGATATTACCTCTCGGTATTAGAAGTATTGATGGAAACCATATTGCTTTTACTGCTGTTTCTGAATATCAGCAAGATTTTATTGAAAATAAATACAAAAGTTTAATGTTTAATACTCTAAAATACATAACAAATAAAGAATGGAATTTTTCAGTTATTAATCTTGAAAAAGAAAAAAAGGAAAAACTATTAAATAATGTTGTTGAAATGTCTGATTATTCTGTTAATCAAGATACAGATAATCCAGAAATATCTGCAAACAGATTAACTCTTAATCCTAAATATACTTTTGAAACTTTTGTTATAGGAAATAATAATAGATTTGCCCATGCAGCGGCTTTAGCAGTTGGAAATGAACCTGGTAATTCATATAACCCTTTATTCATTTATGGAGGAGTTGGTTTAGGAAAAACTCACTTAATGCATGCAATAGGTAATCGAATATTAGAAAATAACAAAAATGCTAATGTTTTATATGTAACTTCAGAAAAATTTACTAATCAACTAATTAATGCAATAAAAGATAATAAGAACGAAACTTTTAGAAATAAATATAGAACTATTGATGTTTTATTAATAGATGATATTCAATTTATTGCTGGTAAAGAAAGAATTCAAGAAGAATTTTTCCATACATTTAATACTTTATATGAAAATAGAAAACAAATCATAATTTCTAGTGATAAACCTCCAAGAGATATTCCTTTCTTAGAAGATAGATTGAAATCAAGATTTGAATGGGGCCTTTTAGCAGATATATCTTGTCCAGATTATGAAACTCGTTTAGCAATTTTAAGAAAAAAAGCTCAAGATGAAAATATTGTTATTGAAGATTTTATTCTTTCAGATATTGCAAACAAAATAGATTCAAATATAAGAGAACTTGAAGGAGTATTTAATAAAATAGTTGCAAGAGCTTCTTTAACTCATAGTCCAATAACTATTGAATTAGCAGAAAATATTATAAATGAATTTAAATACGAAAGTGAAAAAGTAATATCTTGTGATTTTATCCAAGAAACTGTAGCTAAATATTTTAGTATTAATAAGGACGACCTATCAGGGAATAAAAGATCAAATGATATTGCATTTCCTAGACAAATCGCAATGTATCTTTGCAGAGATATAGCTAGTATGTCTTATCCTCAAATTGGTATTGATTTTGGAGGAAGAGATCATTCTACTGTTATGCACGCTTGTAAGAAAATAGAAAGAGAAATAAAAGAAAAAAATAATACAAAACTAATTGTGGAAAGTGTTAAAAATATAATCATAGATGGTAAACAATAGAAAATTGAAATGTTTTTTAAGTATTTTTAAAATTTATGTTTGGAAAAATACTTGTTTGTAAAAAATTTTTCTTCCTTTTCTTACGGAACAAGTATATTTGATATCCACACAGTATTGTTAATTATGTGTTTAAAACATGTGTATATCTCTTTTTTCCACAAAATATATTTTTTTATGTGGATATTTTAATTAGTTTTCCACTGAATTATAAACACTGATTTTTTTAGGGATTCTAATTATAAACATAGTTTTCCACATTTTCCACAAGACCTAATACTATTACTACTAATAATTATTATATATATTTTTAATATAAAGGAGACGAAAAAAAATGAAAATAATTTGTTACAAAGACCAAATACTTAAAGCAATTAATTCCGTAGTAAAAGGTGTTGCTTCTAAAACAACAATGCCAATACTAGAAGGAATATTAATTCAAACAAATGATAATGAAATAAAATTAACAACATATGATTTAGAAATAGGTATTGAATATGTAATGGATTGTGAAGTAAAAGAACAAGGAAGTACTGTTGTCAATGCAATAATGTTTAGTGAAATAATAAGAAAACTGCCTGATACTGAAATACACATAAGCTTAAATGAAAAGAATCTATTAGAAATAGAATGTGAAGGTTCTTTATATAAATTAGCAACAATGAATCCTGAAGAATTTCCAGAACTTCCTAAAATAGAAGTAGAAAATTCAATAGAAGTTGAACAAAATACTCTAAAAAATATGATAAGAAAAACAATATTTGCTGTAAGCACAGAAGAAAGTAGACCTATTTTTACAGGAGCGTTATTTGAAATAGAAAATAATAAATTAAATATTGTAGCAGTAGATGGCTTTAGATTAGCTTTAAGAAGTATATATTTAAATAAACAAAGTAACAATTTTAGTGCAGTTATCCCAGGAAGAACTTTAAATGAAGTAAATAAAATAATATCTGATTCTTTTGAAAATATAAAAATAGGAGTTTCAAAGAATCAAGCTTTATTTGAAATGGATAATTGTAAAGTTGTTACTAGAATATTAGATGGAGAATTTCTAAATTATAAAAATGTAATACCTGATTCTTGGGAAACAAGAGTAAAAGTGAACAAAAATCATATACAAAATAGTTTTGAAAGAATAAGTTTAATTTCTGCTTCATCTATTGAAAAAGAAAAGAAATATCCTGTAAAAGTACAAGTCGATATAGGAAAAGTTACAATATCATGTACAAATCAAACAGGAGATGCGAAAGAGGAATTATATGTTTCGACAGAAGGAAAAAATATAGAAGCAGGATTCAATCCAAAATATTTCTTAGATAGTTTAAAAGCTATAGAAGATGAAGAAGTATATATTGAATTTGGAACAAATATATCTCCTTGTTTAATAAAATCAATTGAAAATAATGAATATACATATATGATTTTACCAATTAGATTAAAAGAAGATTAAAATAAAAGGTAGAAAATTTTCTACCTTTATAAAAATTATTCACATATTAGTACTGAAATGTGGAAAAAACAAAAATAATAAATAAATTTCATGAAAATAAAAAAAATTGAAATAAAAATAAATAAATAATAGTTAGAAAAATAAAAAATCATAAAAAATAAAAAAAATTAAAATATAAAAAATTAAAAAATAGAATAAAATAGAATAAAAAAGAAAAAAAAGAAAAAAATAGAAAAAAAAAGAAAAAAATAGAAAAAAATAGAAAAAAATAGAAAAAAATAGATTTTAATTAATCACAACTGGAGAAAAAAATGTGGATAAAAAAAATAAAAATAATTAATTTTAGAAATTATAAAAATGAAGAAATTAATTTAGAAAAAAATATAAATATTTTTTATGGAGAAAATGCACAAGGAAAAACAAATATAATAGAATCAATTTTTTTATGTGGAATGGGAAAATCTTTTAGAACAAAAAAAGATAAAGAAATGATTTTATTAGATGAAGAAAAGGCAGTAATTGAAATTCAATATCAAAAAGAAGATAGAGATGGAAAAATAAAAATTGAAATAAATAATAAAAAAAATGTGTTTATAAATGGAATAAAAATAAAAAAATTAAGTGAATTATTAGGTAATTTAAATATAGTTATTTTTACTCCTGATGATATAAATATATTAAAGGGTGGTCCACAAAACAGAAGAAAATTTTTAGATATAATGATTAGTCAATTAAAACCTAATTATATGTATAATTTAAATTTATATTTAAAAACATTGGAACAAAGAAATAATTATTTAAGGCAAATAAAAGAAGAAAATAAAGATGAAAAATTATTAGAAATATGGGATGAAAAATTAGCAGAATATGCAATTAATATTTATAATTATAGGAAAGCTTTTATAGAAAAAATAAATAAAAAAATAAATAAAATTCATAATGAAATTACAGAGAATAGAGAAAATATAAGAATAGAATATAATTCAGAATGCATAAATAAAGAAGAATATTTAAAAAAATTAAAAGAAAGAAGAAAAGTAGATATAATAAAAGGATTTACAACAAAAGGAATACATAGAGATGATTTTATAATATATATAAATGAAAAAAGACTAGATATTTATGGATCACAAGGACAACATAGAACAGCAATATTATCTTTAAAATTGTCTGAATTAAATATTATAGAAGAAGAAATTGGAGAAAAACCAATTTTACTATTAGATGATTTTATGTCTGAATTAGATGAAAAAAGAAGAAATCATTTTTTAGAAAAAATAAAAGAAACACAAGTAATTATAACTTGTACTGATAAAATTAATATTGAAAATAAAAATATTTTAATATATAATGTCAAAGAAGGCAAAGTAATCGAAGGAGGAAGTTAAATGGAAAAATACGATCATAAGTATGGAGCAGAACAAATTCAAGTTCTAGAAGGTTTAGAACACGTAAGAAAAAGACCAGGAATGTACATAGGTAGTGTTTCAGTAAGAGGATTACATCATTGTGTATATGAAATCGTTGATAATGCTGTAGATGAAGCTTTAGCAGGATATTGTAAAAACATAAATGTTACTATTGAACCTGGGAATATTATTTGTGTAGAAGATGATGGAAGAGGAATACCAGTAGATATACACAAGAAAACAAAAATTTCTGCTGCAGAAACAGTTTATACAAAATTAAATGCAGGAGGAAAATTTGGGGGAGACAGTGGGTATAAAGTATCTGGAGGACTTCATGGTGTAGGAGCTTCTGTTGTTAATGCTTTGTCTGAATGGACAGAAGTAACAATTCAAAGAGATGGTGGAATTTTTCAAATGAAATTTGAAAGAGGAAAAACAATAAAATCTTTAGAGAGAATAGGGGATTCTAAAAAGACAGGAACTAAAGTTAGATTTTTAGCAGATGATACAATTTTTGAAAGTTTAAATTATGAATATGAAACTTTAGAAAAAAGATTTAGAGAAATGGCATTTTTAACAAAAGGATTAAGAATAACAATAGAAGATAAAAGAGTTACTGAAGAAAATCCAACACCTAAAAAAGCAGATTTTTGTTTTGAGGGAGGATTAAAATCTTTTGTTGAATATTTAAATAAAAACAAAGAATGTCTACATAAAACACCTATATATATAGAGAAAACAGATGGGGAAGTACCTGTTGAAATTGCAATTCAATATACCTCAAGTTATTCAGAAAATATTTATACTTTTGTTAATAATATTAATACAATAGAAGGTGGAACACATTTAGAAGGATTTAAAAGATCATTAACTAAAGTATTAAATGATTATGCAAGAAGTCATAATATATTAAAAGAAAAAGATTCAAATTTACAAGGTGAAGATATAAGAGAAGGAATAACAGCAGTTGTTTCTGTAAAAGTAAAGGAACCACAATTTGAAGGACAAACAAAAACAAAATTAGGAAATAGTGAAGTAACAGGTGTTGTTCAAAGTATGGTAAATGAAGCACTATCAACATTTTTAGAGGAAAATCCAAATGTTGCAAAATCTATATTAGAAAAATGCATAAGTGCTTCTAGAGCAAGAGAAGCTGCTAGAAAAGCAAGAGAATTAGTAAGAAAGAAAAATTCATTAGAAACATCAACTTTACCAGGAAAACTAGCAGATTGTAGTAGTAAAAATGCAGATGAATGTGAAGTATATATTGTTGAGGGAGATTCTGCAGGAGGAAGTGCAAAACAAGGAAGAGATAGAAAATTTCAAGCAATTTTACCATTATGGGGAAAAATGTTAAATGTTGAAAAAGCAAGAGCAGATAAAATATATGGAAATGATAAATTAAATCCTGTAATCTTAGCTGTTGGTGCAGGAATTGGGGCTGATTTTGATATAACAAAAATAAGATATGGAAAAGTAATTATAATGGCTGATGCTGACGTTGATGGTGCTCATATTAGAACATTATTACTAACATTTTTCTTTAGATATATGAGGCCATTAATAGAAAATGGAAATGTATATTTAGCACAACCACCATTATATAAATTATCTAAAAAAGGTATGAAAGATATTTATTGTTACACAGATGAAGATTTAGATAAAGCATATAAAGAATTAGAAGAAAAAGGAATAGCAAGAGATCAATTAGGACTTCAAAGATATAAAGGTTTAGGAGAGATGAATCCAGAACAATTATGGGATACTACAATGAATCCAGAAACAAGAATTTTAGTTAAAGTAACAATGGATGATGCAATAAAAGCAGATGAAATATTTACTTTACTAATGGGAGACGAAGTAGAACCAAGAAGAGAATTCATACAAAAAAATGCTAAGTATGTTAAAAACTTAGATGTATAAATATTATATAAATTTAATGACAGGTAAAAAATTTATTACCTGTCATTAATTTATAAAGTTAATAATAATCTTCACTAAAACTAATATTTCTAATATTAAAACCTAATATATATTACTATATAAATAAGCTCTAATATCAAAAATATTAATCAGTCGTTCGACTATTAATACACCACAAACAGCTATATTCATCCTAAAAGGACTAATAATAACCATTTAAAAATTTTAGTACTAGATATAAAAATAATCTTAGCTCGAATAAAATATCTATAATTTGACCATATATAATATATAATTAAAAATAAAAACGAATAAAAATATAGCCTACAAACAAATAAAATATTCTTAACGCCGACTAAACATAATATATAAAAATACACTATTTTTAATCTTTGCTCGAATATCAATAAACAAAAAATTATCCATTAATACTCTTTGCTCAACTATTATTAACCTTATAAAAATAGTATTTACAAAAAATATAATAATTATTCAAAAATAATTAATATTAAGAGTTATAAAATGTCGCTATTTGTCGATAAAAAGTTCTTGACAATAAAAGGAAAATATTGTAAAATTTTTAAATGTAAATGGAGGTGATAAAAATAAAAAAACTGACAGTGCAAGAATGGCTACCAATAAAAGAAATTGATATGAAAGGAGTTGTAAAATTAAATAATAATAGGTTAATAAAAATAATTAAAGTATATCCTATTAATTATAATTTAAAATCAGATCTAGAAAAAGAAGCAATATTAAATTCTTATAAAATTTTTTTGAAGACATGTAATTTTAACATTCAAATTTTAATTCAAAGTAATAAAGAAGATTTAAGTCACCAAATTTCAAATATAAAAAAAAATATTTCAAAAAAAGAAAATAAATATTTAGAAAAAATATCACAAAATTATATTAATTATATAAATAAAATTAATTTTGAAAGGAAATCATCTTCAAAAGATTTTTTCATAATTATATCTAATGAAAATAAAAATAAAAAAGATTTTAAATCAGAAGAAATTTTAAAAAATGATTTAAAAGAAAAATATTTTAAAATCAAAGAATGTTTATCTCGTTCAGGAAATTCCATTTTAGAAATAAATAGTAAAAAAGAAATAGAAAAAAT
Source organism: uncultured Clostridium sp. (assembly GCA_946411515.1). Taxonomy (GTDB): domain Bacteria; phylum Bacillota; class Clostridia; order TANB77; family CAG-508; genus CAG-269. The sequence goes on from CAMKEH010000014.1 coordinate 16,483, forward strand.
ATTAAAAAAAATATATGTTAAAAAATAATACAATAATTTAAAAATTAAAAAATAATAAAAAATTAAAATAATATTATTACCAAAATATAATTTATAAAAAATACATTTAATAAAACAATTATAAATAAAAAAATAAAAAATATTATAAAATAATTTTTAAAAAAATTATAATAAATAAAAAAACAAATAATATTAAAAATATAAATTAAAGTTTTAAAAAATGTAAAATCTTATAATTATATATTAGTTTACAGATATAGAATTAATAATAAAAATAATTAATGAAAGGGTGATAAAATTATATGCTTTTATATAACAATTTTTTAGGGATTAAAGAATGTAAAGAATTTAAATAAAGAATAAAAAATGATATCAAACAAACAAAAATAAGTTTACATATAATAGAAAAAAATATTGTTTTAATTCAATTGACATAGATATAATAAAAAAGATATTTAAAAAATTTTATAATATCTATAAAATTGTATATACAAAATAATTTTAATTTGCAATAAAAAATTTAAAAATAAAAACAAAATAATAAAAAAATATATTTTTTGTATAAAATAATCAAATAAAAATAATAAAATAATTTTAAATTTAAATTAGAATTAAAATATAAAAATTAAATATTATTAAAAATATTTTTAGGAGGTAATAAAATAGAAAAAATAAAAAATTTAATAAAGAATAAAATAAAAAAAATAATTAATAAAAACGATGAAGAAGATAATTTCTTTTCAGGAGTAATTACAGAAAAAGATAAAATATCACCAACATATATAAATCTAAAAAATCCTAAATATATTGAAATAAATAATTTATTTTATTCAGGATTAATTATTGTTGATTATTATAGAGAACAAAATGATTTAATTTTAAAAAATTTAATAGAAACAAATATAAATATGAATATTTCAATTTTTTATGAAAAACAAAATTCATATAAAACAATTAAAGATTTAACATATCATATAGGAAATGTAGGAGTTGAATTAAAAGAAGGTAATCAAAATAGAGAGGATATAGATATTGCAGCATATACTTATAATGATGCTAAATATATAAGAAAAGAAATTCAAGTAAATAATGAAGATTTATATTTTTTATATATTTATATAAATATTTATGCAGATAATTTAAAAGATTTAGAATATTATTTAAATAAAATAGAAGGAATAACTCAAAGCAGAGGGTTAGAAACAATGAGAGCAAATTTTAGACAAGAAGATTTCTTTATATCATGTTTACCAATTATGCAAAACAAACCTATTATAAAAGAAGCAGGAAAAAGAAATGTTCTTACTACAGGACTTTTGTCGACATTTCCTTTTATTTCATCAAATATATTTGATCCAGAAGGAATATTCATAGGAACAAATATTTATAATGAATCTTTAGTTTTTATAGATAGATTTAATACTCAAAAATATAAAAACGCAAATATATGTATTTTTGGTACAAGTGGAGCAGGCAAATCTTTTTATACAAAATTATTAATTTTAAGATATAAATTATTAGGAATTTCGCAATATATAGTAGATCCAGAAAGAGAATATGAAAAATTATGTAAAAAATTAAAAGGAATACAAATAAAAATTGGTCCAAACTCAAAAACTTATATAAATATATTAGAGATAAGAAAAGAAAGTATAGAAGACGGAGAAAGCGGATATTTAGCAACAAAAATTGGAAAATTAATTGGATTTTTTAATTTGATTTTTGGAGAATTAAATGAAGAAGAAAAAGCTTTATTAGAAGAAAAAATAATAATAACATATAAAAAGAAAAATATAAATTTTGATGATGAAAGTTTATATAAAACTATAAGAAAAAATAATAAAATAAAAAAAGAATTTAAAAGCCAAAAGGATATGCCAATATTAGAAGATTTATATAATGAAATAAGAAATGATGAAAAAACAAAAAAATTCAAAATAAAACTAATTCCATTTGTAAAAGGTTCTATGAAGTTTTTTAATCATTATTCTAATATAAGATTAGATAATGATTTAATCATTGCTGATATATATGATTTAGGAGAAGAAAATTTAAAATATGGAATGTATCTATTTACAGATATTTTTTGGGATAAAATTAAAGAAAATAGAAATCAAAAAAAAGCAATTTATTTAGATGAAATTTGGAGATTAATAGGAGTAACATCAAATAAAGAAGTAGCAGGATTTATTTATAAAATATTTAAAACTATTAGGAAATATGGAGGAAGTGGTGTAGCAATAACCCAAGATATTTCAGATGTTTTTAGTTTAGAAGAAGGTGCATATGGAAAAAGTATATTAAATAATTCAAGTATAAAAACTTTTTTTGCTCTCGAAGAAGAAAATATAAAAATATTATCTGAATTTGCTAATTTATCAGAAAAAGAAAAAGTAGAAATAAAATCACTAAAAAGAGGAGAATGCTTAATGTTTGTAGGAGAAGATCATATTTTAACAAAAATTGAATGTTCGGAATATGAAAAAGAAATAATAGAGGGAGAAGAATTTATTGAAAAAAATATTATTAGCAGTTGATAATGAAAAAATTTTAAATAAAGTTAATATAAAAGAATTAAATGAAGAAAAAGCAGATATAAAAAAGATACAATATAGAGAAGGAATATTAGAAATTTTAAAAATAGATAAAAATATAGATACAATAATTTTATGTGAAAAATTAATAGGAAAAATTAGTATAGAAGATTTAATAAAAAATATAAAAATAGTTAATAAAAATATAAATATAATTTTTATTTTAGAAAAAAACGATATAAAAAAAGAAGAAGAATTAAAAAAATTAAAAATAAAAAATATTTATAAGGTGAAAAATAAGAAAAATATCAATAATAAAAATAAAACAAAAAAAATAGTAACATTTTTTGGAGAAAGAAATTTAGAAATAATATATTTAATAATTTTTTATTTAATTCAAAAAAATAAAAAAATATTATTAATTAATTTAAAAAAAGATAAATTAAATGAAAAAAATTCATTTTTAAGATTTAATTTTAAAAATATTTTAATAGATTCAAACCAAAAAAATACTATTAAAATGTTAAATGCAAAAATAGAAAAAAGTATAAAATATTATGATTATATATTAGTTAACAGTTGTAGTATTAAAAACAATGAAATAAATAATTATTTAATAGAAAAAAATAATAAAATCATATATTTTCTACATAATAGTTTTTTAGGGATTAAAGAATTAAAAGAATTTATATCAAAAACAAAAAATAGTAGAAATAAAACAAAACCAGGTTTACATATAATTAAAAACAAATATTATTTTGATTCAATTAGCATAGTTATATTAAAAAATGTATTTGGAAAATTTTATAATATTGATGAAATAAAAAACACAAAAAAATACTCTGAAATGGAAGAAAAATTATTAAAAGATAAAAAAATAAAAATAAATAGAAAAACAAGAAAAATTTTTAAGATAATAACAAATTAATAAAAATAATATATAAAAAATTCATAAATAATATATAAATAATATAAAAAAATATATAAACAATGAAATAAAATTTAAAATAAAAACAATATTTTTAGAAAAGTAAATTTTATTTTTAAATATATTTAATAAAATGCTATTAAATAAAAAATATTATTAAATAAATTTAAAGAAAAAAATGAAAAAATTTTTAAAAATAAAAATAATTATAATGGTAATAGAAAAATCATAAAAAGAAAAAATATTATGATTATATATTAGTTTACAGATAAAACAGTAAGATTAAGAAAATAATTAATAAAGAAATGGAATATTTAAATATCTTATTTGATAAATTTTTAGGGATTAGTAAATATGGCAAATTAAAAGTCAAAATCAAAGGAGAAAAAAACAAGTTTACATATTTTTGAAAGCAAACATTATTTTTACACAATTTACCAATTTTAACTAAAACTTGTTTTGGAATTTTTATATAGATTTTAAAAAATTCTATTAGAAAGATTTTTAAAAAAGTAAAAAATAGAAATAAAATAATAAAATTAATAATAATTTTTTTATAGAAAATATATGAGAACTTATTTTAAATAATTATAGTTTAAAGATAAAAACATAAAGAAAAGAGGTAAAAAATGGAAGTAGAAAAATTAGAAAAAAATAATAATTTAAATATAACAAATAATTTATTAGAACAAAATCAAAAAAAATTTTTAGAAACAACGTTAGGAAAAGCTGTTAATACGGCTGTAGACTTAGGTATTAGAGCAATTCTGCCAAATTTTGTTGAAGACCAAGTAATAAATATAAAAAATAATTTATTAAATTATGGTCTAAAAGATGGAATTTCGAAAACTATAGATGATACTATTAATTTAGGAAAAAGTGTAATAGGTCTAGTTACAGGAAATTTTGAAAGTGTAGGTCAAATGCAAAAGGCTGTAGAATCAGGAGGATTAATTGATGGAGTATCTTCTCTTCTAGATTTTGTTGTTGATAAGGTGAAATTGTCTGGAGCTATAAATTCAGGTGTTGCAAATAAAATAAAAGGAGGAAAAAATATAATTTTAAATAATTTAGAAAACAACATAGAAAAAACTTTTAAAAATCAATATCAAGCACTAGAAAATACAAATAAATATATTGAAAATTGGAAAAATAATTTTGAAAATAAAGATTTTAAAGGAATGGAAAAAGAATATAAAAAAATAGAAAAGCAATTAAAAGAAATTGCACCTATAGAAAATATTATAAATAGTGCAAGAAAAATTGAAGTATTACATAATTTAATAAAAAATAATGGGCAAAATTTTAATTTAAGTAAAGAACAATTAGAATTAGCAGAAAAATTAGTATAATTCTTGCAATAGGTAAAATTTAATGATAAAATAAAGGAGAAAATTTAAATGCCAATAATATCACAATTTTATGGAATAATTGTAACTATGTATTATAATGAAGAAAATGGAAAACATAATAAGCCACATATACATGTAAGATATAATAATGATAAAGTGGTTTATGATTTTGAATGTAATATTATAGAAGGTAGTATACCATATAAACAAAGGAAAATGATTGAAGCGTGGATTCTAATTCACAAAGAAGAATTAATTACATTATGGAATATAATGCAAGAAGGAAAAAATTATTTTAAAATAGATCCTTTAAAATAATTAATATAAAAAGGGGGGGGAAGTATAATGGATAAATATATTACACCTGATGTATTAGAAGTTAAAGCTTTAGATGACTATTTACTAAAAATTTTATTTAATACAAAAGAAGAAAAGATTTTTAACATGAAAAATTTAATAGAAAATAATAAAATATATTTTAGGTTAAAAGATAAAGATTATTTTAATAAAGTAAAACCAAGAGGAGAAACAATTGAATGGGAAAACGGAGAAGATGTATCTCCAGAGATTTTATATTATAATAGTAAAAGCATATAAAAATAATTCTTAATTAAAAAATATAACTATAATAAATATTATTATAAAGTGACTAAAGCCGTAGAAATTTTCGTAATTTTTAGGCTTTTTTACTTGCAAAATTTATGTCGTTTTAGTATAATACAAATGGAGTAAAAATAAAGAAAAGAGGGAAAATAATGGAAGAAAAACCACTAGAAAGAAATGACGGAAAAATAATCGAAAGAGATATAGAAAAAGAAATGAGGACAGCATATATTGACTATGCCATGAGTGTTATAGTATCTCGTGCACTTCCAGATGTTAGAGATGGTCTAAAACCTGTACATAGAAGAATTCTTTATGCCATGCATGAAGATGGAATAACAGCCGATAAACCATACAGGAAATGTGCTAATACAGTTGGTTCTGTTTTAGGTAGATACCATCCACATGGGGATAGTTCTGTATACGATGCTATGGTAAGATTAGCTCAAGATTTTTCTATGAGATATATGCTAATAGATGGTCATGGTAATTTTGGTTCTGTAGATGGTGATGGAGCAGCGGCCATGAGGTATACAGAAGCAAGAATGTCAAAAATTGCTGCATATATGTTAACTGATATAGAAAAAAATACAGTTCCATTTATGCCAAACTATGATGATAGACTTCAAGAACCTACAGTATTACCTGCTAGAATACCTGCACTTTTAATTAATGGATCATCAGGAATTGCTGTTGGTATGGCAACAAATATTCCACCTCATAATTTAACAGAAGTAATAGATGGAATTATAAAAATTATTGATGAAGATGAAGTAACAGATGAAGAATTGATGTCCGTAATAAAAGGACCAGATTTTCCAACGGAAGGTATAATACTTGGAATAGAAGGAATTAAACAAGCATATACAACAGGTAGAGGAAAAATAACATTAAGAGCAGAAACAAATATTGAAGAAATGAATGGAAACAGACAAAGAATTATTGTTTCTTCATTACCATATCAAGTAAATAAAGCAAATCTTATAAAAACAATATCAGATTTATCGAAAGAAAGAAAAGTTGAAGGAATTTCTGAATGTAGGGATGAATCAGATAGAAACGATAGAGTTAGAGTTGTAATTGAATTAAAAAGAGATACAAATGCACAAGTTGTATTAAATCAATTATTTAAACATACACAAATGCAAACAACTTTTGGTATTATAATGCTTGCACTAGTAAATGGAGTACCAAAAATTTTAACATTAAGACAGTGTTTAGATTGTTATATAGAACATAGAAAAGAAGTTATTTTAAAAAGGACTCAATTTGATTTAGATAAAGCATTAGCAAGAGCACATATATTAGAAGGATTAAAAATTGCTTTAGATTATATAGATGAAGTAATTCAAATAATTCGTTCTTCATATGATGATGCAAAGGAAAGATTAATGGAAAGATTTGGTCTTTCAGATATTCAAGCACAAGCAATCTTAGATATGAGATTAAAAACTTTATCAGGTTTGCAACGTGAAAAAATAGATGAAGAATATAAACAATTAATGGAATTAATTGAACATTTAAGAGCTGTTTTAAATAGTGAAAGACTTGTTTTTGACATTATCAAAGAAGAATTACTTGAAATAAAAGAAAAATTTGGAGATGAAAGAAAAACAAAAATAGTAGCAGCAGAAGGCGAAATTGATTTAGAAGATTTAATTAAAGAAGAACAATGTGTAGTAACATTAACTCACTTTGGTTATATAAAAAGAATGCCTATAGATACATACAGAAGTCAAAGAAGAGGTGGAAAAGGTATTACAGGACTTGCTACTCGTGAAGAAGATTTTGTAAAACAAATATTTACAACATCAACACATGATACCATTTTATTCTTTACAAACAAAGGTAAATTATATAAATTAAAAGGATATGAAGTACCAGAAGCTGGAAGAACAGCTAAAGGAACAGCAATTGTTAATTTATTAAGTTTAGATCCAGGAGAAAAAGTATCAGCAGTTATACCAATTCAAAATTTTGCAGATGGAAAATATCTTTTAATGGCAACAAAGAGCGGATTAATAAAGAAAACAGCATTAAAAGAATATGATACTACAAGAAAAACTGGATTACAAGGAATAACGCTAAAAGATGAAGATGAATTAATAGCTGTTAGATTGACAGATGGAGAAGATAATGTTGTATTAGTCACAAGAAATGGATTATGTATAACTTTTGACGAAAAAGATGTTAGACCAATTGGTAGAGTATCACAAGGTGTAATTGGAATGCGTTTAGATGATGATGACGAAATAATAGGAATGGAATCTGTAATAGCAGGAGGAAAAGCAACATTACTTGCAATTACTGAAAATGGATTTGGAAAAAGAACAGAACTTGATGAATATAGAGTTCAAAAAAGAGGAGGAAGAGGAGTAATTACTTACAAAATCACACCAAAAACTGGAAAGCTTGTAGGCGTAAGAATTGCAACAGAAGAAGATGATGTGATGTTAATTACAGACACAGGAACAATTATAAGACTAAAAGTAAAAGATATAAGTATTTTAGGAAGATCAACTCAAGGTGTAACTTTGATGAGAACAAATGATGGCGGAAAAGTAGTAAGTATAGAAACTTTAACTCCAGAAATAGAAAATCAAGAAGAATAGAATTAATAAATAAAAAAACAAAAAGAAACTTTAGATAATTTTAAAAATATTTCTAAAGTTTCTTTTTATAATAAATAATTATTTTCTAAATCTTAAATCATCTCCAAAGAAATAATAAATATCATAATTTCCAGCAATTCGTGAGCCAATACGTTCTTCATAATGATTAAAAATATCATTAATATCTAAATTTGTAGAAATAATCGTTTTGGTAGATTTATTATTTAAATTTAGAAGTCTAGTATTTATTATAGTAAATAACTCACTTAATTTCATACTATTTAAAGATTCTGTACCTAAATCGTCAATAATTAATAAATCAGCATCTAAAATTGATTGATAAATGTTTTCACTAAAAGATTTCTTTTGCTTGTTTATCTTGTAATCTATTACGCTTTCAAGAAGTACAGGAGCGGTTTGGTAAATAACAATTTTTCCTTTTTTCAACAATTCATTTGCGATGCAATTAGACATAAATGTTTTACCGTAAACCAGTTCCTCCAGTAAATAATAAATTTTTTTGATTTATATCATCAAAATTTGATATAAAATCGATACATTTATTTTTTATATTTATCATATTTTTTCTTGGAGAAATATTAAATCTATATTTTGATAAATCTACATCATCAGAAAAAATATTTTCATTAAAATTATTAAAATTTTCTTTATCTAAATTGTATATATTAGATTTATTAAAAGAATAATTTAGTAATTTTTGCTTTAAACAATTACACATTTGAGTTTTGTAATTATTTGTCTTTATATATCCTGTATCATTACAAATTTTACAACTATAATTAGGTTGTAAATAATCAGAAGGTAAATTTAGTTCATTTAATATTTCTGACTTTTCTAATTTTAAATTATTTATTTTTATTTTTAATTCACTAATTGAAAATGTTGAGTCTTTTAAAATACTTTTAGCAGTCATAATTGCAAAATTATTCAAATCATCTTCTATTTTTTGTAATCTAGGAACTTCACTATATAATTTTTCTTTTCTTTTTTCTAAATCTAATTCTGCATTTAATTTTTTTTGTTCATAATCCTTTAATAAAGAATCTAAAATTTCGTTAGACATTTAGTCCTCCTTTTTTTCAGTATTATTAGCATAAAGAAAATCTAGATTAGAATATTTTCTTTGTTCATAATTTGCTTTATTAACTTGTGTTTTTAAATTTTTAGTATCTTTTTCTTGTTTTTTACGTTGCTCTAAAAATGCATTTACCTCTGAAGGCGTTGTTAATTTTCTATCATGCCAATCAGTAATAATATTATTTATATATTCAAATGTTGGATTTTGTTTAAAAGTTGTTCTTTTTAAAGCAATTTCTATTATATTCATATCATATCCAAAATTTAAAATCCAGTTTTCAATATAAGCTTCTTCATATTGAGTAAGACCATTGTATTTTCCAAGTTTTTTTGCAATTGATTTTTTTATTTTATTCATATTTTCTTGTTTTTGGTAGTATGAATCTAAATCATTCCATGTTTTTACTTTATTTGAAGCCCAAGCTTCCGCAACAGTTTGTACATAATTTCTGTGCAAAGCACTTCTTTTATAACAATAATCAAATAGTGCAATCATAACTTGTTCATCAAAGTTATATTTTCTAAACCATAAATCAATATCATTATACCATGATGGTCCCATAATACCTTGAAAATACATATTATTAATATGTTCAATTGCTTTTGCTTTAGATTGACTTTTAGCAGTTTGATCAATTTTTTCTTTTGAAAGTGTTAAATTAGGAGTATATAAATTATGAAGAGTAAATTCTTGCAAATTTGTAATTACATACCCAGTTGATTTTTTTGTTATTAAATTTCGATCTTCTAAAAATTTAAATCCATCATTAATTGTTTTTAATGGTATATTTAATTTCTTAGACAAATCAGTCAATTTTATATCTTTTCCATATTTTGATAAGAAAATAATATATAAATAAATCTTTAAATATTCACCAGGAAGTTCTGATAAATATTCTGAAAAGAATATGTCAGAAATTTCTGTTGATGAAAAAAGAAGTGGTTGTTCATTTTGTTCTAGTTTCATAAAAATCTCTCCTAACTTTTAAGTACAACTTTGTAACTCAAATTATAACTTTTTTAGACAAAAAATTCAAGGAAATTTATAAAAATATCTAAGCATTTTTATTTTTTATAATTTTTACTATAAAAATATAATTTTTGTCTTGAAAAGTATTTAAATAAATATTTAAAAACATAGAATATATTTTCTCCATGAAAACCAAAAATACTAAATAATGAAATAGGAAAGCAAAAAATAATAAAAACAAATATTTTTATTTGCAGTTTTTTTAAAAATATATTACTAATTAAGATAACTATGGCATACCAGATTATATTTAATATTGCTGTAGAATAATCAATTATACCAAGTAACTTATTTTTAAAGTCATAATTTTTTGGAAAAATAAATTTCATAAGATCCTCCTAATTTTTAAATGCGTAAAAGTTTTGCACAGTTTGAGATATATTTGTGGATATTCCACCTATAAATTCTCTAACAAAAGAATTAGCTTTTATTAATGCATACATTCCGCCAATATAGATAAATTTGTTTAATATATTTGAAGATGAAAAATCTATTGAAAAAACAATAAGAAGGACAAGATAGACGATAATTTGTATGAAAAGCAAAGAAAATAAATTTTTGAGCCATGTCTTAAAGAACCATGAAGTAGAATCTAGACAAAGAGATAAAAAAGCAAATGGAGAAAGTAATATAAATATTTTAACCATTATATATCTAAAAGAATATGAGAAAATTAGATTTAACAAAGATAAACTTAAAGTTCCTCTAATAAAACCATCTATAGAAAAAATATCTATTGATGAGTTTTCAATTGTAACATATGTATTAATTTTATTAATTAATTCTGAAAAAGAAATTGATGAATTAAAAATATTTTTTCCTAAATCTTGAATGGAAAGAGTAATATTAGCAGTTAAATCAAGTATTATCTGAACTATTGAAAAAGAATAATTCATAAAAATTCCAAATACTATTAATTTAATTATAAAACTAAATGGTCTTTCCACTTGATGGTATGTTATATGGGACATTAAAAGTCTAATTGAATAATAAAGAATAAAACCTAGCAACAAAGAATTTGCAATTAATAATATTCCATTGGAAGTTGAAGTTCCAAAAATTTTCTCAAAAGTATCATCTTTTAAGATATCAGAATTTATAAAAGTTATATGATCTAAAGCTGAATATAAATTATTGTTTATAGATGCGAATAATTTTTCAAATATGGTATTGATTGTATCTATAATTGTTTGAGTAATATCTGTAGAATTTTCCAACTTAACCTCCTATTAATGATCTTATTGCAGATAAAATTAGATCAATTGCTAATATAAAAGCATAAGAAAATAAGGAACCTTTAATAATTTTTTTTCCCATTCTTATTTTTTCTTCATCTCCAAAGCTAAATTTTCTCATAAATATCCCACTCCCTACGGCAACGGCTGCAGCAGGAGTTGCAATTTGAAGTATCCATTTTTCAATATTTGTAAAAGCATTATCAATTTTTCCTACAATTTGAGGATCAGCAGCAAATGAAAAAACACATGAACAAGATAAAAATATTACAAAAATAATAATTATAGAATAAATATAAAATAATTTTTTTTTCAAATAAATCAGTCCTTAATGTTATTTAAATTTTTATTAGGAAAATTTATAAACCTTTATTTTTAAAATATGGAAACATTTCTAATTTTTTAGGTGAATATATATGGTTTCCATCAGATAAAAATGTAAGAGCGGTGAAAGTTTCTAAATTTTGTGTGAAAAAATTAGATTCAAAAATAAAATCATTTTGGGTATAAGTGCTATAAGTTTCAGAAATATTTGAATTTTCAGAATTTAAAGTATTTGTTATATAGCTAAATCTAGTTTCTTTTGCACTTTCTGATATACTTCTAGAAGTTCTTTTTTTTTCTTCTTTCCCTAATTGTTTTTGTGCTTCTTCTATAGTAAAAATATCATCTGTTCTAAACCAAATTTTATTTATTAGATTTTGAGTAATAACTTTTACAGATGTATCATCTTTTAAAGTTGTTTTTAAAGAAGAATAGCTTTGTGTGCTTACGATATTTATGCATTTAGCCTCTCTACTTAGTGAGAAAAACTCCCCATCAGTTTTGCTAGCAAATTTATCGTATTCATCACATATAAAAACAGAAGGCTTAGAATTATTTTTAGGTAGCCTATTCATTATTTCTGTTTGAAAATCTAATTTTAAATATGTTGCAATTATTTTAGAAAGAATACTGTATTCAGAAATATTCATATTTAAAATAACTATTTTTCCTGAATTTAAAATTTCATTAAAACCTTTAAAAGTTAATTTGTTTTTTGGAGGACAAAAAGTTTTCATAACATCATAATCAGAGATAAAAGGATTAGTTATTCTAGTTATTTCAGAAATTAAAATATTTTTTGTTCTACTATCTAAATTATTAAATTCTTTATCAAAAAAATCTAAACTTTGATTTAACTCATAAATTTCTTGATCTGAAAATTGAGAAGAAATAAATAAATTTCTCAATATTTCAATTTTTTCTTTATAATAATTAGGCAAAGTAATTAATTTATGTAATTCTAAAAATGTAACATAACCTTTATTATATAATCTACATAATTTTATTGCTTCACAAATTATAGTTTCAGCTTTATCAAGCCAATAATTATCAGAATTGTTTTCTGAAAATAATAATAAAATAGTTTTTAATCTATTTGCTAAAACTTGAGGTTTTAAATTAGGTTTATGTAATGGATTATAAAAAATATGTGACTTTAATTCTATTACAATTAAATCATGTATGAGATTATATTTTTTAGCATATTCTTTAACTTGTTTATAATAATTACCTTTTACATCTAAGATTAGCATTCCTAGTTTTTTATCTAAATTTTTAGAATTATATTCTAAAAATTGACGAGTAAAAGGGTACATTGCACTAGATGTTTTACCAGATCCTATAGTTCCTGTAATTAAAAAATTTTGATACAAACCAGATTCAGGAAGATATATATTTTTATTTAAATTTTTATCAAAACCAATTAATAAATTAAGAGGGAAAATTAATTTTGAAGAATGAAAATTCTTGTTTTCTTTTTTGTTTTTATTTATATTTATTGAATTTTTATTTTTTGAAAATAAGAGATTAAAAATTTTTTGAATAATTCTAGAATAAATAAAATTGCTTATTACCAAATTTGAAAAAACAAAAACAAACATATATGTAATTTTTATATAATTCCATAAATCTGGATTTTTTAGACATATGTCAAAAGGATGAAGTCCGTAAGGAATAATTATTTCTTTTGATGTATAAATCGGGTAAAATAAATTAAAAGTAAAAATACTAGAAAAAATAAAAAATGTAATAGAAAATAAAAGTCTTATTATAATTTTAAAAATAAATAAACCTCCTTTATTTAAAATTTTTCTTCTTAATTGCTAATTTTGAACCTTGTTTATTGTGAAATAATATAACATTAAAAAATGTATAAATTGAATAAAATGTTATGAATAAATAAATAATAAAGGTTATGAAATAAAAATTAATCAAATCAGAAATTAATATCACCGCCTTACAATTTTTTCCATAATACAATATTTTTTTTAATTTGTCTATACTTTTTTAAAAATTTGTGATAAAATTTATAAAGAAAATTTTTTCAAGGAGGACTTATAATGAACTTTAATAAAGATACAAAAATTGGTGAAATATTAGAAAAAGCACCTGAGAAAGCTGAAATATTGCTAGAAATAGGAATGCATTGTTTAGGATGTCCAGCTTCTCAAATGGAGACTTTAGAAGAAGCATGTGCAGTACATGGAATTGATGTAAATGAAGTTGTAGAAAAACTAAATGCTTAAAACCTACTGAAAACAACAAAAAAAGTAATTTTTTTTCACAAATGTCTTGACATTTGTGAAATTTTATTGTAATATATAAAGGCGTTGTGAATATCACAATTTTTTGGGCTATTAGCTCAGGTGGTAGAGCACTTGACTTTTAATCAAGTTGTCCCGCGTTCGAGTCGCGGATAGCTCACCAAAAGAACTAAATAATTTTATAATTATTTAGTTCTTTGTATATAAGGCCCGTTGGTCAAGCGGTTAAGACATCGCCCTTTCACGGCGGAGACATGGGTTC
>CAMKEH010000015.1 GCA_946411515.1 uncultured Clostridium sp.
TGGTATTTCCTTTTTATTTTTTAGTGTGACATATCTATTGTAAACTAATATTTTTCTTTTTTTCAGTAAATTAGTTAACTTTTATACCGTTTTCAAGTATAATAATAGAAAAATATGATACACCACATATTTATGGTATCTCATCTTTTATCGAGCTATATAGCACTTATAGATAAAGATAAAGTAAAATTGCAAAATAATTTAAATATATTTTTATTATCAGACAATATACTCAATTTTGTTATTAGGAAAATATTTATGCATTTGTTCTCTTAAAAACTTTTCTCCATCTTCTCTTATATCTTTTTTATACATATATTTTCCTTTTCCTCTTCCTGTCATAATATCTTTGTTATAAAGATTAATTGCATTTGGAAATGCTTCTTCATTTATCTTAGTATGGACATAACTATAAGTCATAAATATAATTTCAAAAAAGACATCTTTTTTTACTTTTTCAGTTAGTTCTTCGTTTAATCTTTTAATTAATTCTAAATATAACTGTTTCCAATTATCTACTAAAATTACTGGTGCAATTAATATTCCTATGTTATATCCTGCTTCTTTTAATTTATTTATTGAATCAATTCTTCCTTTAAGTCTTGATGTTCCAAATTCTACTTTGTTTATAATTTCTTCTGGATTAACACTCATTCTAATTGTCACTTTACCTTTATGGTCTAAATCTAAAATATCATCTACCATATCAAATTTAGTAGGAAATGTTAGTTTTCCTTTACTGGTATTTTTAAAATTCTCTATAGTCCATGGAAGATTATTAGTAATTGTATTTTCTAATATTAAATCACTATTACTTCCTATTTCAAATGTAAGTTCTTTTTCTGATTTTTCTGCTGTTCTAATTATCTTTTCTAACATTTCTTCTCTATTTACAAATAATCTTAAATAGGCACATTTATTATAGTTACATACTAAATAACAATACATACAAGATGCTGTACATCCGAGAAGATGTATATGGAACTAAAAAATCTGATGTTTTATGATTTGGAACAAATCTATGTGTTTTTCTAACGCCTATTATTAAATTTTCTTTCATATATGGAAATTCTTTATTTTCCTTTTTTCTCATCTCTTCTATATTATTATGGTTTTCAATTTCAATTTTTGGAATTTCTTTATATTTATCCATTAATTCTTTTCCTAAAGAATAATTTAGTATTTCTTTTTCAAAATAAATAGCTTTTGGTTTAAACATTTTTATCTCCTTAATTTTTGATAATTTTAGTTTAACCAAAAGCTATTTTAATTATTTAATTACTTAATTCTTTCATATGTAACAAAATCATAATCTAAATTATTTTCTTCATTCTTTATTCCTTTAATCCTTTTTGTTTCTTTCCAAATATCTGTATTTATTTTTGGAAAGAATGTATCTCCATCAAATTCTTCATTAATTTCAGTTATATACATCTTTTTAACATAAGGCATTAGGAAATTATAGATCATTGAACCTCCAATTACAAATACTTCATCTTTTTCTTCTATTAATTCTTGTATTTCTAATAATGAATGAACTACTTTCACATTTTCATTATTTATTTTTAAGTCTGGATTATTACTAAATATTATATGTTCCCTATTTGGTAAAACTTCTCCTAAAGAATCAAAAGTTTTTCTTCCCATAATAATTGTATGTCCATCTGTCAATTCTTTAAAATGTTTCATGTCTTCTGGTAAATCCCATATTACTTTATTATCTTTTCCTATTATATTATTTTTCGCTTTTGCAACTACTATACTTAACATATCTTTTACTCCTTATCTTTATTTGCTTTTTCTAATAATTTATCAATTAATCCGCATGATTCTCTACCTTCATTGCAGTATAAATCAGTAATACATGTTGGTCCTAATCCTTTTCCAAGTAGTGGTGCGACTTCTTTTACTTGAGATGCCATTTCATTTGCAATTTTTCTAATTTGCCATTGTGCTTTATTACAACAACGTAAATGCAATATCCATTGCAAAGTTCTTCCGTTCATAGTTGTAACTATATTTAGCATTTGACAACCTAAATAGAAATAAATCAAGTCTTCTTGTGCTACTCCATCTTCTTTAAATTCTTCATACACTTTTACATTCTTAACTTGAGCTTCCTTAAATATTTTTTCTAATTCATCATTTTGTTTTATTGTTGCAGGAATTATATAATTATTCATATTCCACATTGGTAAAAATTCAGGTACTAACAAAGAATGCATTCTATGACGAGTTATATGTGTTAATATTGATAATGATATTGGTATTTGGAATGTAAAACTAACTTGCTCCAATTCACGATTTTCTGGTTTATGTAATATGATATTCATAGATTTTTGTTTATATTTAGAATCTATTTTTCCACTTTCTTCTAAAATATTTTCTGCTTCTTTTTCTGAGCATTGATAATGATACATTATTGAACTTTTTAAAATAATATCATCTGGATTTGGTGTATAACTTACTAATTTAGCTTTTTCTTGAATTTTTATTTCAGGTCTTGATTTTACATTTTCCATATACTCGAATGGATCTTCTTCACTTTTTTCTTGTTTTTCTATTCCTTCTACTAAATATGGAATATATTGCTTTGCTATTTCATATAATTTATTACCAAATTCATTTATCTCTTGAATTTTACTAAGTGGTCCATATTTATATGAAATAATCATTTTTTCTAGCTGTCTTGCATCTAATCCCATAAAAATATTACTATGAAAACAATATGGCAATATAAATCTAGCATCTTCTACATTTATTCCGCTATCCACAAAATCTCCATATGTATTAAATAGTTCTTTCATATGTTTTACATATTTTTCTTTTAATTCTTCATTTTTTTCATGTTTTTCTAAATCTTTATTTCTAAATTCAGGAATATAAAAACCAACATTTCTAAAGTCTACTTCTCTTCTAGATTTAATTGTAAATGATGTTAATCTATTTCCAATTATTGTTTGCTCTATTATTGGTGTAACATCACATATTGCAAATACTAAATAATCATGTTCAATTATTGATTTATGCCCCATATTTATTATTCTACTTATTAATTTTAGATTTTTTTCATAGTCACTACAATTATCTAGAATTTCAAAAACATTTCCAGGAAATCTTGATAATTTTCCTGCTGCAGCAACTTTTTGAATTCTTGTTTCTAATTCTTCTTTTGTACATCCACCAACTAATTCTATTTTCATATTTTTCATTCCTTTACTATATTTTACAAGCAGTATATCATAACGTTTTTTTGTTGTAAATCATTTTCTATTAATATTTGTAATTTTATTTAATAATGCTTCTTGTAGTGTCTTAGAAAAGTTTATACCTATTTTTTCGGCTCTTTTATTTAGCCATTCTGGTATAGTTAGCGTTTTTTTAACAGATTTTTTTGAACCATATTTTTCTGTATATTTATCTATATCTAGTAATAATAATGTAACAAAACCATTTTGATTTTTAAGTTTTACATCTTTAATATTAGACGCTTTAGGTATTTCTTCTTCATCTTCTATAGAAGTTAAAATCCACCCTAATGCAGCATCTTCTGCCATTTCTAATGCTTGTTCCAAATTATTACCTTGTGTTATACATCCTAACAAATCAGGTATTTCTACGCTGTATCCACCTTCCTTTTCTTCATAAAAACATGCTGGATAAATTAATTTCATATATTTTTTACACCTTCCCTTTAATATTTTTTAATTCTGCCTGTTTTAATATTGAATTTAAGGTCCCTTTCTTTAATTCTTTGCAATGTCTTGGTATTGTTATTTTCGCTCTTTTTACATTATGTTTATATTGATAGTGTGAACCAACAACTTTGTATCTATACCATCCATCTTTCAGAAGTATTTTTTCTATCTCTTTAAATGTCAATCTATCTCCTTCTTTCTTATTTTATTACGTGTCGTACGTATTGTCAATCGTTTTTTGAAATTTTGCTAAGAATTTAGCTGATATAATTTTTAGATTTAAAATATTAATAATAAATTTTAATAATTATATAATAAAAGTATTTAGATTTCAACAAAAATATTTCGACAAATATTGACAAAATAAAATACGGCAACTCTAATTACCGCATAATATAATAATTATTATTTTACTAAAATGCTATCATAATACAAATTTTCAGGAGCCACGTCTTCTCCATTTTTTCATATCAAAAATTTTTTCTTCCCCATTTTCAAATTCAAGTAATAATTAGCTATTAATTTTAAAACTCCCACTTTGGTACATATTCTTCTTCATGTTCTCCGAAGTTCTTGAACATATCCATTTTCTATTTCAAGTTCTTCTATATAATCTTCTATTTGTTTCCATTCTTCTTTTGTTAATTTTCTATTTATTTCATCAATTTCTTTTGCTTTATATGTAGGAAAATATTGTGCCATAACACTTATATAAATTTTTTTTGGCAAATTTTCTACTATCCATTTTAGTACTTTTTTACTATTTTCTATGTTATTTGGTAAAACTAAATGCCTTATCATAACTCCTTTTTTTATTATTCCATTTTCATCTAATTTTGGAGTTCCTACTTGTTTTATCATCTCTTTAATCGCTTTTGCTGCTACTTCAAAATAATTATCTATTTTTGAAAATTTCTTTGCTGTTTCATTTTTGGCATATTTCAAATCTGGTAAATACACATCTATATATCCATCTAACATTTTTATCGTTTCTATATTTTCATATCCATTAGTATTATAAATAATTGGGATATTTAGTCCTTTTTTTCTTGCTATTTTTATTGCTTCTATTATCTGTGGCACATAACTAGTAGGCGTTACTAAATTTATATTTTCCACTTCATTTTCTTGTTGTTTTATAAAAATTTCTGAAAGTTCTTCTATACTTATTTCTTTTCCTTTTCCTAACTGACTAATCTCATAATTTTGGCAAAAAACGCAATTTAAATTACAGTTAGAAAAAAATACTGTTCCAGATCCTTTTTTTCCACTAATACACGGCTCTTCAAAATTATGTGTTGAGTATAATGCAATTTTTATTTTATCATTCGATCTACATCTACCTATTTTACCATCATTTCTATTTACTTCACAATTATGAGGGCATAATTTACATTTTTCAAGTTTTTCTAACATTTATTACTCCTGTACTTTTTCAACTTTTTGTATTATTAATTTATTATTTTCTGTTTTAAAATATAGTTTCTTTTTATTGAATCTTGTTCCATTTTCTTTTACTATATCCTGTATTTTTGTTTCACTATCTTTAATACTAACTTGTCCAATTTCTTCTTCATTGGTATTTCGTATAATTACTTTTTCTTCATTTGAATAATCTTCTAAATATTCTATTATATCTACTTTATATTCTTGTTGTTCCTTTTTAATATCTAATATTAAAAAATTATCTTCCATCTGATCCAAGTTCACTTCTGTTGCTAAATAAAAATTATTTTTTTCATCGTATTCAAAACTTCTATTTCCTTCTTTAGGAAATTGTTTACTAAAATTCTCTCCAAAAAGTTCTTTTGAAGTTTGCTCTATCTCTTCGAAAGTCACTTCATATTTTTCTATGTTTTTCTTTATAGCTTCCCATATCCATATATCATCTGCATCATTAATATCTTGAAATTCTGGAAGAGCATTTTTAGTTACTTCTTTCCATAAATATATTTTTGAAATACTATCTTCTATGTTTTGAATTTCTCCAATATTTACGTTGTTTTTACTTCCAACAGACATATTTTTATATATTATCATAGTTATTAATATACTTGCTAAAACTACAATTATGATTAACATTTTTTTCATTAAACGTTTCCCCCATTTTAGCATCCACTTTTTTATTCTTTTTTATTCTATCATATCAACTTTTTGCTTTCAATGTTTAATAAAATTTTTTCTTTTAATTTTTAAAAATAGCTTTCATTTTTATTATAATATTTTTAAAAAATATAGTGGGCATATATATTACTTCTTTCAAATTAAGAAATAATATATATACCCACTACTTTGTTTTGTAAATTAAGACTTAAAATTTAAATTTAAATTGAACTAACTTTATCTTCTAATTTTGAAATTCGAAAATCATGTGAATATAAAATATCTCCATGGCGATCTACAGATTTTCTATATTTTTGATTTTCTTTTTCTTGTTTTTTCATAATATCTTCTATTGATTGTATTTTATCAAAAATAGCAGAGATCTTTTCACCATAAGTAAACTCTAAATATGCAAGTTTACTATTTTGTCTTTTTTCTGACTCTTTTAGAGCATTTTCCATTGTTGTATTCATTTTTTGCATTGCTTTTTCAATCTTTTGATCAGTTTTTTTATCAATTTCATTGATTAAAATTTTGTTATTTTCTAATAATAATTCTTTAAATTTATTTTCATCCATGTATTTCACCTCCATTCTTGATAGCAATTATAAATTGTTCATTTTTATTTGTCAATCAAATTCAATTATTAAATTAATATATTTTTCTTTAAAAAACTTCGTTTTTTATTTTTTATCTCTTTTATCCCCACTTTCTTACTTTTTCTATATGAATAAACCTAACTTTTTTAAATGTATATTCCAAAATTGATTTATTATAACTATCAAATGTATGAGAAGCAATTTTAATACCTGATAAACTAAATTGACTCTCTATCTTTACCACTACTAATGTGTGATTCCAACTTTTATTATCAAAAGATAATTGAGCAATGTCTCCGAATTTGTAATTCGTCTTTTTCTACTTTTCTTCCATATGGACCTACTTTTTTATTAGTAGTTAAAAAGTTAAAAAAGAATTCTACTCCTGTCCAAGATGGTGACTTATTATTTGCATTAATGTAATACCACCCATTATTCTTATCATAATTCATGATCTTACTTCCTGCAAAAACACATTGAGAGGCAAAATTTGTACAGTCGCCTCCAAGTGTATCATAATTATAATATTTAGAATTACGATTATATGCCCATTCTTTAGAATAACGAACAACTTTCATCCTATCATATTCTATTTCTTTCATGTATTTCCTCTCTTTTACTTTCCAACAAACTCTTGGACATATATTTTTCCGTATCTAGGACTACTAACTACACCCACTCCAGTATAATTATAATTACTGCTTAATATATTTGCTCTATGTCCTGATGAATTCATCCAAGCATTAACAGCTCCACTGTTACTAGAATTTGCAGCTATATTTTCTCCTGCTGACTTATAAGATATCTTGAAACTTTTCATCATATCAAAAGGCGAACCATAAGTCGGAGACTGATGTGAAAAATAGTTATTAGTAACCATATCTTGAGCTTTTATTCTTGCAACTTTTTGAACTTCTTCATCTATTTTTAAGGCAGGAAGTCCATTATTTGTTCTTTGTTTATTAATTAGATTAAATACTTCTTGTTCATCTGCATTCATACTACTTAAACTTCCTGTATTTTCATTAGAAGTATTATTTCCTCCTGTTGTGCTTCCGCTACTATTTCCTGAATTACTTGGATATATTGCTTTTATATATTGTTTACTTACTGCTCCTACATAATCTTTATCTGTTTGTATTACATACCAAGTTCCTATTCCTGCAAGTACTCTTACATATTCATTTTTATTAACTGTTGTAACTATCGGATAATTAGTACTTGGTCCACTTCTTACATTAAGTTTAGTTGCTGTTACTAATCCTGTTGAAAAATCTAATTTATAATAGCTTTGCATTCCAAATGATGTTGAAAACATTCCAACTACTAACGCAAATATTATTACCATACTTATTTTTAATATACTTTTTCTTTTTATTGATATTATTTTCATAAGACACCCTCCTTATAAAATATATTAATGAAAGAATGTCCTATATAACAAAAAAGAAACAGTTTTTATGCTGTTTCTTTTTGACTATTTTGTGGTACTTGTCTTTTCTTTTTGCCAATTACCTTATTTTTATTTTCTTTATTTTCATTTATAACAATTTCAGGCCCTGCATTATTTAATACTGTTGCTCTTGTTATAATACATTTCTCAATATTTGGATTAGATGGAATATCAAACATTATATCTCTCATTATTTCTTCTATTATAGAACGAAGTCCTCTTGCTCCTGTTTTTCTTTCGATTGCTTTTTCTACAATAGCTTCTAATGATTCTTGTTCAAATATCAATTCTACTCCATCTATTTCAAACAATTTTTGATATTGTTTTACTAGTGAATTTTTAGGTTCTACTAATATTTTTACTAAAGCTTCTTTATCTAAATCTTTTAAAGTTGCTACGATTGGAAGTCTTCCAATAAACTCTGGAATTAATCCAAATTTTAATAAATCTTGTGGTAGCAATTCTTTAAATATTTCATACTGATTAATATCTTTTTGACTTTTTACTTGTTTTCCAAATCCAATTCCTTTTTCACCAGTTCTATCTTTAATTATATTTTCTAGACCTTCAAAAGCTCCTCCACATATAATTAAAATATTTTCTGTGTTTATTTGTAACAATTCTTGATTTGGATGTTTTCTTCCTCCTTGTGGTGGAACTGAAGCGACTGTTCCTTCAATTATTTTTAGTAATGCTTGTTGCACTCCTTCGCCACTTACATCTCTTGTTATAGATGGATTTTCTGATTTTCTTGTTATTTTATCTATCTCATCTATATATATAATTCCTTTTTCAGCTTTTGCAATATCTCCATCTGCTGCTTGAATTAATTTTAAAAGGATGTTTTCCACATCTTCACCAACATAACCTGCTTCAGTTAATGTTGTTGCATCAGCAATTGCAAATGGTACATTTAATATTTTAGCTAAAGTTCTTGCTAAAAGAGTTTTACCACAACCAGTAGGTCCTAAAAGTAGGATGTTACTTTTTTGAATTTCTACATCATCTGTTTTTGCATACTCTTCGTGTGCAATTCTCTTATAATGATTATATACTGCAACTGATAATGTTCTTTTGGCATCATCTTGACCTATTACATAATCATCTAATATTTTCTTTATCTCACTAGGAGTAGGTACATTATTTAATTCATTTAATGTGTATCCTGCTTTTTCTTCATCATATAATTCTGCCTCTATTATACTTGTGCACAAATCCACACATTCATCACAAATATATACTCCTGGTCCTGCTACTATTTTTCTAACATTTTCTTGTGCTTTACCACAAAAAGAGCATCTTACACTTCTTGGGGCATTGTTATTGTTTTTAGCCATAATTAACTCCTTTTATCCATAATTCCATCAATTAATCCATATTTCAAAGCTTCTTCAGCTGTCATATAATTATCTCTTTCTGTATCTCTTTCTATTGTTTCAATTGATTGACCTGTTCTTTCACTTAAGAACTTATTTAATTTTTCTCTTGTTTTTACTAAGTGATCTGCATGAATTTTTACTTCTGTTGCTTGACCTGATATTCCGCCACCACCGATTAATGGTTGATGAATTAATATTTCAGCATTTGGTGTTGCAAATCTCTTTTCTTTTTCTCCAGCAGCAAGTAGTGCTGCTCCCATACTTGCAGCCATTCCTATACATATTGTAGAAACTGGACATTTTATATAATTCATAGTATCTATAATTCCCATTCCATCTGTAATAGATCCCCCTGGTGAGTTTATATATAAACTTATTTCTTTATCAGGATCTTCTGATTCTAAGAATAGTAATTGAGCTATAATTAAACTTGATGTAGTTGGATTTACATCTTCTCCTAAAAATATAATTCTATCTTTTAATAATCTTGAGAAAATATCATAAGATCTTTCTCCTTTACTAGTTTGTTCTATAACATATGGTACTAAACTATTTTTTTCTAACATATTTTATCCTCCTAATCTTAAATTTGATTATTGTTATTATATCGAATTCATTTAAAATTACAAAAAAGCTAAAGGTAAATATTAACTTTTTATCCTCTAGCTTTATTTTTGTTTTATTTTATTTTTGCATTTTCTACTAAGAAATCTATGGCTTTTTCTGATTCTAATCCTTGTTTTATGTAATTTCTTACATTTTCATTTTTCATGAATTCTTCGTCATTTTCTTTACCGTAGTTTTTAGCCATTTCTTTCATTTTTTCTTCTATTTCTTTATCACTTGCTTCGATTTTTTCAGCTTTTACTACTGCTTCTAAAGCTAATCTTGATTTTATTGCATCTAGTGCTTGAGGTTCGTATTCTTTTCTTGCATCTTCCATTGATTTTCCCATCATTTGAAGATACTGATCTAATTTTAATCCTTGGTATGATAATCTTTGTTCAATGTCTTTCATCATATTGTCAATTTCCATCTCAATCATTCCTGATGGAATGTCTACTTTTATATTTTCACATAAAGCTTTAATTACTGCATCTTGAGTTTCATATTTTGCTCTTTCTTCATTTTGTTTTTCTTGTTTTTCTTTGATATCTTTCTTTAATTCTTTTAATGTGTCAAATTCGCTTACATCTTTTGCAAATTCATCATCAAGTTCTGGTAATTCTTTTTTCTTTATTTCATGAACTTTTACTTTGAATGTTGCATCTTTTCCTGCTAAATCTTTTGAGAAATATTCTTCTGGGAATTTAACATTTATATCTTTTTCTTCATCTATTTTCATTCCAATTACTTGATCTTCAAATCCTGGTATAAAAGTATTACTTCCTATTTCTAGGTCATGACCTTCAGCTTTTCCACCTTCAAAAGCTTTACCATCTACAAATCCTTCGAAATCGATTGTAGCAATATCACCTTTTTCTACTGGTCTATCTTCTATAGTAATTAATCTAGAGTTATGTTCTTGCATATGTCCTAATTCATGGTTTATGTCTTCATCTGTTACATTATACTCTATTTTTTTAATTTCTATACCTTTATATTTTCCAAGTTCAGCTTCTGGTTTTGTTTGCATTACAGCTGTAAATATCAAATCTTTTCCTTTTTCAATTTGTGTAACATCAATATCAGGTCTACTTACAATTTCTAGTTTGTTTTCTTTTATAGCTTCTTCTAATGCTTCTTCTGCTACTTCATTAAAAGCATCTTCATAGAAGATTTCTTTTCCATAATATTTTTCTACTATTTGCATTGGTGCTTTACCTTTTCTGAAACCTGGTATATTAAAATATTTTGCACTTTTAAAATATACTTTTTTGATGGCTTCATCAAACTTTTCGGCATCAACTGTTATTTCTAATTTTACTTCATTTGCATTTTTTGTTTTTTCTACTTTACAATTCATTGTTAAAATCATTCCTTCCTTTTTATTAGCCCTATAATTATAACACATTTTTCTTGTTTTGCAAGGAATTTTTCATAATTTTTAAAAAATACTTGTATTTTTTTTTATTTTGTGTTAAACTTAGTAATAGTCAATTTATTAAGAAATTTTAGGAGGTGCAATTTTTATGGCAAAATGTGCAATCTGCGAAAAAGCAGCAACTCATGGAAACAAACTTAGCATTACTCGTTCACATATAAGTAAAAGATCACCACGTACTTGGAAACCAAATTTAAGAAGTGTTAAAGCTGAAGTTGATGGTGAAGTTAAAAGAATTCATGTATGTGCTAAATGTTTAAAAGATGGAAAAGTAAAAAGAGCTTAGGAATATCAAATATTCTAAGCCTTTTTTATTTTTTCTTTCTTATTTTTATATATTAATCTTTAATTCCAAATATTAATTTTACAAATCCTCTTAAAAACTTTGGTACTTTTTTTACAACAACAGTCATATGTAACTCCCTCCTTATTTTTTAACATGCTAGCCATATAAATCCTAAAGATGCAACAGCTACTCCTATTATAAATAACCAACCTGTTATAGGAAGTAACAAAACAAGTAGTATTCCTAAACCTAATCCTATTAAACAAACAGCTAATGTTTTCTTAAAGAAATACTTCATCATTTTATTTCCTCCCACATCTTTTTGTATATTATATTACATAGATCATTTATTTGTTCCTTTTTATGTATATTTTATTTATTGACTATTTTTTATTTATTTTATAAAATAAAGTAAATAAATTAAACGAGGTAAAATATGAATAAAAAACAATCAATAGAATTAATAAATATATTAAGAGAAACTTATCCAGATGCAACATGTAGTTTAGATTTTACTACACCATTTGAACTAGTAGTAGCTGTTATGCTTTCTGCTCAATGCACTGATGAAAGAGTAAATAAAACAACTCCTCAATTATTTAAAGAATGTAAAACAATAGAAGATTTTGCAAATATAGATATTAAAAGATTAGAAGAATTAATTCATCCTTGTGGTTTTTATAAAAACAAAGCAAAAAACATTAAGTTATGTGCAAAACAAGTTTTAGAAAAATATAATGGTGAAGTTCCACATGCTATGGAAGAACTAACTTCTCTTGCTGGAGTTGGTAGAAAAAGTGCAAATGTTATTTTATTAGAAGTTTTTGGTATAGCAGAAGGAATTGCTGTTGATACTCATGCAAAAAGAATATCTAATTTAATTGGATTATCAAAAGAAAAAACACCAGAAAAAATAGAACAAGACTTATTAAAAATTTTTCCAAAAGATGTTTTAAAAGATGTAAATCACTTATTTGTTTGGCATGGAAGAAATACTTGTGTTGCAAGAAATCCAAAATGTGATAATTGTACTATTAAAGATTTTTGTAATTATTATAAGAAATCAAAAAAATTATAGAATATTTTTTAGTTTTTTGTTTATATTACTTATTAAAGATATTTTTTAGTTTTAATATTTAGGTAGGTGATTTTTTTGACAAATATAAATTGTTCCTTAAATTGTATTTATCAAAAAGATGGAAAATGTTCATATAATACAGTTTTACCCTCTTCTATTTCTTGTTCGGAATGTTCTTATTTTATAAAAAAAGATGATATTTCAAAAAAATAATTTTATGCTGTTTATATTTAAAAATAAACAGTATTTTTTATTGACAAATTTTAAATAAAGATATATATTCTTACATATATTATAAAACTTAGGAGGGATTTTAAAATGTTAAAAAAGAAATTAGGAATTATTACTTTATTAGTGATTCTTGTTTTATCTCTTGTAATGCCTGTTGTAAAGGCTGATAATGAAGATAAAAATGAGAATAATCAAGAAAATTCACAAGCAGAATTAGTAACCGAAGATAATTCTGAAGAAACATCAGATGAAGAAGCAGAATTAAAGACAGATGATTCTTCTAAAGCTATTGAAAAAAAGGATGTCTATATAACTGAACCTGGTGATGTAGTAATTGACTATGTTGTAGATGGAAATCTTTTTGTCGTAGCAAATTCAGTTACTATTAATTCACAAGTTGGAGGAGATGCATTTATATGTGCAAATAAAGTAAATATTGATAATCAAGGATATATATTTAGTAATTTATTTGTATGTTGTAACGAATTAAATGTTTCTGGAGTAATTTATGATTTGTATAACATTTCTCAAAATACAACTATAACTGGATACATATATAGAGATGTACATTCTGCAACAAATACTTTAAACTT
This sequence comes from uncultured Clostridium sp., assembly GCA_946411515.1. Classification (GTDB taxonomy): domain Bacteria; phylum Bacillota; class Clostridia; order TANB77; family CAG-508; genus CAG-269. Next base: position 13,465 of record CAMKEH010000015.1, read on the forward strand.
AGATGGAACAATCGGAAGAAACGCTTATATATCAACAGAAACTATTAATTTCGCTACATCTGAAGATAAATCAGTTACAACAAGTAATACTATGATTTATGGAGATTTACATTTTGAATCTTCAAATAATATTGATATACCTAATACAACCGTTGCAGGAAATGTAGTTCATTCTAGTACATCATCAAATACAATTTTGAATTATATTTGGGATTTAGGAACATTTATTGCTACTGTACTAATTATATGGTTATTAATGTTATGGCTTGCACCTAAATTTTTAGCAAAAACAGATTACTTAGTATCTAAAAAAATTCTACCTTCATTAGGATTCGGTATTTTAGCAACTCTATCAATAATAGTTGGAGCTATAATATTACTTATAGTTGGTCTTACAACTAAAGTTGCTTTATTAGGATTTGGACTATTAATGTTATTATTAGGAATTGGATTACCAGTATTTACTATATCTTTAAGCAAATTTATTTGTAAAAAACTAAAAAATGAAAAAATTCTTATAACATTAGGAGTATTGATTTTAACCTCTATTGCTATATGGTTAACAACTTTAATTCCATTTGTTGGAGGTATTATCAATTTAGTAATTAAATTAATAGGATTAGGAATTATAGTAACTTATGTATTACAATCAAGAAAAAAAGATACTAATAACAATCCCGAAGTCATTGAAGAAAATAAATAATATTATTAAAAATTTAGAGCCTTAAAATATTTAAGGCTCTTTCATTGTTTCATTTTTTTCTCATTAACTTTTTAATTCATCTATAATAACTTTAAAATCATTTGCCATAATTATTGCAGTACCTGAAACTAATATATTTGCTCCTGCTCTTTTTACATCTGGAGCAGTTTTTAAGTTTATTCCTCCATCTACTTCTATATCTATATCTAATTTATTTTTTTGTACATATTCTTTTAAAGTCACAATTTTATCTACCATTTCTTTTAATAGAGTTTGTCCACCTTTTCCAGGTTCTACTGTCATTACTAAGCAAAGATGTATATATGGTAAAAATTCATATATTTCATCTATAGGAGTATTAGGTTTTACAGAAAGCCCAACCTTACAATTGTTATCTTTAATATATTTTATATATTTATACACTTCTTCTTTATTTTCGCATGCTTCTAGGTGAAAAGTTATAATATTAGGCTCTAGTGCTAAAAAATCATCAATAGCATCTTTTACATCTTCTACCATCAAATGCACATCAAGTGGCACATTTAATGTTCTTTTTATATACATTGCATTACTTAACATTTTTTGATATGTATCTTTTTCAACAAACTTTCCATCCATAACATCAATATGAATATAATCAGTTTTGGAAGCTTCTAATTCAAAAAATGTTTCTACTTCTTTTCCATCTTTAACTGAAAGAATAGATGTTGATATTTCTACCATCTCTTTTTTTCCTCCTTTTTTCTTAATTCCTGATAAATCTTACAAAATCTATCATATCTATCTTTTTGTATTTTACCACTTTCTACTGCTTTTTTTATAGCACAACTTTCTTCTTTTATATGAGTACAATCTATATATTCACATTTTTTTATAAATGGCACAAATTCTTTAAAGTAGTTTACTAAATCTTTACTTTCTATTTCTGAAATTTCAAAAGTTGAAAATCCTGGAGTATCGGCTATATATGTATTTTTTTCAATTTCATATAATCTTGTTTTTGTTGTTGTATTTTTTCCACGTTTATTTTTTTTACTAATTTCACCTTCTTGTGTAATTTCTTTTTTAAATATTGAATTTATTAATGTAGACTTACCTACTCCTGAATTTCCTGAAAATACATTTATATTATTCTTTAATATTTCTTTTAATTCTTCTATTCCTTTATTTTCTTTAGCTATAGTTTTTATTACATTATACCCTATATTCTTATATAGTTTTTCTATATTATTAAATTCTTCTTGTTTATCTAAATCTGTTTTATTCAAAACTATAACTACTTTTAACTTCATTAACTCTGCAAATGCTAATTGTTTATCTAGCATAATTAAATCAGGTTTTGGATCTTTACTTGAAATTACTAATATCATTTGAGTTATATTGGCAATTTTAGGCCTTTTTATAAAAACTTTTCTAGGTAATATATCTTCAATTACAGCTTGCTGTTTTCCATCTTCTTCTGGTAAAATTGTAATTTCTACAATATCACCAACAACTGGAGATATATCTTCTTTTTTTAATTTTCCTCTTACTTTTGATTCATATATAACCTCTTCTTTATTTTCGTTTGTTACAATAACTTTATAAAGATTAGATTTATTCTCTATTATTATTCCTTGCATTACCCCTCCATTGGTTAAAAGGAATGGGTATTCCATTCCTTTATTATTTATTTTTTAAAAATTAACTGTCGAATCATTATTAAAGTTTACATTTTTTGTTCTAGTCCAACTTCCACCATTTGAATCAGTTATTGTAAGACTTAAATCAGCAGAGCCTTTTCCTGTTATTGTAGTTGATTTATTTGTTGCATTTTTGTCTACCCCTGAATCTGAGTATACTGTTGTTCCTCCTGATTTTAATGTAATACTTACAGTTTTAGGAACTGATGATGTATTACCATTTGTTTCATTATTGTCTGCAGCTTCTGTATATCCACCAGTTATTGATTTAACATTAATATTTACAGTCATAGATTTTGAAGCTTCATAGCTATTTACTGTTATTGTAATTGAAGTTCCTTTTTCTACAGATTTTCCTGAATCAATGCTTTGTTTTAAAACAACTCCTGTTGATTTAGAACTATCTTCTGATGAAGTTGTTACTACTACAAATCCTAAGTTCTCTAATGCTTTTTTAGCTTCTGATTCTGATTTCCCAACTACATCTACAACAGTTGCTTTTTCTACTCCTGTACTTACATGTATTTTTACTGTATCTCCTGCAAATGCATCTGCATCAGCTTCAGTTTCTTGAGAAATTACATATCCTTCTTGGACTTTTTTACTTGACTCTTCTATTATTTCTACTTTTAATTTAGCTTCCTCTAAAGCTTTTACTGCTTCATCTTGTTTCATTCCAATAACTTTTGGAACTTTAGTTTTTTCTTGTCCTTTACTTATTACAACTTTAACTGTACTTCCTTGTTTTACTTTATTAAATCTTTCCATATATGCAGGATCTTGAGATATAACATATCCTTCAGGAACATCTTTATCGTATTCTTCTTTTTCTACTTCAAATTTTAGTTTAGCTTCCTCTACTGCCTTTTGTGCTTCTTCTCTAGATAACCCTACTACTTTTGGCATTGAAACTTCTGGAGGATTAGTTATATTTAATACAAACATTGTTATACTTAAACTTAGTATAAATAACAATATTATTCCAATGACTGTACTTAATTTTTTATGTTCTCTTATGAATTTTTTTAACTTATTCTCTTTTTTACCTTTACCCTTATTATTTTGAGCTTCTTTTTCATAATCAGATGTATTAATAACTTGAGTTCTTGCAGTAGGATCATATTCTAATTCTTCTACAAAATCTCCATCTGGATTTTTTAAAGATTCTTTTAAATCTTCTAGCATTTCTGTTGCTGTTTGATATCTTAAGTTTGCTTCTTTTTGCATAGCTTTCATTATTATTTTGTTTATTGATATTGGCACATTAGGATTTATTTCTATTGGTTCTTCAGGCATTTCTTGCATATGTTTTAATGCAACTGAAACTGGTGTATCTGCATCAAAAGGAACACTACCTGTAACCATTTCATACATTACAACTCCTAAAGAATATATATCCGATTTTGCATCTGTAAATCCACCTTTTGCATGCTCTGGAGAAAAATAATGTACTGAGCCTATTGTTGTTCCAAATGCAGTAATTGTAGAATTTGATACTGCTTTTGCAATTCCAAAATCTGTTACCTTCGCAACTCCATCCTCTGTGATTATAATATTATGTGGTTTAATATCTCTATGTATAATATTATTTCTATGGGCTACTTCTAGAGCTGATGCAATTTGTATTGCCACATTTATTGACCATTTCCAAGGAAGAGGTCCTTTTTCTTTTATTATAATTTCTTTTAACGTTTTTCCTTGTATTAATTCCATTACAATATAGTATAAATTCCCATCTACTCCTACATCAAAAATTGATACTATATTTGCATGTGTTAATCTTGCAGCTGATTGTGCTTCTACCTCAAATCTTCTAATAAATTCTTCATCTGTTGTAAATTCATCCCTTAAAATTTTAACTGCAACATATCTTTTTAAAACTTTATCTTTTGCTTTATATACAGTAGCCATTCCTCCATTTCCAATTTTCTCGATAATTTCATATCGATTTCCTAATAGCTTACCTTCTAAATTCATATTTATCTCTCCTTAAATATTGTTTATATGTGGATCGTTATATATTTTTTATTATGACAACTGTTATATTATCATATCCCCCATTTTCGTTTGCAAGTCTTACTAGTTCTTTTGGCGCTTGCTCTATATTTTCCTTAGCCTGTTTAAATATTTCTTCTTGTGATACTAAATTTGTTAATCCGTCTGAATTTATGACTAATATATCATCTTTTAAAAATCCTTTAACCATAACATCTGGTTCTACAAATGCATTACATCCGAAGAGCTTTCATAAGCATATTTTTTTGTGGATGATGAACTGCTTGTTCTGGTGTTATAGTACCATCTTTTACTAATTTTTGCACATAACTGTGATCTTGCGTCAATTTTCTTATAAATTCTTTTCTAATTCTGTAAATTCTACTATCTCCAATATGCCCAATAAATGCTTTATTATTATATATTAAACAAATTTCTAAAGTAGTACCCATTCCTTCTAGTTCTTTACTTTCTTTAGATCTTTCATATACTACCATATTAGCATATTCCATACTACTAGCTAAAAGTTGAATTATACTATCTTTATCTTTTTCTATTTCATCAAAATTGTTCATTATATAATTTTTTGCAGATTGGATTGCTAAGTTACTAGCTATTTCTCCACCTTGGTATCCTCCCATACCATCAGCAAGCATAAATAGCTGTATTTCATCTAGCGAATCAGATATATAGTAAGCATCTTGATTCATATCTCGAACTTTACCTACATCTGATTTAGCATAAGCTTTTATCATCATCTCACCTCTAATCTTTTATAATATTATTTCTTATATACTTTTTTAATTATTTCATTTATATCATAAGTTTTTATTTTTGGCAATATTTTTTAGCTATTTTAATTCTACTACTGTAACTCCCATTTCTCCTTCTCCAAAAATTCCCATTCTATATGATTTTACATGAGGATTTGTTTTTAAAAATTTATGAATTCCTTCTTTTAATTTTCCCGTACCTTTTCCATGTATAATTCTAACTGTATTTAGTTTTACTAAGCTACAGTCATCTAAAAATTTATCTACAACAAATATAGCTTCTTCTACATTTAATCCTATAACATTTATTTCTGATTTTGCATTTTTAGATTTTGATATATCATTATAACCTGTTGACTTATTCGCATTAGTTAATCTACTCTTCTTATTTTCTTTTACTTCTTTCAAGTCGTTTATACTAACATTCATCTTCATAATTCCAATTTGAACCTGAACTTCATTTGATTTTGATATATGTGACACTATAGTTCCATTTTGATTTAAAGATTTAACAAATACTTCTTTTCCTAGTTTTATATCTTCTACACAAATATTTCTAATTTTATCAGAATTATTATCTTTATTTAATACACTCTTCTCTTTTATTTTATTATTTAACTCATTTCTTCTTTTTTCTGCATCTGTAACATTTATACTTTTACTTTTATGAAGTTCTTTTATTATCTCGTCTGCTTCTTCTTTTGTTTGTAATAATATTTCTCTTGCTTTTATTTTTGCATTATTAATTATTTCTTTTTCTTGTAATTTTAAATCGTTATTATCTTTTTCTAAACTTTTTTCTAAGTTTGATATATTTTTTAATTTTCTTTCTATTTCTTCTTTATCTTTTTCAGTTTTTGTTTTATTATCATATATACTTTTAAGAAGTTCTTCTATATTTATTTGTTCTTCTGTCATCATTGATTTTGCTTTGTTTATTATTTTATCATCTAATCCAAGATTTTTACTAATTTCAAATGCATTACTTTTTCCAGGGATACCTACTAATAATTTGTATGTTGGTTTTAATGTGTTTATATCAAACTCCACAGATGCATTTTCAAACCCATTTGTTACTAATGCATAATTTTTAAGTTCTTGATAATGTGTAGTTGCAATTGTTAAAGCTCCTTTATAATTAAAATAATCTAATATACTAATTGCAAGATTAGCACCTTGGATTGGATCTGTTCCAGACCCTAATTCATCTACTAAAATTAATGAATCTTTAGTAGCAAGCTTTGTGATATCTACAATATTTAACATATGTGATGAAAAAGTACTTAAAGACTCTAATATACTTTGATTATCCCCAATATCTGCAAATATTTTATCAAAAACATATATACTAGACTTCTCATCTGCTGGTATATTTAAACCACTGCAAGCCATAGCACATAAAAGTCCTACTGTTTTTAAGCAAACCGTTTTCCCTCCAGTATTTGGTCCTGTAATAACTAATGTAGAAAAATCATTTCCTAAATTTACAGATATGGGAACTACTTTTTCTTTATCGATTAGAGGATGTCTTGCGTTTTTTAAATTTATTTTTTTATCTTTATCTATTATAGGAGTAATTCCTTTTATTTCTTTTGAATATTTTGCTTTTGCAAATATAAAATCTAATTTTCCAATTATATCAATATCTAATTTTAGTTCTTCAATATAAGGTATAAATAATAAAGATAGTTTTGAAAGTATTTTTTCTATTTCAATTTCTTCATCTACCTTTAATTTACTCAATTCATTATTCATTTCGAATATAGAAATAGGTTCAATAAATATTGTAGATCCTGCGTTTGAAATATCATGAACAAAACCTTTTATTTCAGTTCTATTTTCTGATTTAACAGGTATTACAAATCTTTCATTTCTAATTGTTATTATATTTTCTTGTATATATTTAGAATATTTAGAAGAATGTATAAAATTATTTAATGTATTTTTTATATCTTGTTCTATTTTTCTTTTATTTCTTCTAATAGAATTTAAATTGCTTGACGCTTTATCGTCTATTGTACTTTCATCTATTATACTATTTTCTATTTTTTCTATTAATTCTTTATTAATATACAAACTGTTAAATAATTTTGATAAAATTTCATATTCTTTTTCATCTAAAAAGTCTTTAGAAAAATATTCTTTTAGTTCTTTTGAAAGTTTTAATATTTTTTTCAAATTAAGTAGTGATCTGCAAGAAAGTGTGTCATTACTTTCTAATCTTTTTATTTCTACATCTATACTATCTATTTCATAAAATCCAGGCATAGAATTTCTATATGATAAATTAACTGCTTCATATGTTTCATCAAGCATATTTTGTACTTCTAAAATAGAGTTACTTGGAAGTAAATTTTTTACTATTTCCTTTCCCATATAAGTAACACAATATTTACTTAAATCATCTAGAATTTTATCATATTCTAATTTTTTCAAATTTGCATCCATTTTATCTCTCCATTAAAATTAAATATATTTTTCTATTTTTATCACAGTTCTTCCACTTCTTGTTGTTCCTGTAAATTCCTTAATTATGAATCTTCCTTTTCCTCTTATTGTAATTATATCACCTAATTTTACTTGTTTAGAAAGTTTTGTCTCATTTTGACCATTTACAAATACTCTTTCTTGATTAATAATCTCTGCTGCTTTGCTTCTAGATGTTCTAGCTAAATCTGACACAATATTATCTAATCTTAATGATGGTACAATAATACTTACTTCTTCTATTTTTATTTCTTTTTTCTTTATATTAGAAATTTCTTCAATAGATATTTTACTATTTTCAAATCTAGTAAGTTGCGGTAACTCATTTTTTAATATTTCTTTAAAATCATCCACAACTATAATATCTGCACCAATATTTGAAACCAAAATATCTCCAACTTTTTCTCTCTTTAGGCCTAATTTTACAATTCCACCTAAATAATTTCTATGAGAATATTTTCCTTGTTCTTCTGCTGGGAGCTCTATTCTAACTATTTTTAACATTTTGCCATAGTTTTTTTCTATCATTTTATCATTATATTTATCAGGATAGATAATTAAAACTTTCCTTTCACTATCTTCATATCCACCAAAGAATTTATAATTTTTAAAGTTGATCTTTCTTAAAAAATTTTCTACCAAAGATATTTGATACATATCTAAGAAATCTGTAAATTCTAGTTTCTCCCTTGATTTAGAAAATTCTATTTTGTCTAAAACCTGTGATAAACATATCTTATCATCTTGTCTTTTATAATCTTTTAATAAATCTTGTTTATTCATATTACCTCCAAAATGAAACAATGGGGACAGACATTTTTTGTTTCATTTTTAAATTATGGAACATTTAGTCTCTGTCCCCTATGTTCCATTTTATATTTTTATAAATATATTTTGCATCTTGTTTGTATAGTTTTTCCAATTCTTCTACACTTCCGTGTTCTATAAATTTATCTGGATAACTATAATTTTTAATTTCAATATTTTCAAGCTTTTCTTCCACTATTAATTCTTTTACAGCTGTTGCTAGCCCATTTATAATTGTTCCATCTTCTATTGTAATTACTTTTTTAGTTTTTTCGATTGATTTTTTTACCATATTTTTATCAAATGGTTTTAAAAATCTAACATTTATTACTTCTGCATGAATATCATCTTTTTCTAACATTTTTGATACTTGAATAGCTCTTTCTACTGTTTTTCCTATAGCTATAATTGATATATCTTTTCCTTGTTTTATTATTTCTGCTTTTCCATATTTTATTTTTGCATGTTTATCAAATTTTTCTTTGCCTTCTCCGCCTCTTGGATATCTAATTACTACTGGCTTATTTAGGTCTACTGCAAATTCTAACATGTCTTCTAATTCTTTAAAATCTTTTGGTGCCATTATTGTTAAATTTGGTACTAACCTAAAAAACGCCATATCAAGTAATCCTTGATGTGTTTCTCCGGTCTTGTCCAACTACACCTGCTCTATCCACACACATAATCACTGGTAAGTTTTGCGTAGCGATATCATGTATTACTTGATCATATGCTCTTTGATAAAATGATGCATAAATTGGAACAACTGGTATTACTCCTTCTTTTGCCATACCTGCAGCTAGTCCTAGAGCATGTTGTTCTGCTATTCCTATATCAAAAAATCTAGAAGGAAATTCTTCTGAAAATTTCTTTAATCCTGTTCCATCTTTCATAGACGCTGTTATTGCAACTATTTTATCATTTTTTCTTGCTAAGTCTACTAGTTTCTCTCCAAATGCTTTAGAATAATCTTTTGATTTTTCTTTTTTTAGTTTACCAGTTTCAATATCAAAAGGTCCTGTTCCATGAAATCTATCTGGATTTTCTTCTGCTATTTTATATCCTTTTCCTTTTTTTGTTAACACATGAATTAGAACTGGAGTATCTAATGTCTTGCTTATTTTTAACATTTGCTCTAATTCTTCTATATTATGGCCATCAACTGGTCCTAAATATGTAAATCCTATATCTTCAAAATACATTTTTGGAATAATAAGTTGTTTTATACTTCTTTTTATTCTTTGAACTAATTTTACAATAAAAGGTCCAATACCTGGCAATTTATTTAATACTTTTTTTACAGATACGTTTGATATTGTATAACTTTTTCTCGTTCTTATTTTACTTAGTATTCTACTTACTCCACCTATATTTTTAGATATACTCATTTCATTATCATTTAATATAACTGTTAACTTTGTTTTACTACATCCCGCATCATTTAAAGCTTCTAGTGCCATTCCCCCAGTTAAAGCACCATCACCTATAACTGCAATTACATTATTATTCTCACCTTTTATATCCCTCGCTCTTGCCATTCCAAGTGCTGCAGATATTGAAGTACTACTATGTCCAGTATTAAAACAATCTGTTTCTGACTCACTTGTTTTTGGAAATCCTGAAATTCCTTTTAATTTTCTTAATGTTTTTAATTGTTCTCTTCTTCCTGTTATTATTTTATGTACATAAGTTTGATGTCCAACATCCCATACTATTTTATCTTTTGGTAAGTCAAATACAGAATGAAGTGCAATTGTAAGTTCAACTACTCCTAAGTTTGATGCTAAATGTCCACCATTTTCAGATACTACTTCTAATATATATTTTCTTATTTCTTCTGATAATAACTTTTTTTCTTTTAAACTTAATTTTTTTACATCCTCGGCTGAGTTTATTTGTTCTAACATATAACCACCTTTATTATTGTCTATTAAAATCCATTTTTCTACGCTACATAATATACTACATTTTACA
>CAMKEH010000016.1 GCA_946411515.1 uncultured Clostridium sp.
TGGTATTTCCTTTTTATTTTTTAGTGTGACATATCTATTGTAAACTAATATTTTTGACAAAAATTATGGTATATAGATTTACTTTTCTCATAAACTATGATATAATCGAGAAAACCAAACAAAGTAAGGAGTGCTATTTATGAGTTTAAATTCAGATAATACTACTACTTTGGCTGAAAATAAAGTATTGATATTATATATATTAATTAGAATTAATAACGATATCAAACAAGATGATTTGTTTAAAATACTTACAAATATAAATGATATGAATTATTTTTATTTTAAACAAATTTTAATTGATTTAATTGATTCAAAGTTAGTAGGTTCACATACAAAGGAAAAAGAACAATTTATTAGAATTACTACTCAAGGTAGAAATGCATATGATTTAACTAAAGATGTTTTACCTGGTTTGTTAAAATTAAAAGCTGACAATACTTTTGAAAAAGAGTTTTCCTTAATAGAAGAAGAAGCTTCTATTATTGCTGAATTTATTCCTATAAATGAATCAAATTACACAATAAAATGTAAAATTGTTGAAAATAATGAAACTATTTTTGAAGTAAAAACATTCGCAGGATCTCGCGATAGAGCAAAAAGAATAGTTGATAATTGGAATAAAAATGCAAAAGAAATTTATCCAGAAATTTTAAATTTATTATTAAAAAAAGATTAACATATAAAAAGGAAGTATAAATACTTCCTTTTATCTTATTATACATATAATTATAAGTATTAATAGCTTTATCATTATATTTAAGAAAAACTTATAATTAGTTACTTTTATTCCTATATTATTTATCTTATCAAAACCTTTAACAAGTTTTTCAATTTCATCCTCACTTGATATTTTTTCTTCTTCTAAATACTCTTTAGCTAAATACCTTGCTTTTATCATAGCATCATTTTCTAAATAAATTCTTACCATATAATACACTAAACTTAATATTAAAAATATATTTAAAAACATTAACTCACTTGGTAATACTTGTAATATCGCAAGTATACAAATTACAGCAAAATATAATAAGTATATATTAGAAAATACAAAATTAAATATCAGTAGTTTTCTATCTTGCACAGAATGTAAACACTCATGTGCAATAGTTTGTATTCTTGTATATGATTTTGATATATTGGCAATTAATATTTTATTAGAAATTGCTATGTAAAGACTTGATTTAGAATTTTCATCTTCTTCTATTTTTACTGATTCATTTTTTAATCTTTTTAGATACCATTTGCAAAGTTCTATATTACTAGGATATTTTTTTGATATTTCATCTAAATCCTTATCTTCATCTTCTAGTCTTTTAATTCTTTTCATATTATATTCAAACATATATCCTAGTACTATTATTAAAACAAGTGCAATTATTGCTATAATTATTAATTCCATTTTTTATCTTCCTTTTTAATATTTTTATATTAAAAAGTTATATAATACAATCCATTTTTGAAATTTTAAATCACGTCTCTTACTGCTTCGCCAATAATTTTGTTTACGTCTGCAATTACTATATTAAACTTTGTTTCTGCTTCAAAAAATCTCTTTGCCTCTTCATTTTCTATTAATTTTGCATATAATTCTTGCATCTTTTTATATTTTTCTTCGTTTTGTTTTCCTGTTTGCATCATTTCTAATTGTACTTCATATCTAGCTTTTTCAAACTCCATCATTTTTTCTTTTAAATTTATATTTAAATCTAAAGCTTGTTTTGCCATTTTATAATTTGCATATTCTTCTGATTGTTTTATTTCTGATGCTAATCTATTTGCTGTATCATATACATTCATATTAAACTTCCTTTCTTATTCTGTAGCATTTTCTGCAGTAGGTGTTTTTTCAACTGCAGGAGCTTCTAAAACCACTTTGCTATTTGTTGGACAAATGTTTACAAAAGTATTTCCGTCATTTACTTTAATTACATTTCCTTCCAAGTCTTGGTATATAGTTTTTTCTTCTCTAGCACTTTTTATACATTTAATCTTTATGGCTTTTCCATTTGTTATGTAGTATCCATCAAAAGTTCCTATATTTTTTAAACCTTGTCTTCCTTTATTTTCACTATCTGATAAAGCATAGTTATCGCAGAATGTTATTATTATGTTCTTAGTCGTTATTGGATTTCCTGTTGTCCAATCTTTTTGAATTTTATTTCTAGCATATCTTTCATATACTTTTGATTCTTCATTATATACATATTTTACAGTTTGAAGATTAGAGTGTGGTATTGTAACACTAATTGCTCCTTGCCCATCTTCAAGATTTACATTATCTACTGTATAATTTAAAACACTTTTATTTTCTGAAGTTGTTCTATATTTTTTATTATTAGCAGATGCTAATAATTTTTCTGTACTTGTCACTGCATTATGCGGAGCATATTTATCTTTTACTCTCCAAAATGTTGTTCCATCTTCTGCTATTCCGTTTATATCATTAATATTAAATTTTTTTAAATCACTTTCAGCTTGTGGGCTTTGTCCAAAATGTGTATATATCGCATCATTTTCCATCGCATAATCTATAAAATAATGTCTTGCACTTCTAACAGGTCCAATCTTTTCTACATTTGCGCCTTTAAATAAAGCCATCAAACGTGTTTCTCCACCTTCTGCAATTATTTCATAAACCATATATGCATCTTGAATCCCTGCTTGTGGCCATGCATCACTATGATTATCTATCATTACAGCTATTGGCCTATCATTTCCTTTAAAAATTTGAACTGTTTTGGGTGCTTCTTTTTTTATTGCAACTTTCTCTTCTCCTTCAATATTTTCTTTGTCATTTAATATTTTATAGCCAAGATAAGCTCCTGCAACAATTATTATTACTATTAACAAAATGATTAAGACTTTTGCTTTTCCACTTTCCATAGAATTCCTCCTAATTTCTTAAAATATTTAAATCATTTAGTATTTTATCTTCTTTTGGTCTCATTTCTTTTTTATCTTCTTCTTTTATATGATCATATCCCATCAGGTGATAAAATCCATGTACTATCATATAGCTTAATTCTCTTTCAAAACTATGTCCATATTCTTTAGCCTGTTCTTCTACTTTTGGTATTGAAATAATTATATCACCTAATATATCTTCATTTATAAAATCCTTATTTTCTATCTTTTGTTTTAGCTCGTCCTTTTCAAACATAGGAAAAGAAAGAACATCTGTAGCTCTATCAATATTTCTATATTTTTTATTTATTTCTTGTATATTGTTTGCATCAGTAAGTGTTATTGTAATTGATAATTTTGAATCTTGAATATTTTCTTCTTTAAAACATTTATCTAATACTTTTTTAATTATTCTTTCATTTTCTTCTTTAGGTTCTATATCTTTATAAATAATTTCAAACATTTATGCTACTTCCTTAACCTTTATATATTTTCCTTCTGATTTACAAGTATTTCTAATTACCTTAATTGCCCCATAATCAACTAATTTTCTCTTATAGTATTTTAAAAGTTTTGAATAATCTATTTTAGTTTTATTTAAGTTTTTAATATCATTTTTTATAAATAATATTTCTTTTTGCTTTACATATTCTATAAAGTCTGTTTCTTTTAATTTTGAAATTTCTTTATATTTGTTCCAAAACTTCTTATATTCATCTCGTAACTTTGGAGATTCCCAATATACCTTTGTTGATAATAATTTAATATTATAATCTTCAATCAAATTAATTAGCATTGAATACGCTTTTTCTCTTTTAGTAGCAATTTTTGTATCTTGCACTAGGCTTCTTGCATCTTTTAATAATTTTTCATAACATTGTTCTGCAACAATTAGTGGTAAGCTATGTGTAAATAATTTTCTGCTTATTCCAAGTAACACCATATTTTTTTCTATATTATCTCTTGTATCCAATTTTCCTATTGAATATGATTCATATTGTTCATATTCTGAAACAACTTCTTTTAAATGTTCGTCATAATTAATTTGTATTTTTAAAGATAATATCTTTTCAATATAATCTTGTAAAGTATAAAATATTTTTGTATATATCCATTCTTTTGTAGAATCATATATATTAGTATTATCAGCAACTTTTATAGAATAGTTTTTTAGTATTGATTTATATAAAGAATCCATTTTTGATATATAAAATTTTTGATATCTTTCCATTAAAGCTTCTTTTGAGCTTACCTTTATTCCTTCATAATCAAGTTCTATTAAATATTTTTGTTTTCTATATTTATATTCAATATATTCATTTTCTTTTAAACTTGTAACTTCATAGTATTTTGCCATTGCATTTTTTTCAAATTCTGATGCGGTTCCATTTTTCACCTTTTTATATATTGAATCCATAACATACTTATCTAAAGAATCTAAATATGCTTCATATGATAAATCATATTTTTTCTCTAATTCTTCTTTATTATAGTTTTCATTATCTGAAATAGAATTTTCATACATCTTTAATAAATTGTTTCTTTTTCTAGATATTAATAGCCCATTAATGCTAATTTTAGTTGGTATTAATAATCTAGTTAAAGTAGTAGTTATTTTAGTAAAAAATGTTTTATTTGTTCCGGTTATTCTAAGACTTTTTTCTTCCATCTAAATCATCCCTTCAAAATACTATTTTTTCATTTGTCCCTATGTTTTCTAGTACTTCATATGTAACATAAATATCAACCCCATCTTCTCCGCTCATATGTGTTAATATTTCTATTTACAATCCTATCTTTATTTTCAATTTCCTTTTCTAATTCTTCTTGTAATTCTTTTATCCCTATAGTTTTTGCTTCCTCCATTGTATATACTTTTTGTTTTTCTTCTAGTTCTTTGTTGGTTTTTTTGATTATAGAAATTGGTAAATAAAAATCTGAAAATAGTTTTAATTTTTTTTCTGTTTCTATTGTATCATAAATTTCAAATTTTGAAAGCTTTTTATACAAATTTATTTTAAAATTATTAAATTTTATTTCATATTTATTTTCTAAATTCCCTGTTTCCTCCTTTTCCGTAGTATTATATAATACTTTTTTATTCTTAGTGTACCATACTTTTGCCTCTACTTCCCCTTTTGCATGAACATATCTAACTCCAGTAAACTTTCCTTCCATCCAACCATTTATTAAAATATCTCCTTGTTTTACTGTATCTCCTACTTTTACGTTTGCTGTTCCATTTTGTGCATTTATTTTTGTTATTACTCCATCCTTATTTGATACTATACTGCAATATTCATTTTCATCAATTATTTCTGGCCTTTTAGTAGATTTTACAATTCTTACTATTGCATTTGTTCCTTTTAATTCTATTCCCATCCAAGCAATATCATTTCTTTTTAATCTTATTTTATTTATTATTTCTTTTGTGTCTATTTTTAATTTTAAGTTTCCTCTTTTTAATCCCACATTTTCTAAATCTTGAATTATATTTGGAATTTCTTCTGCATTTTCTTCTATAATATCCACATTCCATACAAAGTTTGAGGATAACCATATAAAAAATATCATGACTACTAATAGTACCATGAATATTTTTCTTTTCTTATATTTATATAGCAAAAATGGAAATCCTTTTTTATTTTGTATTTTTATTTTACACTTGGTTTTTCTTGCAATTTCTCTCAAATTTTTAAATTCACTAATTCTTACATTTAAAAATAAACATATATCTTTGTTTCTTTTTAGATTCCATATTGTTATTCTACTACTTTTACAAATATTTATAAATCTCTCTATATAGTATCCTTCTACTTTTATTCTTATATAACCAAATAAATAGCTAAATAATATTTTTATAAACATCACTTTCTCCTTTATTATTCATCTAATGTTCTTTCTATATCTATACTTTCTATTTTTCCCTTTACCTTAATATCATCATTTGTCATATTTTCTAATGTTAATCCATATCCATTTATATTAATTACTCCTACATATGTATTTATTTGTACAAAAAATTCTTCATACTCTAATATTCCTTTGAAATTTTCTATTATCATTTCATCAAACCCTGTAATTACAATTTTAGGTACATTTGTATACACTTCTTTAGGTATTTCTAATATTTTATCAATCTTATTTTGTCCTCTTTTTTTCATTTCGATAACCTTCCTTATTTTTCAAATTCATCTAAAGATTTAAATTCATATCCCATATTTTTTGCTTCTTTTATCACACTATCTAGAATATTTGTATTAGTTTTTGAATTTCCATGCAAAAGAATTATTTCTCCATTGTGCAAGTTATCTAGTATTTTCTTTTTTGCATTATCTTCATTTGGTTGTTTATTTTCATTCCAGTCTTCATATGCAAAAGACCACATTACTGTTTTATAACCTAATTTATTTGTTTCTATCATTGACTTTTCACTAAATTCTCCTTTTGGTGGACGAATATATTTCATTTCATAATTAAATCTTTCAAATACTCCCTGATGTAAATCCATTACTTCTTTTTTTATTTCTTCTTCTGATAAATCTGGCATACTTTTATGATTTACTGTATGATTTCCTACAATATGCCCTTCATTTATCATTTGCTTTACTAAATCTTCTTGAGTGTTCACATAGTGAGCAGTTATGAAAAAAGCCGCTTTAACATTATTATTTTGTAGTGTTTCTAAAATTTTAGGTGTATAACCCGCTTCATACCCCTCATCAAATGTTAAATAAATATTCTTTTTTTCACTATTTCCAATAGCTATCCCATTATTTTTTTCTAAAACTTTTTTATTATTACTTCCTAAATCTGGTTGTTTATGATCAGTTTCTCTTTTTATTCCCCATTCTATTTTTTTATTATTTGATATATTTGAGTTAGTTTCTATAGTTTTTTCATTGTTGCTATTATTTATTACACTAAGACTAACAATTCCAATTATTAATATAGCTATAATTATCAAACTAGTCATTTTTCTATTTTTTATTTTTTCATTCATATCATCACCTTCATCTAATTTTATGAGTTAAAGCAAAAAAAATAACTACTTATTTCTAAATAGTTATCTTCTATAATTTTATATATTTCTATCAATATCAGGTAATAATTGTTTCTTTCTAGATACAACTCCTTCTAAAAACATTCTATTATCAACTAAAGTTTTTCCAAATGCTTTTTCTACTGCATCTGTTCTATCTCCCAAGGCAATAATTTCTGAATTACTGTTTAATATATCTGTAATTGCTAAAACAAATAAAACTAATCCTTTTTTATCTATTTCATTCAAAATAGCATTTTCTAATTCTTCTTGTCTTTTTAATACATCTGGAATAGAAACTGTATTTACTTGGGCAATAACAAATTTATTTCCATCTTTTTCTATACTTTTTGCATCTATATTAACTAATTGTTCAGCTGTGAAGTCATCTAAATCAGTTCCTGCTTTTAACATTTCTAGACCATATTGTTCTACATTAATTCCAGTTATTTCTCCTAATTCTTTTAAAGCTTTTTCATCATGATCTGTTGTTGTTGGAGATTTTAATAATAACGTGTCAGATATTATAGCACTTAACATCAGTGTTGCTTCTTCTTTACTTATCTCTAAATTTTTTAATTTATAGTCTTTAAATAAAATTGTTGCAGTACATCCATATGGTTTTGCAGTATAATATAATGGATCTGATGTTCTAAAATTACCAATGCAATGATGATCTACTACTCCAATTATCTTAGCATTTTCTATTCCATCTACACTTTGTGAAAAATCATTATGATCTACCATAATAACTTTTTGTCCTTCTTCTACCTTTTCTATTAATTCAGGAGCTTCTATTCCTAAATAATTTAATACATATTGTGTTTCTTTATTAATGTTTCCTAATCTTACTGCTTTACAATTGTCTTTTCCTGATTTTTTATTTAATTTTTCTTTTACTATGCTTGAACATATTGTATCTGTATCTGGATTCTTATGTCCAAAAATTAAAATTGTTTCTTCCATTTCAATTCTCCTCTTATTTTTTATTTGCTTTCTTAATATACAACATTTTTTTATAAATTACAAGTCTTCTTTAGTTTCATTTATGCTATTTTTTATATTTTCTAATTCTTCTTTAGAAAATCCATACTTCTTATTGCAAAAATGACAAACTAATTCTGCTTTTCCTTCATTTTCTATTATATCTTCTAATTCCTTTTTACCTAAAGTAGCTAAACCATCTGCCATATGCTCTTTAGAACAATCACATTCATATAAAGGAATAATATTTTCTTCTAGTATTTTTATATTTTCATCTCCTGTGACTTTTTTTGCAATATCTACTAGATTTAAATTGTCATCTAGCATTTTTGAAATTGCTCCAGCCTTAAATATTGCCTGTTCTACTTTTGAAATATCTTCTTCGGTTGCATCTGGCATAGGATTAATTAAATATCCTCCTGCTTGTCTTACACCATTTTTATCCACTAAAACTCCCAATGCCACTGCTGATTGTCTTTGTTCCGAGTTTACAAAATAGTTAGTAAAGTCATCTGCAATCTCTCCTGAGGTTAAAGGAGAAATTCCAATATAAGGTTCTTTTAATCCTATATCTTTTATAACATTTATATATCCTTGATTTCCTACTGCTCCTCCTACATCTAATTTACCAAATTCATTTAATGGTAAATCTACATGTGGATTTGAAACAAATCCTTTTACTTTTGGATAATTGTTTGCAGTTGCAAGCATTGTACCTATTTTACCATTTCCTTTAATTTGTACAGTTATTACATCTGAAGAATTTTTCATCTCTTGTGCCATAATTGTTGTAATTGTAAGTAATCTTCCAAAAGTTGCAGTAGCTAAAGGACTTAAGTCATGTATATTTCTTGCTTTTTCTACTAATTCTGTTGTTTTACCACACACAATAGATATCCTACCATCATATGCTAAAAATCTTATTATTTTATCTGTCATCTTATTTCTCCAATCATTGTATTATTTTTCTATATAAAAAACTTGGACATAGGCCAAGTTTTATTTACTAATCTTGTTTTTGAAACATGTCTTTTCCTACTCCGCATATAGGACATACCCAATCTTCTGGTATATCTTCGAAAGATGTTCCTGGAGCTATTCCACTATCAGGATCTCCTTTTTCTGGATCATATACATATCCACAAACTGAACATACGTACATAATAACTTACACCTCCTAATTATTTTATTTATTGATGTATTTCAAACATATCTTTTCCTTCACCACAAACTGGGCATCTCCACTCTTCTGGTAAATCATCAAATTCTGTTCCAGGTTTTATTCCTGCTCTTTCATTTCCATACTTTGGATTATAAATATATTTACACTCTATACATTCATATTTTTGTTCTTCCTTTTTTTCACCTTGGAAATTTTTATATCCCAATCCTATTGCAACTATTACCATTAATAAGAATGATAATGCTTTCCATATTCCACTATCTAATAATATTACTGCAAATATACCAAATGTTGCACTTATTCCATAAAGAATTAACACAGTCTGTTTTTGTCCAAAACCTCTTTTTACTATTCTATGATGTAAATGTCCTTTATCTGCTTTAAATATTGCTTTTATTGATTTTCCTTTAATTAATCTTCTTATAATTGCCCACAAAGTATCAAATATAGGTAACCCTAAAACTATCAATGGCAATACTATTACAGCAAATGTATATGTTTTAGCAAATCCAAGTATTGCTATTATTGATAAAGAAAAACCTATAAAATTTGAACCTGTATCTCCTATAAAAGTTTTTGCAGGTGAAAAGTTAAATGGTAAAAATCCAACTAGTGCTCCTGCTAATGCTGTTATTAATATTATTGACACTAATGGAGATCCATTTAGTACAAATATAATTAATAATGACACAGCAGATATTACTGAAATTCCTGATGATAATCCATCTAAACCATCCATTAAATTTATTGCATTTGTAACTCCTACTATCCATATTATTGTTATTATACAAGATATAGTTTCTTGAAGTTCAATATTATTTAAAAATGTTAAATTTATATCATCTATTCGTATACCAAATGCAACTACTATAATTGCTCCTACAGTTTGTCCGGCAAGTTTAACAATTGGTTTTATTGTCTTTATATCATCTATTATGCATGTTATACTAAGTACTATTATTCCTAAAAGCATTCCTAAAAGTTTCATGCCATAATTTTCTTGTCCAAACAAATTAATAGTATTTTCCATACTCATTACGATAATTAAATATATTGCTGAAATTAAGAAACCTAATATAACTGCAGGTCCACCAAATTTTGGCATTGCTTTTTTATGCATTCTTCTTTCATCTTTTGGCACATCAACTGCTCCTACTTTATGTGCAATTTTAATTGTATACGGTGTTGCCATAAATGCAACAATAAATGCTAACAAAAATGCAATTGCTACATCTCCCCACATAAGTTCTGCCTCCTATTATTTCATGTTTTCGTTTTCTATTTCTTCTATTATTTTTAATCTTTCTTCATGTCTTCCTCCTTCAAATTCTGTTGCAATCCACATTCTTAATATTCTTATTGCTTCACTTGTTGTAACATAATCTGCTCCTAATGCTAAGATATTGCTATCATTGTGCATTCTTGAAAATTTTGCAGTTTGTTCATTATAACAAGGTGTGCATCTTATTTTCTTAAATTTATTAGCACATATTGACATTCCTATTCCTGAACGACATATTAGTATTCCTTTATCGCAATTATTAGATTGTACTTCTTTTGCTACTTTCTTTGCAATATTAGGATAATCTACACTTTCTTCGCTTTCGCACCCTAAATCTTTATACTCTATTTCTTTTTCTTCTAAATATTTTTTTATTTCTTCTTTTAATCTATATCCACCATGATCACTACCAATTGCTATCATATCTTATTACCTCCTTTGTTTGTTTTACTTTACAAATATATCATATATTAAAACATTTTACAACATTTTTGTTTGTTTTACTGACTTTTTTAATTGTTTTTTTTATTTTGCTTGCAAATTCCTTTTAGATATGATATAATTTTAAACGTTATATAATGTATTAAGACTAAGAGGAGGTGCTATTTTAATGCCAAATATTAAATCAGCAAAGAAAAGAGTTAAAGTAATTGAAAAGAAAACTTTAAGAAATAATATGATTAAATCTGGATATAAATCAGCTGTTAAAAAATTTGAAGAAGCTGTTGCTGCAGGAAATATGGAAGAAGCTAAAGCTTTACTTGCAGAAGCTACTAAAAAAATAGATCAAGCATGCACTAAAGGTGTTATTGTTAAAAATACAGCAGCTAGAAAAAAATCTAGTTTATCAAAAAAATTAAACGCAGTTATGGCCAAATAACTAAATAAAAATTATGCATAGTTTTTATTTTAAAAGGATATTCCAATACAGAATATCCTTTATATTTTTACACTATTATTATTTTAATGCTATTATTAACTCATTTGTTTCTACTTCATTTGTTTTTTCATTATAGTTATAACTAGAACCTGTAAAATAAACATCATATCCTTCTAATTCTAATTTACCTTTAGCAATTTTTAGAAAGTCTTCTTCTTCTGATTTTTTTATATTAAGTTCAATCATTACTTCATAGAATGTTATTCTTATAAATTTACTATTTTTTTTAATTTTTTTATCTATATATTCTCTTATTTGTTTTGGTGTCATTTGTTATACATCCTTTGTTTTTATACTAAAATACTACCTTAATAAAAAGGTAGTATTTTAAGATATTATATCACTTCTTTTTTTATATATCAAATTATTTTTTCATTTTATCGTCTATTGTTTTTTCTGCTCTCTTTAACATATTTGAAGCAAATTCTCTGCCCCCTATTCCAAAGCTTATAGCAAATGCTACAGCAATAGCTCCTAATATTATAATAAATGCAGAGTTTATTAATGCTGTTGCTATTCCTAATTGATATAATGTAATAAATACTCCAACTGCTATTATTAAAATTTTAACAATCATAGCAGTTACTTTGCTATCTGGAAAGCTCTTTAACATTAATTTTTGAACATAATTTGCAAGTAAAACTGCTATTCCTAGCATTATAATTCCACTTACTGCATATGGTAAGTATCCAATAATTGCACTTCCGATGTTTGTTAATATATCTAATTCAATTACATTAAATGCTTGTACTAAGAAGAATACAATTATTACATATTTTACTATATATGCTACAACTTTTGATAATGATAAATCTTTACTAACTTTAGTTCCTGAACCTTCAAATACTTTATCTGATACTCTATCTAATCCAGCTGATAATAATACTTTTTCAAGTAAAGCAAATGCTAGTTTTGCAATAAAGTTTCCAACAAAGAATATTACAAGTGCTAAAGCAACTTTTGGTATATATGCTAAAATTATATTTAACATTTCAGTTGCTGGTGTTGATATTGCATCAATTTTTAATACATTTAATGCTCCTATAATAATTGGTATTACAATTATTACATATATAAAATTTGCTAAAACTTCAACTACAGAGTTTGTTTCTTTTGATTCAACTCCTGCCTTTTTCATGTATTTATCAATTGGTAATTTCTTTAGAATTGGTAAAACTAATTCTTTTACTGTTTTTGTAATAAAAAGTCCTACAACTAGTAGCAATATTGCACCAATGATATTTGGAGCATATGATAAAATATTATTCATCATAGAAATAATTGGTGTTGCTACTCCATCTAATCCAAGTTTTCCAAAGAATCCTGGCATCCATAATATAAAGATTATTAAGTATGCAAGTTTTCCTATAAATTCTTTTGTTTTTTCTCTTTTTTCTTCATCTAGTCCTGCTTTTTCAAATGCTACATCAATTTTAAATAATTTCATTAAGTTCTTAACTATTAATTTTGCTATTAATGCAGATAAAAATGCGAATACCAAAATTAATATTGCTGCTATTATGTTAGGTAATCCATTTAAAAATTGATTCCATAAGTTAATTAAATTAAACATAATATCCTCCTTCTTCTGCACATTAAATTTATCTTATATATGTGCTGATTTTTCACATATATAATACTATATTATTGACCAAAAGTCAATAATTTTTATAATAATTGGTCGTTTATTAGCTATTTATAGTAGTTTTACTCATTTATAGACGTGCTAAATATTTCCATTGTTTTTATTAATTTCGCATGATAAGATTATTATAGATACTTATTTTAAGAGGTGTATTATGATTAATAAAATAATTGATGTTTATAAACATTTTGAAAAAGTAACAAATTCTATATTAAAAAATGGTTTGAAATTTTGTGGTATCTTATGTTTAATTTCTCTTACAATACTTAGTACATATTTATTTTCAAAATCACTATTTCTTTATAATATAGGTATAGCAATATTTAAACTTAGTATAATTTTTAGTATTGAATTTATTATTTGTGGTTTTGTTGTAGATGGAATAAAAAAACAATTAATATAATAAAAAGCGACTTAAGATTTTTATATCTTATTTCGCTTTTATTATTTTTTATTTATTTAATTCTTCTAAAAACATTTTATTTAACATTTGTGGATTTGCTTTTCCTTTTGTCTCTTTCATTGCTTGACCTACTAAAAATCCTAATGCTTTATCTTTTCCACCTTTATAATCTGCAATTGATTGTGGGTTTGATTCTAATACTTTTAGTACAACTTCTTTTATTGCACCTTCATCAGAAATTTGAATCCATCCTTTTTCTTTTATTATTTCTTCTGGATCTCTTGGATTTTCAAAAAGTTCTACTAAAACTTTTTTACCGATACTAGAGCTTATTGTTCCATTATCAATTAATACAACTAATTTTCCTAATTGATTGCTATCAAATGGTATTTGTATTGGTTCCATTTCTGTTTCATTTAGTATTCTTGATATATCTGATATAATCCAGTTATTTACTGCTTTTGCATTATTACAAATTGCTGTTGCTTGTTCAAATAAGTCAGATAAATATTTTGAAGACGTAATTAAATTTGCATCTTTTTCTGATAATTTATATTCTTCCAAATATCTTTGTTTTCTACTTTCTGGTAATTCTGGTAAAGATTTTTTAATGTTTTCAATATATTCTTCTGATAATTTAATTGCAACTAAGTCTGGATCTGGGAAATATCTATAATCTTGAGCATCTTCTTTATCTCTCATAGGAAATGTTTTTCCAGATACATCATCCCATCTTAATGTTTCTTGAATTACTTTTCCTCCATTTTCAATTACATCTATTTGTCTTTCTACTTCATAATCGATTGCTCTTACTATACTTCTAAATGAGTTCATATTTTTCATTTCTGTACGAGTTCCCAATGGTTCTCCTGGTTTACGAACAGATACGTTAACATCAGCTCTTAAAGATCCTTCTTGCATTTTACAATCTGATACTTCTATATATTCAAATATTGATTTTAATTTTCTTAAATATGCCTCTGCTTCCTCTGCGCTTCTCATATCAGGTCTTGATACTGTTTCAATTAATGGTACACCTGCTCTGTTTAAATCGACTAAGCTTCCTCCACCAAATTCATCATGATTTAATTTTCCAGCATCTTCTTCTATATGAATTCTTTCAATTCTAATTGTTTTCTTTCCATTTTTTGTCTCAATTTCTACTTCTCCATTTTCACAAAGTGGCTTATCATATTGTGATATCTGATAAGACTTTGGAAGATCTGGATAATAATAATTTTTTCTATCATTTTTACTATCTCTAGATATTGTACAATTTGTAGCCAGTCCTGCTTTTACTGCATATTCTACAACCTTTTCATTTAAAACTGGAAGCGTTCCTGGCATTGCCATACAAATTGGACAAGTATGTGTATTTGGAGCTCCACCAAAATCTGTTGGGCATGAGCAAAATATTTTTGTTTTTGTAGATAATTCTGCATGTACTTCAAGTCCAATAATTACTTCATAATCTTCTCTTGACATTTATTTTCCTCCCTTATATTTCAGGTTTATATTTTTCTCTAAATTTTGTTGCTTGTTCATAAGTATAAGCTGCATTTAATATAGTTTCTTCTTGGAATTTGTTTCCTATTAATTGCATACCTATTGGCATACCTTGGCTATCTACGCCACATGGTACTGATATTCCAGGTAATCCTGCAATATTTACAGAAACTGTGCAGATATCAGCCAAATACATTTCTAAAGGATTATCTGATTTTGAACCAATATCAAATGCTACTGTTGGTGATGTTGGTGTTAATATTACATCATATTTTTCAAAAGCTTTATTAAATTCGTTCATAACTAATGTACGAACTTGTTGTGCTTTTTTGTAATAAGCATCATAATATCCTGAAGATAACACATAAGTTCCTAGTATTATTCTTCTTTTTACTTCTTTGCCAAATCCTTCACTTCTAGATTTTTTATACAAATCTCTTAAATTCTTAAAATCTTTTGCCCTATATCCATAACGAATTCCATCAAATCTTCCCAGGTTTGAACTTGCTTCAGCACATGCTATAATGTAATAAGTTGCTAAAGAATATTTTGCTATATCTAATGAACATTCTTCTACAACAGCACCCATTTCTTTATATTTTTCTATAGCAGTTTCTAAAGATTTTTTTACTTCTTCATTTATACCTTCTGCAAAAAATTCTTTTGGTACACCTATTTTCAGTCCTTTAACATCATTTTTTAAGCATTTTGTATAGTCCTTCTTTTCTATATTTGAAGACGTTGTATCTTTCTCATCATGTCCTGCTATTAAATTTAATAACATTGCACTATCATATACATCTTTTGTAATTGGTCCTATTTGATCTAATGATGAAGCAAATGCTACTAATCCATATCTAGATACTAATCCATATGTTGGTTTTAATCCTACAACTCCACAAAAACTTGATGGTTGTCTAATTGATCCTCCTGTATCAGAGCCTAATGCCCAAGGGACTAAGTTTGCTGCAACTGCTGCTGCAGATCCACCTGAAGATCCTCCTGGTACTTTATTCAAATTCCATGGATTTTTAGTTTTCTTAAAATATGAATATTCTGTTGAACCTCCCATAGCAAATTCATCCATATTAAGTTTACCTAAATTTATCATATTTTCATTATTTAATTTTTCCACAACTGTTGCATCATATGGAGCTATAAAATTTTCTAACATACGAGAACTACATGTTGTTTTTACTCCTTTTGTACACATATTATCTTTTATTCCAATTGGAATTCCTGCAAACTCTCCTGTTATTTCTCCACTGTTTACTTTTTCTTCAATCTCTTTTGCTTTACTATTTGCATCTTCAGATAATACTGTGACAAAAGCTTCTACATCCTTTTCTTTTTCAGCAATTCTATCTGTATATGCTTTTGTTATTTGAGTAATTGTCAATTCTTTATTTTTTAATTTTTCTTGTAATTCATGAACTGTTAATTCTGTAATATCCATTAACTCTCCTCCTTAAACTTTTTTATTTCTTGATAAACATGTGGCCAAGAATATACTCTTTCTATATTTTCATTCTCAAGATTTTCATTTACGATAGTATTGAATATATATGTCTTTATTCCTAATTTTGATACCTCTTCACAATTTAAGAAACTATCATCTATAAATATGTCAACATTTTTTTCTTTTACTAAATCCGCTTTTGTTGTACAATCAAAAAATATTTCATCATAATCAATATTATTATCTCTTAACCATCTTTTAGTCACTTCTTTTATATCAAAATTTTTATTTGTAAATCTTGCAGTAATAAGGTATATTTTATTTCCCTCTTGTCTTAATTTTTTAATAACTTCTGCTACATATTTTATCGGTCTTACTTCTTTCATTATTGATTCATAATATTTATTTAAAAAGTCTGTTGCTTCTTCAAAGCTCCAGCCATACATATCTTTACAATACATATGAGTATTTAAGTTTTCTTTATGTATTTTTCCGCTTCTTCCAAGTTCTTCAATTGTGTATTTTGCTCCATCATGAAACATACTATCATATGTATTACAAATTGTATCATCTATATCTATTCCTATTATCATATAATCCCCTAATTTATTACTTTTGGTATTTTAAACATATTTTGTTCTGTTGTTTCTGCATTTTGTAATAAGCTTTCTGTATCTCCAAATACTTTTACTTCATCTTTTCTAAATACATTTTTTGCTTCATTTGCTCCTATTGTTACATCTAATCCTTCTACTGGAGCATTATTTACTACTTCTGCAAAATTTAGTATGTCATCTAAATTTTCTATATAGTTATCAATTTCATTTTCTTCTAAATTAAGCCTTGCAAGATTTGCTATGTGTAAAATCTCTTCTTTAGATACTTTCATCAAAAATCACTCCTATTCTCAATATGGTTTATATTATATACTTTTTTCTATAAAAAAACAAGCCCTAAAAGGCTTGTTAATAAATTTTGTTATTTATTCTATAAAATATTTTTGGAATTATTTTAATTCAACAACAGCTCCAACTTCAGCAAATTTAGCTTTTAAATCTTCAGCTTCTTCTTTGCTAGCTCCTTCTTTAATTGTTTTTGGTGCTCCGTCTACTAAATCTTTAGCTTCTTTTAATCCTAATCCTGTAGCATCTCTAACTACTTTGATTACTTTTATTTTTTGATCTCCAGCTTCTGCTAATACAACATCAAATGATGATTTTTCTTCAGCTGCTGCTCCTGCTGCAGCTCCTCCTGCTACTGGTGCTGCAGCTGCTACTGCAGATACTCCATATTTTTCTTCGATAGCTTTTACTAAGTCATTTAATTCAACAACTGTTAAAGCGTCGATTTCTTCAATTAACTTTTCTATTTTTTCCATTTTTAAATCCTCCTAAAATTTTCTTAGTGATATAAGTTCACAACTCTTATTTTTTATTTAAGCTTTTGGTTCTTCAGCTTCTGCTGGAGCTTCTTTAACCTCAGCTTCTTTTGCTACTTCTTCTGTAGCTGGTTTTTCTTCTTTAACTTCTTCTGCTTTTTCTTCTACTTTTGCTGGTTCTTCTTTTACTTCAGATTCAGTTACTTCAACTCCTGCTTCTTTTTGTTTTTTAACTTCGTTTAATGCAACTGCAACTTTTGAAATATTT
Source organism: uncultured Clostridium sp. (assembly GCA_946411515.1). Lineage (GTDB taxonomy): Bacteria > Bacillota > Clostridia > TANB77 > CAG-508 > CAG-269. The sequence goes on from CAMKEH010000016.1 coordinate 17,998, forward strand.
GATAATAATGCTCCAGCAAGCATAGATAGTAAAGTTTCTCTTGATGGTAATTTTGCAAGTGTGATGATTTCTTCAGCTGTCATTACTTTGCCATCAACTACTCCACCTTTAATTTTGTAGTATTCATTATCTTTGCTGAATTTATAAATTGTTTTAGAAGCTTCTAAGTAGTCTTCTTGGCTCATTATTACAGCTGTAGGTCCTACTAGTTTGTCTTCTAATCCTTCTAGTTTGCATTCTGCTAATGCTCTTCTTGTTATATTATTTTTTATAACATTACATGTAGCATTTGCTCCTCTTAAGTCTCTTCTTAATTTAGTATCATCAGCAACATTAATTCCTCTGTATTCTGTTAAAAGTATTAATTTAGCAGTTTTCATTTTATCAGCTAATTCTTTTACTTCTGCTTTCTTTTGATTTAGTATAACTTCGCTTGCCATTTAATTTTCACCTCCCAAAAATATCTATATATAAAATTAAAAAATTAAAAACTCTTTTATTTCCTATTCCAAGGTTAATAAAAGAGTTTAAATCTTTCTTTTTAATAACCTCGGTAGGACTTAAATTTTTGCCTACTGTCTTTGGCTTATCTATCATTTTATTTTTGATTTATAAATATGCTTGGTCCCATTGTTGTTGTTATAGCAACACTTTTAATATATTGACCTTTAGCAGCTGCTGGTTTTGCTTTTATAATAGCATTCATTATTACATCATAGTTTTCGAATAATTTATCTGCTCCAAATGAAACTTTTCCAAATCCTAAGTGAATAATATTATTTTTATCTAATCTGTATTCAACTTTACCAGATTTAATTTCACTTATTGCTTTTGTTACATCCATTGTAACTGTTCCTGATTTAGGGTTTGGCATTAAACCTTTTGGTCCTAATACTTTACCTAATCTACCAACAACACCCATCATATCTGGAGTTGCAACAACTACATCATATTCAAACCAGTTATCATTTTGAATTTTTGGAATTAATTCTTCAGCACCTACAAAATCTGCTCCTGCTTTTGTAGCTTCTTCTGCTTTTGGTCCTTTAGCAAATACTAAAACTCTTTGAGTTTTACCTGTACCATTTGGAAGTACTACTGTACCTCTAACTTGTTGATCTGCGTGTTTTGAATCAACTCCTAATTTAACATGTAATTCAACTGTTTCATCAAATTTTGTTTTTGGCATTTTTTCTATAATTTCTAAAGCTTCTTTTGCTTCATATTCTTTAGTTTTGTCAACTAATTTTGCACTTTCTGCATATCTTTTAGATACTTTCATTTTTCTTTACCTCCTTTGGTTCTAACGAGTAATATACTCTCCCAATTTAAAATATATTTTAAAAATTAAAATCATTATTCTGTAACAACTACACCCATAGATCTTGCAGTTCCTTCAACCATACTCATAGCTGTTTCTATTGTAGCAGCATTTAAGTCAGGCATTTTTTGTTCTGCAATTTCTCTAACTTGTGCTTTTGTTATTTTAGCAACCTTATCCATATTTGGTTTTCCTGAACCTTTTTGAATTTTAATTGCTTTTTTAATTAACACTGCAACTGGTGGTACTTTTGTTATAAAATCAAAAGATTTATCTTGATATACTGTTATAACTACTGGTATTATCATTCCAGGTTGATTTGCAGTTCTATCATTGAATTCTTTTACGAATTGCATAATATTAACACCACTTGAACCTAAAGCTGGACCTACTGGTGGAGCTGGTGATGCTTTTCCTGCTTCTATTTGTAATTTAATAATATTTGAAATTTCTTTTTCTGCCATTTTAATGGCACCTCCCTTTATTATTTAACTTTTTGTACTTGTGAAAATTCTAATTCTACTGGTGTTTCTCTACCAAACATAGAAACTAAAACTTTTACTTTGTGTTTTTCTGTATTTATTTCTTGAACTGTACCTACAAAACCTTCAAATGGTCCATTCATAACTTGTACTTGTTCATTAACTTCATAATCTACATTTACTGGTACATCTTCAAATCCCATTGCTCTTATTTCTTCATCTGTCAATGGTATAGGATCTGTTCCTGATCCTACAAATCCTGTAACACCTCTTGTATTTCTTACTATATACCAAGATTCTTCTGTTACAATCATTTTAATTAAAACATAACCTGGAAAAACTTTTTTTAAATTAGTTTTTCTTTTTCCATCTTTGATTTCAATTTGTTCTTCCATAGGAACAATTATATCAAAGAAGAAATCTTCTAATTCCCTATTTTTTATTGTTTTTTCTAAGTCTGTTTTTACTTTATTTTCATAACCAGAATAAGTATGTACTACATACCATCTAGCTACCATATCGTAATCTTTTTGAGACATATTTTTAGCCTCCTCTAAATATTTTTTTACTGCGCACTTTCTTGTGTATTGTTTTCTTCTACATTTTGTTCAGATTCTACAACTTCTGGAGTTACTGAATTTTCTTCATCTTTTTTAGTAGTATCTTCTGCCTCAGTATTTGTAGAAGTTATTATTTCTTTTACTTTTTCAACTCCATTTTTATTTATAGTTTCAAATACAACATCTAATGCAAAAACTATCACAGCTGTAATTAAAACTATTGTTATTACTGCAACAGTACTATTAACTAATTGTTTTGGTGTTGGCCAAACCACTTTTTTTAATTCAGCTTTAAAGTCTTTTCCAAAGCTTTTTTTGTTTTTACTATTTTTTTCTTTTTTATTTGTTTTTATTTCTTTTTTAGCCAATTTAATTTCCTCCTTAAAATAGTTTTACTAACTATTTTGTTTCTTTATGTGTTGTACGTTTTTTGCAGAATTTACAATACTTAACTATTTCTAATCTATCTGTATTATTTCTTTTGTTTTTTGAAGTCATGTAATTTCTTCTTTTACATTCTGTACATTCTAATGTTATATTTTCTCTTGGTCCTTTTGCTGCCATATAATAACACCTCCGTATTTTTACCTTTTACTTTTTTGAAACGATGTGAGCATATGCCAAAAAACATATGCTCACATATTTTATCATTTTTTTACGCTTATGTCAATGAATTTGTAGGATTTTTTTACTTATTTTTTAAACTTTTTCTTCTTTTGAACAGAAAATCCAAATTTTCCTATTTTTTTACCCATTTGATAGTAATTTCCATTTGAATAAGCTATTAAATTACATTTAGAAATATCAAAAGCTCCTTTTTCATCTATGTATTTTTCATCACTATTAATTGCTAAAACTTCTGCAATAAACATATGATGAGACCCCAAGTCTTTTATTTCTTTTACTTTACATTCCACTGAAACTGGACTTTCTTTTATCATCGGACATTTCACAAATTTTGCTTTTTCTTTATGTAATTTCATTTCTTTAAATTTATCCACTTTTGCTCCAGTTTTTACACCACACCAATCTGTTGCTCTTGCTAGTTCCTTAGTTGTTAAATTTATAATAAATTCTCCTTGTTCTTTAATCAAATCATAAGAATATCTTGATGGTCTTACAGATATATATACCATAGCTGGATTAGTATTTATTATGCCTGTCCATGCAACTGTTATAATATTTGACTTTTCCATTGTCCCACAACTAACCATTACAGCTGGTAATGGATATAGAAAAGTCCCTGCTTTCCATGTTACTTTTGCCATTATCTATCTTCTCCTTCTTGTTGCTCTTTATTCTGTCTTTCCTCTCTTTCTCTTAAAGCCATTACTGCTGCTAAGTTTTCTAGATCCTCTGTAGATATTTCATCTTTATCTATTGTTGTATCTAACTGCCCATTTTCTTCTTCTATTAAACCGATATATCCACCATTAAACTTTTTAGCACCTTCAATTGCCTCTTCTGATAATAATTTATTTACAACACAATCATAATAATTTGGATCAACTAATTCATTATTTTTTCTAGTAGTTCCTAACCTTAATAATGATAATTCAGTATATACCGTATCTGTTTTTTCTTCTCCATCCACATCTCTTGTTATTTCATATTCATTAATATACGAATTATAAGCACTTGTTACATTCCTATAATAGACTGTCCCAGTTTGCTTTATTCTTATACTACGCTCATCATTTAAATCAATTGTTATCGGTTCCTTAGTAGGTTTTCTTAATACTGCTTTTTCACCATTTAATTTACCATCATGTATAGTTTCTAATAGAGCCGGATTATATTTATCATGTTTATCACATTTTTCTATCCTATGTTGTCTTTCAAAATTTTTAGCAATATCTTCCATTTCTTTTTCATGAGTTTGGAATTCTAAGTATTTATTATATTCTTGTCTTAATTGTTCAGTTTTTAACTTTTTGTATGCATATTCTAAGGTTTGAACATCAATTTCATGTTTATTAGTAATCGTTTCAATAATTTTATCAAATTCTAACTTATTATTCGCAAGACTATCTTCTTTTCTCTTTATATTCACATCTGATGGTTTGCTGAATTTATCAGTTAGATTAATAATTTCAATCCTATGATTATTTTCCTCATTAGCCTTTTCTGTCTCTTTTACATATTGGTCTTCTATTTCTATTTTACGTTTCTCATAAGCATTTCTTACTATTTCATCTCTCATTTTTATACTTTCTTCATTTTGCTCATTTTCATCGCTAGCATTTAAAAAATATAATACTTGTTCTTCGCTTAATCCTAATATTTCATATAAATTTTTCTCCATACATTTATCCTCCGTTTTTATTTTTCACTAATTATATTTTACCATATTTTTCAATATTTTGCAAAAATTTAAAATTTTCAAATTAAAAACAGACTACAAATTAGCAACAACTAATCTCTAGTCTATTTTTAAACAAAAAAAATCTAGCAACAACCTATCTTCCCAGCAGGGTAACCCACAAGTATTTTCGGCACACTTAGGCTTGACTTCTGTGTTCGGGATGGGAACAGGTATTACCCTAAATGTCATCGTCACTAGAAAATTATAGTGTATAAGCACACTCAAAAATACATAGATGAATACTTTTTAGGTTATTGTTTTAGTTATCGATTACTTTATTGTGGTTAAGCCCTCGATT
>CAMKEH010000017.1 GCA_946411515.1 uncultured Clostridium sp.
GCTAGTCTTATTACTTTTCCATCATTATTTGGATTAATTCCTATATCTGATGCTAATATTGCTTTTTCAATTTCTTTTAAAATACTTGCATCCCATGGTTGAATTACAATTAATCTTGCTTCAGGAACAGATATTCCTGCAACTTGATTAATTGGTGTTGGTGTACCATAATAATCTATTTTCACCTTATTTAATATTGCAGGATTTGCTCTTCCTGCTCTTACTTCTGATAATTTTTCATTATAAATACTTATTGATTTATCCATCTTTTCTTTTAAACTTGTATAATCCATTTTTAACCTCCTAATTTTGAAACATTTTTGGACAGTCACCTTTTGTTTCATTTTATATTTTATAATTTTATCTTACTATTGTTCCTATTTTTTCACCTTTTACTGCTCTTACTATATTTTCTGGGTCTTCTATCCCAAATACAAGTAGTGGCATTTTGTTATCTCTACACATTGCTGTAGCTGTTGAATCCATTACTTTTAAGTCTTTTTCTAAAACTTCCATATAAGATATTTCTTCATATTTTGTTGCATTTGGATCTATTTTTGGATCCGCAGAATATACAGCATCTATTGCTTTCCCAAGTAATATTACTTCTGCGTTTATTTCTGTAGCTCTTAGTACAGCTGCTGTATCTGTTGTAAAGTATGGATGTCCAGTACCACATGCAAATATAACAACTCTTCCTCTAGTTAAATGTTTTTCTGCTTTTCTATGTATAAATGGTTCTGCAATTTCTCTCATCTCTATTGCTGTTTGTACTCTTGAAAAAAGTCCTCTTGCTTCTAATGCATCTTGCAATGCTAATCCATTCATAGCAGTTGCAAGCATTCCCATATAATCTGCAGTTGTTCTTTCCATTTGGTGTCCATTTCTTCCTCTCCAGAAATTTCCTCCTCCTACAACTATTGCAACTTGAACCCCCATATCTACTATTTCTTTAATTTTATCACATATTTTTCCTACTGTTTCTACATCTACTCCTGTCTTTTGTTTTCCAGCTAATGCTTCTCCACTTAATTTTAAAAGTACTCTTTTATATTTTAATTCAGACATTGTTTCACTCCTCTTTTTTATTTATCAGGCCTATTGTATCATATATTAGAAAAAAATACAGCCCTTTTTTAAGATTTTATTAATTTTTTCTACATTTTGAAATATACTTCAATTCATATTTTCCGTATATTTTTCTACCATTTTAAAAATCCCAAATTTTGATTATTCAAAACTTGGGATAATTTTTTATTTCTTTAACTGATTCATAACTTCTTCTGCAAAATTTTCTTCTTTCTTTTCGATTCCTTCACCTTTTTCAAATCTTGCAAATTCTACTACTTCACTATCTGTTTCTTTTAATAATTGAGAAACTTTTTTGTTTGGATCTTTAACAAAAGCTTGATCTACTAAACAAATTTCTCCAAAGAATTTTCCAATTCTTCCTTCAACTATTTTTTCTGCTATAGCTTCTGGTTTTCCTTCATTCATTGTTTGAGCTTTTAGAATTTCTTTTTCTTTTTCTATTCTTTCAGCTGGAACAGATGCTTCATTTAAATATTCAGGTCTTGCTGCTGCAATTTGCATACATACATCTTTTGCAACTTCTTTAGTTCCTTTACTCATATTTACTAAAACAGCTATTTTTCCATCTCCATGAATATATTTTTCTACTAATCCTTCAGATTCAAATCTAGCAAATCTTCTTATATTCATATTTTCTCCGATTGTTGCTATTTTTTCTACTAATACTTCATTTACTGTTTTTCCTGGTACTTCAATTGAATCTTGTGCTAATAATGTATCAACATCTGCTGGATTTTTTTCAACTATTTGTTTTGCTACATTTACAACAAAGTTTTTAAATTCTTCATTTTTTGCAACAAAGTCTGTTTCTGAGTTTACTTCAACTACAGCTCCTATTTTTCCATCTTCTGAAATATAAGCTTCTACTAATCCTTCTGCTGCAACTCTTCCTGATTTTTTAGCAGCTTTTGCAATTCCTCTTTCTCTTAATAATTCAATTGCTTTTTCCATATCTCCATCTGTTTCTGTTAAAACTTTTTTGCAGTCCATCATACCTGCACCTGTTTTTTCTCTTAAATCTTTTACTTGACTAGCTGTAACCATTATTTTTCCTCCTTTAAAATTTTATTATATAAACTTAAAGAAGAATAGAGCAGAAAAGCTCCACTCTTCTTTTATTTTAATTATTCTTCTTCACTTTTTGTTTCTGATTCTTCAGCAACAACTTCTTCAATTGAAGCTTCTTCTGCTTTTTCTTCTACTTGTTCTTCAATTTCTTCTTGTACTTCTTCTTCGAAGCTTTCTCCTTGTTTACCTTCAATAACTGCATTAGCCATTACATCTGCAATTAATTTAACAGCACGAATAGCATCGTCATTTCCTGGTATTGGATAATCTAATTCTTCTGGATTACAGTTTGTATCTACTAAACCAACAACTGGAATTCCTAATTTTTTAGCTTCTAATATAGCTATTCTTTCTTTTTTAGGATCTACTAAGAATATAACTCCTGGTAATTCATTCATTTCTTTAATTCCACCAAGATTTTTTTCTAGTTTTTCCATTTCTTTCTTTAAAAGAATAACTTCTTTTTTAGGTAATACATCAAATGTACCATCTTCTTGCATTGTTTCTAAGTCTTTTAATCTTTTTATTCTTGTTTGAATTGTATCAAAGTTTGTTAGCATTCCTCCTAACCATCTTTGATCGACATAGTACATTCCACATTTTAATGCAGCTTCTTTCATGCATTCTTGTGCTTGTTTTTTTGTTCCAACAAATAGAACTGTTTTTCCTTCTTCTGCTTGTTCTTTAACAAAGCTATATGCTTCGTCTAATTTTTTTGATGTCTTTTGTAAATCGATGATGTGAATTCCATTTCTAGCTTGGAATATGTATTCAGCCATTTTAGGATCCCATCTTCTTGTTTGATGTCCGAAATGAACACCTGCTTCTAGTAATTGTTTCATTGCAACTACTGCCATTTTTAATTCCTCCCTTTTTGTTATTTCTTCCACAAAGTTCTTCATTTTTTAGGACCAATTTTCTTGGCACTTCCCTCAAAACTCTCTTTGTGTGATTAATACGCTAACTATTGTACCAAATTTTTACATCAATTGCAAGCCTTTTATTAAATTTTCTTTAAAAGCTTATTTCCCATAATGAAAATAAGCTTTTATTTTTATATATTTACTCCTTTATTTATTAAATCACTTTTTAATTCTTCTACATTATCTTTAAAAACAAATCCATCCATTTCTAATTTTTTTCCCGCTTCTATATTTTCTTCTTTATCATCAATAAAGTAACATTCTGAAGGATTCAAATTATATTTTTCAAATAATTTTAAATAGATTTCTTTATCTGGTTTTAAATATTTTTCTTCTGAAGATACTATTTGACCTGATAGTATATCTTTTATTCCAAGATTATCTATTTCTTTATAAAAATCGCAATTAAAATTAGAAAGAATGTATATATTGTAATTCTTATTCTTTAAATCTTTCATTAGTTTTAATGTATCTGGAATTTCATCTAACTCATTATACCAATTATCTAATATTATTTTACAGTGTTCATGTAAATTATTAGGCAATCTACTACATATTGTACCATAAGCTTCTTCTTTACTAATTACTCCCTTATCTAAAAGTTGCCATACTGCAGTTTCAAATATTTCTTTTGAAAGCAAACTTTTCTCTTTTATTTCAGGAAGTATTCTGCTAACAATTTCTATTGGATTAAACTTTATTAAAACCCTTCCACAATCAAATATTATATTTTTAATCATCATATTTCACCCTATCATTATTTTAAACAAAATTGTACATTATAATCAAAGTTGTGTCAAATCTTCTAAATTACTTTTTTATCATTTAGCTATCAGTTATTTTATTTTTATACTTCTATTATTCTCCTTTTCTAATTGTTTTAAACTCTTTTTAGGAGTTGGTAAATCTTCTGGCATAGTTCCGACCTGCTTCTTTTATTGCTTTTCTAACTATTTTTCCAATTTTATTATGAGTATCACAAGCTTTCTTTTCTGTTTTTACATTATCTCTTTTTAGTCTTTGTTCTGTTTGAGAAATTCTAAATAAATTAGCTATAAGTTCATCACTTCCCATATTGTCTAATATATCTTCTCTATATCTTAAACCTTTTCTTTTTGCAATATCATCAGCACTTTCTCCATTATATAAACCTTTGTAACCAGCGTTATGGAATTTATCAAAGTTTTTTACTCCTGATTTTTTAGCTGTTTGATTTAATGAATAATTTCCTTTTCTTGTTAAATCTCTTTGATAAAATCTTTTTTCATCTTCTGTTAACATACTATATTCTTTTTCACTTATTTCTTGTTTTCTAGTTTGAATTGCAAAATATGTTTGTGCAAGAGCAATTACCTTTTTCCTACTATCACCATTCTGTGCAATTAAATAACAAGCATAACGAGTTAGTTTATAATCTCTAATGCTAACTTCCGCATTATTAGCACGTTTTGACAACTTGTCGACATGGACAAAATGTTCAATACTGCTGATAGCACTGTTTTCACATGCTTCTTTTGCTTTATTAATTACATTTTCAAATTTTCTCCATTCTTTGTAGTCTAAAACATTTTTTAATTCTCTTGCAAGCCAATATTCAACACCATTTTCATCAATATGTTTAATATTTTCAAATGTTTCATTAGTATAATTTTGATTCTTTTCTAATTTGTTCATTTGACATCATCTCCATTTTTATTATTTAGCCGTAATTATAAAACAATTGTTTGTAACTGTCAATGACTTTATAAAATTTTATTTCTATCTCCTAATAGCTAATTTTTGCATATTATCTATAGAGAACTTATCTCAAATTTATAAGAAAGGAGGTTATATATGAAAACAAAACATATTAAAAAAAGCATTTTTTCCATACTTGTTTTTCTATTAATTTTTACATCATTTAGTAATATTTCCAGCCTTGCTTTTGGTCCTTCTAGTGATAAAATTTACCAGGGAATTGATGTAAGCAATTGGCAAGGAAATATTGATTTTAGAGCTGTTAAAAATTCTGGGATTGAAGTTGTATATATAAAATCTAGTGAGGGACGATCTTTTATTGACCCTTATTTTGAAACGAACTATAATAATGCAAGGGCAAATGGTTTGAAAGTAGGATTTTATCATTATGTAACTGCAAGAACTGTAGCACAAGCTAGAGAACAGGCTCTATTTTTTGCTAAAGTTATTAATGGAAAACATATTGATTGTAGGCTTGCTATGGATTTTGAGAACTTTGGTGATTTATCTGTAACAGAAATTAATAATATCTCAAAAGCATTTTTAGAAACTTTAGAAACTACTACAAATTCTAAAACTGTTATTTATAGCAATAGCTATTCTGCCAGAACAATATTTAGTAGTGAACTTACTAAATATCCTCTTTGGGTTGCAAACTATGGTGTGAGTAGTCCTGGAAGTAATGGAAAATGGGATACTTGGGTTGGTTGGCAATATACTAGCACAGGAACTGTAAATGGTATATCTGGTTATGTTGATAGAAATCAATTTACAGATGGTATTTTTTTATCTTCAGATATAGATATTCCTGAGTCTGAAATACCAATAACTCCTGATGCAAGTACATCAAACACAATTACTTATACTGTAAAACCTGGTGATACTTTAAGTGAAATTGCACTTAAATATGGAACTACTGTATCAAGTATAGTATCACTAAATCCAATAATTAAAAATCCTAATTTAATTTATCCTGGTCAACAATTTGTAATACAAACATCGTCTACTTCTTCATCTTCAGGAACTATTGTATATACAGTTAAAAAAGGAGATACATTGAGTCAAATTGCCTTAAATTATGGAACAACTGTATCTAGTATAGTATCGCTAAATCCAGTAATTAAAAATCCTAATTTAATTTACCCTGGTCAACGATTTATAATAGCTACATCTTCTATTATTTCTGGTGGTGATAATTCTTGTGGTAAAATTTTATATAAAATCAAATATGGTGATACTTTAAGTGCGATTGCACTTAAATACGGAGATACTGTACAAGAAATTGCTATGCTAAATAACATTCAAAATCCTAATTTGATTTATGCAGGTTCAATAATTAGAATACCAAATTGTAAATAATTCTTACTAATGTAATGAAGACATAGAAATAATTTTCTATGCCTTTATTATAAATATTTATCTATTATAACTAAAATGAAACAATTTATCACTGTCCCTACTGTTCCATTTTATAATGTTGCTCCAATGATTCCTGCATCATTTCCTAATACTGCTGATTTTATTTCAAATTCTTCCCTTAAAGCTTTTTCTCCCGCTTCTTTCCTTATTCTTTCTCTTAATCTTTCTAAGAATACGTCTTCAAAATGTATAAAACTTCCACCTATTCCAATTACTTGTGGTTCAAATATATTTATTAAATTAACTATTCCTAAGCTTAAATTATCAATAAAATCTTCTACTACACTTTGTATTGTTTCATAATCTTTATCTCCTGGTTTTGTATTTCGTATCATATTTAATAATTCTTCTCCTCTAGTAGTTTCATCTAGTCCTAAAACTTTTCTTAAATTATTTTTAAATGCTTTCATTGATGCATATCTTTCAAAACAACCTTTTCTACCACAAGTACATTCTATTCCATTTTTTTCAATTACCATATGTCCAAATTCATATCCTGGTCTATTTCCTGCCTTTAGTAATTTTCCATCTGCAAAAGCAGCTCCTCCAATTCCTGTTCCAAGTGTTAAAAATATACTTCTATCATATCCTTTTAAGGATCCATATGTATTTTCTGCAATTGCAGCACATTTTGCATCATTTCTAATTGTAATTGGTAATTTTATTTTTTCTTTTATTTTTTCAGCCAAATTGTAATTTTTAACGCCAACATTTCCAGAAGACATAATTACTCCTTCTATTGCTGTTCCAGGCATTGCTATTCCTATTGATTGGGTTTTATATTTTTCCATAAAACTTAATGAATTTGAAATTATATAATCCTCAATTGATTTTTTTATATCAATTTTTTCTTCTTTAGTTAATCTTTTTTCTATTTTTTCCACAATTATTCCATTATTGTTTACAACTCCTATTGCAATATGACTTCCACCAATATCTACTCCTATTTTCACTATAAATTACCTCCTATTGCAAACAAGAGCAGAATATTTCTGCTCTCATATTTTTGTTTTTTATTTTTATACTCCATATGCTGAGAATAAGAAATTTCCCATATAAACTTGGATACATGGTACTAATACAACTAGTACGAAGAAAATTAATACTGCACCAACTATAGCATAAACTATTTGTGGTAAAGCTTTCATAACTTTTTGCATTATATTATCAATGTCAATTTCCATATATTCAACTAATTTTTCCATCATCTCAGTTAAATCTGTTTGCATACCTATTTTTAACATTTCTGTTATCATAGGGTTTGCTAATCCTGATTTTTCAAATGGCTCTATCCATGACGAACCTATTATAATGTTATTTAATGAAGTTTCTATAATTGAAAGCATAACATAGTTTTGCACAACATTTTTACTTACATCTAAGGCATCTTGTATTCTCATTCCATTTTTTAAATTTAAAAGCATTGCCTTCATTAATCTTGAAAAGTCTATTGCAAAAATTAATTCTCCAAATACAGGCATTTTATATTTAAAATAATGGAAATTGTATTTTCCTTTTGGTGTCCTAACATAAAATACTATACTTGCTACTATTGCCACTATAATTGCCAAAGGTATATACCAATTATTCATAAGTCCTTTAGTAAAATCTGCAAACCATAATGTTATTGCTGGTAATGTATCTTGAGTTCCTAATTCTTCAAATACGCCTTGTATTGCTGGTATTGCAACTAACGTTCCTACAAATAGCATGACTAATAGAAGTAAGAATTGTGCTATATTTGGAAGTAATATTGATTTTAACCTTTTATTCATTTTTTCAGTATCATCCAAATATTTTACTGCTTGTTCTAATGAGTTTGTTAGAGATCCTGATAACTCTCCTACTTTTATCATATTAATGTATATATATGGAAATACATTTGAATAATACTCCATTGTTGTATACATAGATTCTCCCGCTTCTACACCAGCTAATATATCTTCTAATATTCCTTTAAAAGATAAATTTTCTGTACTTTCAATTAGAGTACTTAAAGCATGAACATTATTAAAATTTGCTTTTTTTAGTAAATAAAAATTTTGTGTAAATATTACTATGTCTCTATTCGTTATTCTTTCAGATCTTGCAAAATATAAATTTATTTTTTCTTTAGTCGATAATGTCTTTTGCCTTTCTTCTCCTAATTGTGTAGTATTTACATTTTTCATTATTTCATGAATATCTGTTATATTTTTCTTTTGTCTTTTTGGGGCACTTCCAATTCTGGTTTTGTATGACATTTGTTCAATAGAAATTGGTAATAAGTTATTGTTTTTTAAAGTTTTTATCAGATTTTGCTTACTGCTTGACTCAACCTTATTTTTTACAACTAAACCATTTTTGGTCATTGCCCTATACGTATAGGTAGGCATTTATTTTTCCTCCTTTTAGTTTATTTTCCTTTTTTTATTTTTAATTGCATTATTGTTCTATTTAAAATTTCAATATTCTTTTCTTCTATTTGTGCTTTTGCTTGTTCTAAAGTTATTTTATCGTCGACAAATAATTCTGCCAAAGAATTAATTAATCCAATACTTCCTTTATCAGCATTACTTTGTATTGCATCTTCTATTTCTGATACGCTTAATTTTTCTTTTCTTATTATTCCTGCTACAATATTATCAACAACCATTACTTCAGGAACTAGTACTAATTTCCCATCTATTCCTTTTAATAATCTTTGAGAAACTACTAATTTTAATAATGCTGATAATAAATATTTTATAGATTCTTGATCTCTTACTTCATAGAAGTTTATCATTCTATCGATTGTTTCAGCACATGATTTTGTATGAAGTGTTCCAATTACTAAGTGTCCTGATTCTGCCATTTCTATTGCAGCTTCCATAGTCACTTTGTCACGTATCTCTCCTATTACAAGAATATCACAATCTTCTCTTAATGAGTTTTTAACACCATCACTAAATGTTAAACTATCTTTACCTTGTCCAATTTCTTTTTGAACAATTAGTGATTTTTTAGAATGATGTTTATATTCTACTGGGTTTTCTAATGTTAATATTTTTTTATTTTGATTTTCATTAATATAATCTACTAATGAGTTTAATGTTGTACTTTTACCTGAGTTTGTCTTTCCTGTTACCAATATTAGTCCTTGTGGTTGATAAGTCATTCTTCTTACTATATCTGGTACTCCTAATGATTCATATGGTGGTAATTCATTTTTTATTAATCTCATTGTACATACTGGAACATCATCTGATAGGGATATATTGACCCTTAAACGAATATCTCTATGAACATATGACATATCTAGTTTTCTTGTTTTATTAAATACCTCATCTTTATCTATGTTTCCTTTTACTAAATAGTCATATACTTCATTCATATCATCTATAGTTAAAACTTCGCTTCCTTCTACAGGAACTAAATCTCTTGCAATTCTAAGCATAGGCTTATTCCCACATATCAAGTGAACATCTGAAGCATCTCTTTCCATAGCTTCATCTAATATTGCATCTAAATTCATAATTTACTTTCCTCCTTAAAAATCTAGAAAATTAACAATTTCTTATTTAATTCTTCTAAAGTAGTACGTCCTTGTATTACTTTATTTATTCCATCAACAACTAATGGTTTATATCCTTGTTCTAAAGCCTTAGCTCTTATTTCCATACTTGATTTTCCATTTACTATTTCACTTTTAACTTCGTCTGTTATATTTAATATTTCAAATACTCCTATTCTGTCATAATATCCAGTATTATTACAATGCTTACATCCTACTGCAGTATAAGTTTTCGCATTTAAATCAAAATTAACATTATATTTTTTCCCAATTAGATCAATTATCCTTTTTTCTTCTTCATTAAATTCTCTTTCTTGTCTACATTCGGGACATAATTTTCTTACTAATCTTTGAGATATTGCAGTTGCTAAAGTACTTGATATATCATAGTCTGAAAGTCCCATTTTTCTTAATCTTGTAATAACTTCAACACTATCTATTGTATGGATTGTTGATAGTACATAATGTCCAGTTTGTCCTGCTTGAATAGCTATTTCTCCAGTTTCTCTATCTCTTATCTCTCCAACTAAAATAATATCTGGGTCTTGTCTTAAAACTGTTCTAAGTGATCCTGAGAATGATGACTTTGCATCTATTTCTATTTGATTTAATCCATCTATTCTTATTTCAACTGGATCTTCTATTGTTGTTATATTTATTTCTGGTCTATTTAAAAAATCTATTATACTATATAGTGATGTAGTTTTTCCTTCTCCTGTTGGTGCTGCCATTATAGTTATACTGTTTTTCTTATTTATACTTTTCTTTAAATCTTCTTCTGTTCCTGGAAATCCTAATTCAAATATATTTCTTATATCTGCATCTTTTTTTAGTAATCTTAAAACAAATTTTTCTCCATATATGTTTGGTTGTGAAGAAACCCTTATATTATAATCATCATAAAGCAAAATTCTACCATCTTGAGATTCTTGTTTTTCTTGATGCATATTTGATATTGCTTTTAATCTTCCTATAATTTGTTGTTGTTTATCTTTTGATACATTTGCTGCTGTGAATAATTCACCATCTATTCTATATCTTACCCTTACTTTATCTTTTAATGGTTCAATATGAATATCACTTGCACGTCTTTCCATTCCTGTCTTTATGATACTATCTACTAAACTTGTTACCGTATCACTTCCAGAAACATTTAAGTTACTTGTTGCTGATCCTCCTAGTGATTTTAGTATTCTATCAATATCACTTTCAAAAGTAATATAACTATCCATAACAAGTCCTTTATTTAAAAGTAATAATCTTACTGTATCCATTGCCTTAGAATTTACAGTGTTTGCAAAACATACTTTTATTTTTCCTGAAGATACTTCAAAAGGTATAGCTTTATTTGCTTTTGCAACATCTAGAGATATATAATCTGTCAATTTTACTTTTATAGTTCTTCCATCTAAAATAATACCTTTAGTTCCAATAATGTCACCAATTGCTTCTATTAGTTTTTTATTATCTGTAACACCTAAAAAATATAAAATATCTCCTAACTTTTTGTTTGGATTTTCTCTTTGATAATCCAATGCTTTTGAAATATCGTTTTCAGTAACAACTCCTCTTTTTACTAATTCAACACCTATTGGTTGTCTTTTCTTAATTTCCATAAGACTTTCTTCCTTTCTTTTTAAGCTTTTAAAATATTTTAATCATTTAAAATATATGTGTATGTCTGCTCTTTTTCTCCTAATTTTAAATTAACAGTTATTTTTGATTTTCCATTTTGAATTTCTTCTGAAAATGTGCAACTTTCTATTCCTCTTGCTATTTTAAAGGTTTCTTTATTATCTTGTCCATCTTCTCCACTATCTCGATAAATTGCTTTATCAAAATCTATATATATATATTTTATATCTTCTGATGTATTAATATTAGTAAATATAATATAATTTGATGCACAATATTTAATTCTTATATTATTTTTCTCTATTTCTTGAACAAAAAAACTATTAAAATTTGTAAATTCTGTTAACGGTTCTATTTTTTCTTTTGTATTATCAACATTTTTATAGAAAAATGTACTCGTAGTTGCAAGAATTCCTATTATTATCGATAATGCTATTACATATATTGTTAATGATATTAATGTTATACCATTTTGTTTTTTCATCTTAAAACTCCTTTTCAAGTATAGTTGATAATTTAACCTCTTGTTCTTGATTTTTATAAATATATGATATGGTTACAGTTGCTTTTTTTACTAATCCTTCTACCTTATCTGGTTTATTAACAGCATAATCTACAATTTCTATCTTTTTATAAAACCCTGGTTTTTCTGATATCTCACTTTCTTCATTTTGTGCATTATCTATTCCAGCCGCTTTTACTTTTTCTATTTCTTGTATTGCAATATCAGCTGCTTCAGATTTTAATTCCATTTCATTTGATGAGCCATTAAATCTACTTATTAATAATGCAATTACAGCAATAAACATTGTCATAACAATAATTGAAATCGCTATATCTACTCCTGTAAATCCTTTTTCACTTTTCATAAATTACTCCTTTATAGTATCTTCGTTATATAGGACATTACTACTATTAAAACTAAAATATTTGATATTCCTAAATAAAATCCTATTGGCATTTGTTTTGATAATTCTTTATCAGTTTTCACATTTTTTCTTCTTTTTCTATTCTTTAACTTGTATAATAATAAGTATACTGCGATTATTAAAAGTGTATATATTATTGAAATTATTGTTATGTATTCTCCAACAAATATAGCCATAGTTATTAGCATAATTAAAATGCCATTTACATATGTACTTTTTGCATACTTCTTTAAAGTAATAGTATCTAAAGTAAGCATCACTATGTATAATACTAAATATATACCATATCTATATATATTAGCTTTTTCTACTATGCATAGATATAACATATATATTATAGATATTACAATTCCATATATATTTACAGCTTTATCAATCTTTTTGTTTTCCAAATCAATTCCAAGCATTAATATAATAAATGTTAAATATAAAACAAAAAATCCAAATTCTATTAATTTAAATACACTTAAATGTTCTATATTTAATCCCATTAAATATGCAAATAAAACAAAAAGTGTTCCCGATAAAACTTCCAATATTAAATAACGTGGTCTTATTTTTTCTTTGCAATATCTACATTTTCCACCTAAAAATATATAGCTAAAAATAGGAAACAAGTCTAAAAATCCTAATTTATGATTACAATTAGGACAATATGAATGTTTTACTAATATATCCTCTCTTTTTGGTATTCTATACACAGCAAGAGTATAAAAACTACCAAAAAAAGCACCTATTATAAATATAATTGTATAAAAAAATATATCCATATAAACTCTTTCCTCTTTTTATATTTCTAACTTTTCTTTTTTTCTTTAGTCTTTTTAAAATTTTAGCCATACACACGATGTGTGCGTATGGCATTGTAAATTTTTATCTAGCTATTCTATTATTTTGGTGCATTCCATGTAATTGCACCCTGATCACTAATTGTTCCTGTGACTGTTTTATTTTCAGCTGTTTTTTGAGTAATAGTAATAGTTCCATCTGCTATAGAATATTTACTAGCATCAGCTGTAGGTACTGTTACAGATTTGTTCCAAGCAGTTGTTGAAGGTGGTGTAGTAGAATATTTAGTTTCTACATAATCAGCATATGCTTTTGCAACAGCCATTGAAGCTAAATCTTTTGCTTCTGCTATTTTTTGATTAGCAGCTGCATCATTAGCTTTTGTTAATAATCCATTTTCACCTGTTAACATAGCTATTGTAATACCAGCTAATATTAATAATACGATGATTGTGATTACTAAAGCGATTAATGTTATACCTTTTTGATTTTTCATTTGTTTTTTCCCCCCTTTCGTCTGTAGTATTTTTATATTATCGATATATATATTTTTTAAAAAATATATAACGTTAATAACTAATTAATTATTTTGTACCTTTATCCTTGAAGAATTGTCCTCCGGAGGTATTTGAACTTCCTGTATCACTACTACTTGATGACCCTGAACTAGTATCAGATGATGCCGAACTACTACTCCCTCCTGATTGTGAAGAACCACTAGTTTTTGTTCCTGCACTTGTGCTTGTTCCACTTTCTTTTCCTTCACCTTCTTGAGATTGATATGAAGAAAACGGATTTGCTTTTCCAGGTTTATAATCTTGTACTCTTCTGTAATTATTTAAATCATCACTATTTACTTCATAAGTCATAACTATTTCACTTTCATCTACATCACCTGCTGCTATTAATTCTTGTTGTACTTCTTCTGGTGTTGTATATGCTACTTCACTTGGAATTGTTTTTGATATTGGAACATATTCATATAGTACAACCCCAAGAACTAGTATAATAGCTAAACACAATAGTAATACAATTATTATTTCTTTGAAAATTGATTTTTTCATTTTAATTTCCTTTCTATTGTATAGAATTAATTTGTTGTATTCGTTGTATTTGTTGTGTTTTGAGTATTTGTGTTATTTGTTCCTGTTGTATTTGTTGTATTTGTTGTATTTGTTGTATTTGTATTATTTTCATTTTGATTGTTTTCGTTTTTATTATCTTTATTTTCTGTATTAGTTACTGTTTCTTGTACATCTTTTATAGTAATATTTTTACATGTAAATGTTGCTTGTAATCCTTCTTCTGATCCACTCATTTTAAATTCTTCTATTTTAAATCCTAAAGCACTATCATTTTCAATTGAAGATATAAAATCTATTATTGAAATATAGCTACCTGTTACTTTGAATTTTAAATTATATGAATCTTTAACATTTCCATCTTTAACAACATCCATTTGTAAAACTACACCTTCACTAGTTGCATGTTTTCCAAGCATTACCCATAAAGCTTCTATTTCATACTTTTCAATTTGTCCTGTGCTCACTGTTCCATCTTCTGATGTTACTGTCATACTTTCATAGCGATTCTTTTCTTCTGTTAATTTTTTTGCATTTGTCTCTACATCACTTACAGCTTGTTTAAAATCTTTTTCTGCAAGTTTGCCTGCTTCTTGAATTTTTTCATCAAGGTTCTGTGTTTCCGATTTTATTCCTTTTATTCCTAATATTTTAAATCCACCTAATCCTATTCCTGAAATTATGAGAACCCCTGAAAGTATTACCAATAAAAGAATAAGTAACGATATTAATAATTTTTTCATGGTAAATCTCCTTCTATTTTTACTGTAACAGCATTACTGTCTTTTTGACCAGCTGTTGAAATTACATTCGTTAATATTACATCTGTTTTTATTTTTGCTTTTAAATATCCTAATTGTTCATATTTATCAGATTGAGCATTAATAACTATATGAGTTCCTGTTGTATTTTCAATAGAAGTTAATTGTACATTTTCTGGTATCACCGTCATTATTTGATTTAATAGATTAGGAATCGAATTCCTTGTTCTATTTCTTTCAGATAATTTATTGTTTTCTTCTTCTAGATTTTTAATTAATGTAGTATAATTATTTGTTTTTGTTTTTATTTTTTCATTATCTTTATTTGCCAATGAAATTTGTGCATTTGTTTTATTAATAGATTCTTGAGCTTGCTGTTGTTTTTTCTCTATTTGATTTCCCAGTAACATAGAAAATCCAGAATATATTATGATAAGTATTAAAAATCCAACTGCTACTCTTAACAAATTCTTTTCAGTTTTATCTAATTGCTGGTTTAAATCCCATGTAAGGAGTCCACTTTTATCTTTTTTATCTTTTTTACTTGTCCCTACTTCTATTTTTAAAGCATTTGATAAATCTTCTGCAAAGCTCTTCTTTCTAAAGTTAATCCCTGTAATACCTTCTCCTAGTCCCATAAGTCCTATAGAAATTGCAGAATTTACTTCTATATAATCTTTTATAGTTAAGTCTTTTGTCTGATTAATAAAATAAGGTCTTAATATTTCACATGTAGTTTCATTTAAATATTCTTGAAAATATAAGTCGACATTATTTATTAGTGCTCCCGTACCTGTTATATAAATTTTTTCAAATTTTTCAGAATATGATTGCATTATATTTCTAACTTTTTCTACTATTGTAAACAATGTTGGCATTATATCTTCTAAATAACTTGTTTCTTCTGTTTGAAGTGTTCTTCCTTCAGAAGTATATATGGTTGTATCTTTACAAATTTCATAAGATTTAGCATATGAATTTTCTTTAGAATTTATTCTACTTAATATATCTGTACTACCTTCATCTAAAATGTCAATATTATATACTTTACTCTTTAATATTGTTGTAACTGTTGTTTTATCTTCTATGTTAACAACAATGCAATTTGAATCTTTTCCTATTTTTACCAAATTCGGTATTGACATTGAAATAGGAGATGCATTAATTAATTTATATCCTTCTACTTCTTGAAATCTTTTATTTAATTCTATTTTATTTTCTGCGATGTGTATAATTTTAAATTTTTGTTTATCAAGTATATTCTCAGTAATCGCATACCTTGTCTCAAATGCATTAGGATTATAATCTTTTTCTGAGCAATAAGACTCAAATTCAGTTTTTATAGCCTTTTGTAA
Organism: uncultured Clostridium sp.; assembly: GCA_946411515.1. Classification (GTDB taxonomy): domain Bacteria; phylum Bacillota; class Clostridia; order TANB77; family CAG-508; genus CAG-269. Next base: position 16,323 of record CAMKEH010000017.1, read on the forward strand.
ATCATTTTTTGTAAGCAAAGCAAACATATCAAAATAATTATACATTTCTTCTGATATATTTATACTAATTGGTGTCTTTTGACTATAAGTTTCTTTTATTATTTGAGTTATAGCTTCATTAATTTTATCATAAAATTTAACACCAAATGTTTCTACACTTATTTTGTCATGATCTTTTGTGACTTTAGCATATTTAATTAGATGTTCTTCTATATATAGTCCTAAACAACTTGACATGCTTTTCTCCTTTTTTACTTTTCTTAACATATTATTTGCAATATATTTATATTTTATATTTTTTTTTCAAAAAGTCAATAGATTTAATACAACCGTAATATAAATGTAATATTATTGTAACATTGTTGCTTTTCTCCCTTTTTTTACCAATTTAGAAATAAAAAATCCATCTGTACTTTCATTCTGATAAAGTTTAATAAATCCATCTTTTGTTACATATTTTTTTAGACATTTTTCAACTTTATTATCTTTATTATCTTGTCCGAAAATTATCTTTTCTATTTCAAAATTTTCATTTTCTTTTAAAAATTTAAAAATTATATTTTTATTTTCTGAATCTAAAATGCTACATGTTGAATAAACAATTTGCCCTCCTTTTTTTAGGTACTTAGAACATGTATTTAAAATTTTATATTGGATTTTACTAATGTTATCTATATCTTCTATCGCTTTTTTCCATTTAATATCAGGTTTTCTCTTCAATACTCCCAATCCTAAGCATGGAACATCCAATAAGATTTTATCAAATTTTTCAAAATATTCTTCCTTATATATAGTAGCATCTTGCGTTTTAGTATGAACTATATTTATCCCGAAGTCTTTTAGCGTTTTCATCTACTAATTTAGTTCTATTTTCATGTAAATCCCATGCTTCTATATCTCCATCATTTTTCATAAACTCTGCAATATATGTTGTTTTTCCTCCAGGACTACTACACGCATCTAAAACTTTATCACCTTTATTAGGATTTAAAATAATTGCTGTCAATGCTGCTGCTTCATCTTGAACTGTAAAAAATCCTTCTTTAAATTCTTCAATATTTTCCACACTTCTTGCTTTTTCTAAAATCAAAAAATCTTCTAATAGTCCATCTTTACATTCTATATTTTTTTTACTTAAAATTTCTTTTAATTCTTCTTTTGTAGTTTTTAACTTATTTACTCTTATAGATATTTTAGGCTTTAGATTAGAATTCTTACATATTTCTTCTATTTTATCTAGACTAATACCTTCTTTTTCTAATTCATCTATAATCCACATAGGCATAGAAGTAGTTTTACCAATTCTTTCTTTTATATCTTTTATTTCAAATAATTCATTATAATCTTCTTTACTTACTTTTCTTAAAATTGCATTTACAAAACCACTACTGCTTTTATGTCCATATCTTTTAGCCAGATTCACACCTTCATTTACTGCTGCAGATTTTGGTATTTTATCTAAAAATATAATTTGATATATAGACATTCTTAAAACATTTAATATCCATGGAGAAATTTTTTTCAATCTTATTTTAGAATATTTTTTAATAATTTCATCTAACGTGAGTCTCCAAGTAGTAACACCATAAACAATTTCTGAAATTAATCCAATATCTTTTTCATTTAAATTTAATTTAGCTTTATTCTGCTTTATCATTTCATTTAATACTATATTAGAATAAGCTTCTTCTACATCTATTTTATATATTATTTTTAAAGCTATTTCTCTTGCTTTATCTATCATAATTCCTCCTATAATAAAGTCATGCTAACATTTACTTCATTTATTTCTAAATTTTGTTTTCAATATGATTATATATTTTTTAAATTATATTTTCTACTATTTTTGTATATTTTTTCTAATTTTAGGAAAAAATATTTTTAAAAGATTTTTTGGAGGTTAATTATGGATATAAAAAAACATTTAATTATAACAGGAAACTCTACTATTTCTTGGAAGGATGCAATTGTAAAAGCTATAGAAGAAGCTTCTAAAACAATTGATTATTTATATGATGTAAAAATACTTGAACAAAGAGCACATATAGATGGTAATAAAATTTCTGAATATTTTGTAGATCTAGATTTGAGTTTTATAGTTGATATAAATAGAAAAGATAGCTAAGGAGGTAATTTAATGAATCCTATTGAAACACCTAAAAAATATCAAGAATATGTAGATAAAAAATCTCCTAATTCGCCAATTTTAAAGAATTGCTTTAATGCATTCTGGGTTGGTGGATTAATATGTACTATTGGGCAAATAATTCTTAATATCTGTAAAGAAAGAGGATTAGACACTAGTATTTCAGGTACAATAGTTTCTATTCTACTAATTGGAATTTCTGCATTTTTAACAGGATTAAACTTATTTAATAAGATAGGAAAATTTGCAGGCGCAGGATCTCTTGTTCCCATTACTGGTTTTGCAAACTCTATAGTATCTCCTGCCATGGAATATAAATCAGAAGGATATATAATGGGAGTTGGAGGAAAAATGTTTACAGTTGCAGGACCAGTTCTTGTATTTGGAATATCTAGCTCAATTATTGTAGGAATTATTTATTTAATCTTTAATACTCAATCAATTACTTTAGTGTAATGGCTAAACCGGGACGGTCACCGTTTGACCATAAGGAGATGATTTTTTGAAAAAAATAGGTAAACAAACAATTAAATTTGATAATCCCCCTACTATATCAGAATGTAATAGTATTGTTGGTCCTAAAGAATCTCAAGGGCCACTTGCAAAATATTTTGATAAAAATTTAGAAGATGAGTTTTGGGGAGAAAAAACTTGGGAAAAAGCTGAAAGTAAAATTATTAAAGAAAATGTTAATATGTTAATTTCAAAAGCAGGAATAACAACAAATGAAATTGATTGTGTTTTTGCAGGTGATTTACTAAATCAATGTATTTCTTCTAGTTTTGGTTTAAGAGATGAAAATATTCCTTTTTTTGGAATATTTGGAGCGTGTTCTACCTTTGTAGAGGCATTGAGCTTAGGAGCAATTGCAGTTGAAGGTTTTGCAAACAATGTTTTATGCGCTACATCCAGTCATTTTTGTAGCGCAGAAAAACAATTTAGATTTCCGCTAGAATTAGGAAATCAAAGACCACCTACTAGTCAATGGACTGTTACAGGATCACGGTGCTGCAATTTTATCTAAAAAACGGAAGTGGTCCTTATATAACTCATATAACTCCTGGTAAAATTGTAGATATGGGAATAAAAGATGCAAACAATATGGGGGCTGCTATGGCTCCAGCATTTTGTGACACTTTAATTACTCACTTTTTAGATACTGGTAGAACTCCAAATTATTATGATGCAATTATCAGTGGTGACTTAGGGCATATTGGAAAAGAAATTGCAATTGATATAACAAAATCACAAGGATATAATATAAAATCCAATTATAATGATTGTGGAGTTCTAATATTCGATAAAAATGAGCAAGATACCCATTCTGGAGGTAGCGGATGTGCATGTTGTGCTTCTGTTTTTTCCGGATATTTCTTTAAACAATTGAAACAAAAAAAATTGAAAAAAATATTATTTATTGCAACTGGAGCTTTAATGAATTCAACTTCTTCTCAACAAGGAGAATCTATTCCAGGAATAGCTCATGCTATTAGCATAGAAATATAATTAAGAAAGGATTTATTAAACTATGAATGTTAATTGGGCAAATGTTTTTGATTGGATGATGCTTTTAAGATGCTTCGTGACAGGTGGAATAATATGTATTATTGGTCAAATTTTAATTGATAAAACCAAGCTTACTCCCGCAAGAATCTTAGTTATATTTGTTACAACTGGAGTTATTCTTGGAGGTCTTGGTATTTATAAATATTTAGTTGATTTTGCAGGCGCAGGAGCAACTGTTCCTCTTACTGGATTTGGATATAATCTAGCTAAAGGTGCAATTGAAGAAGTTTCTCAAAATGGATTAACTGGAGCTTTTATAGGTGGAGTTAAAGCTTCAGCTGGAGGAATTGCAGCAGCAGTATTTTTTGGGTATATAGCTTCACTTATATCAAAACCAAAAATGAAAAAACAATAAAAAAACAGTATGCGAATTTTATTTTGCATACTATTTTTTATTTATGCTTTTGTTGCTATTTTTACTATTTCTGTAAATGCTTTTGGATCACTAACTGCAACTTCTGCTAACATTTTTCTGTTAATTGTTACATTAGCTTTCTTTAATCCAGCTATCATTTTACTGTATGTTGTTCCATTCATTCTTGCAGCTGCATTAATTCTAGCTATCCATAATTTTCTAAAATTACTTTTCTTATCTTTTCTTCCTACATATGCATAAGATAATGATTTCATAACTGCTTGGTTAGCATTTCTAAATCTATAGCTTTTTGCTCCATAATATCCTTTAGCTTGTTTTAATATTTTTTTATGTCTTGCTCTTGTTGTTCTTGCTGTTTTTACTCTTGCCATTTATTATTCACCTTCCCTTTTTCTAATACTTCGATTTAGTTACCATATGGTAATAATTTTTTAATTGTATTTTCACAAGTTTTGCTTGCATAAGCATCTTGAACTTTTCCTGATTTCTTTTGTCTTTTTGTTTTATTTGCTAATAAGTGTCTTCTGTTTGATTTTGTTCTTTTAACTTTTCCTGTAGCTGTTAAAGAATATCTTTTCTTTGCAGCTTTATTTGTTTTTAATTTTGGCATAATTTAAAACTCCTTTCGCTTTTATATAGTTTATTTTTACAGACTATTTATCTGTTTTTTTAGCTAAAATTGTAAACATATTTCTACCTTCTAATTTAGGTTTCTTTTCTACTACAGCTATATCTTCTAAATTTTCAATAAATTTATTTAATACTAGCTCTCCTGCTTTTGAATTGTTTACTTCTCTTCCTCTAAATCTAACTGTAATTTTTACTTTATTTCCATCAGTTAGAAATTTTCTTGCGTTTTTAGATTTAAAGCCAAAGTCATGTTCTTCTATATTAGGAGTAACTCTCAATTCCTTTATTTCTAAGACTTTTTGTTTTTTCTTAGCTTCTTTTTCTTTTTTAGCTTGTTCAAATTTATATTTACCATAGTTCATTATTTTACAAACTACTGGTGTTGCATTTGGTGCAACTAAAACTAAGTCTAGATTTTTTTCTTCAGCTTTTGATAGTGCATCTTCTAAAGGAATAACACCTAATTTTTCTCCATTTTCTCCTATTAATTGAACTTCTTTTGCTTTTATTTGTCTATTAATTGGTAATTCTTGTTTTATAAAAAACACCTCCAAAATAAAAAATTTGACTTTTGTTACAAGTCAAATCCAAAATAAAACTAGCTAAATAAACTTAGCTAAAATTATTAAATTTCTAACCTTTTTCTTTATTTAGATAAGGTGAGAAGTTTGACTTCTTCTTGTAACGTTTAATATTATACAATGTTTTTGACACATTTGTCAAGCTTTTTTGCTCATTTTTCTTGATAATAATAAAAAAATAGTATATAATGGTGGCATATAGGAACTTTTTAGATTTAAGGGGGCAAATATTAATGATAGATATTAAATTTTTGAGAGAAAATCCAGAAATAGTTAAAGAAAATATTAAGAAAAAATTCCAAGATAATAAACTTATCTTAGTTGATGAAGTAATTGAATTAGACAAGAAAAATAGAGAAGCTAAATTAAATGGAGATAATTTAAGAGCCCAAAGAAAATCTCTAAGCGCTAAGATTGGCTCTTTAATGAAAGCCGGCCAAAAGCAAGAAGCAGAAAATATAAAAAATCAAGTTAATGAAATAAATAACAAATTAGCTGAAAATGAAGAATTAGAAAATAAATATTCAGAAGAAATAAAATCAAGAATGATGAAAATACCAAACATAATGCATCCTTCTGTCCCAATTGGTGAAGATGATAGCAAAAATGTTGAAATCCAAAAATTTGGAGAACCTTTAGTTCCAGATTATGAAATACCTTTCCATGGTGAAATTTTAGAAAATTTAGGTGGACTTGATTTAGACAGTGCTAGAAGAGTTGCAGGAAATGGTTTTTACTACCTAATGGGAGATATTGCAAGACTTCATTCTGCAGTTTTAACATATGCTAGAGATTTTATGATAAATAAAGGATTTACTTATTGTATACCACCATATATGATTCGTAGTGATGTAGTTACTGGTGTTATGAGTTTTGAAGAAATGGATGCAATGATGTATAAAATTGAAGGTGAAGATTTATATTTAATAGGTACTTCTGAACACTCAATGATTGG
>CAMKEH010000018.1 GCA_946411515.1 uncultured Clostridium sp.
ATTATTGTCTATTAAAATCCATTTTTCTACGCTACATAATATACTACATTTTACATAAAAAAACAAGGTTAAATACAATAAATGTAGAAAATTTCAACATTTTCATTTAACCAATTTTTAATATCCTAATCTTTTTTATGATATTCTATACATTTTTCTTCTAACATTTTAAAATCACAACATAATTCTTAAAAAAATTCATAATAAATATTAAGTTTATTTTTATAAAATAAAAAACCTCCCTAAAAAATATATTAGTGCATTTATTTGCAAAATATATTTTAAGGGAGAATAACTATTTTTTAAATGTTTCCAACTTATTATATAATTATTTATAAATTTTCAGTACAATTATATTATTACGATCACGCAATAGCGCAGTAATTATTTATTGTATTATATCAAAATTTTCATCTGATATGTTTCTGTATGATGATCCGGATTTTATCAGCTGTACTTTGTATTGCTTTTATTTTTAATCCACTAATTGTATAATCAAATGTCCAATAAGGAGAAAACATTACACCCATATCGCAATCATCCTTTATTACAAAATTTCTTCCTAAATATAAATTTTTAAAACTGTGAGAACCCTGAAACATATACGACATATTTATTACATTATTTGTATCAAAACCACTTAAGTCTAGATTAACCAAACTTTTACAATCACTAAACATATTTTTCATATTTTCTACATTACTTGTATTAAACGAACTTACATTTAACAGTGACAAACTACTGCATCCCGAAAACATATTACACATATCTTTACAAGCTGTAGTATTAAAATTAGCTAAATCTAGTTTTTTTAAATTACTGCATGCTTGAAACATTTTAGACATATTTTCCAATTTACTTGTATTAAAAGAGCTTACATTTAACGTGGTTAAATTAGTGCAACTCCAAAACATCTCATGCATTTGTGTTACATTTTCTGTATTAAAACTACTTAAATCTAATTCTTCTACACCACAACCATTAAACATCCCTTGCATATTTTTAACATTACTTGTATCAAAATTAGTCAAATCTATATTTTTAAAATTTTGGCAACCAGCGAACATTAAATGCATATCTGTAACATTACTAGTATCTAAATAGCTTAAGTCAACAATTTCTAATTTCTTACATTGGTAAAACATAGCCCAAAAGTTTGTATTTTTTTCAGTATGAAGTTTTTCCATATTTTCAATTTCAATTAATTCTGAACTATTCATAAAACGTAAATTGTATTTAGGAACAATATCTTCATCTATTATTATTTTTTCTATTCCACTAAATGATGAATTTACATCATAAAATATCCAGTCTTTTTTCAATTCTACAAATCCAGTATCTTGAGTTGCTTTTAAATGTAGGACTTTATTATTATTTTCATCTAATTTTCCGTATACACTAGTAACTTTATCAAGTTCTTCATATTTCTCTACTTTACCATTATATCTAACCCTATATCTAGTATTTGTATCTTTTACTATTACTTTGTAGTTTTTACCACTTTTCACTACATCAATTTTACCCTGTCCATAACTTTTTTCAAAAATTGATTTTAGCTTATCTTGAATTTCAGAATTTGAATTAAAATATCTGTCAGTTTTACTTTCTATAAAAGCTAATTGAACTTCTTCTTCTAAACTAGCTTGTTCACTTGCATTTTTCGCTTCTCCTGCTTTTTGTAATAACCCATTATCTCCTGTCAAAGTAACAATTGTTACACCTGCTAATATTAGTAAAACAATTATTGTAATTACCAATGCAATAAGTGTAATACCTTTATTTTTCTTTTGTTTTTCTTTCATATAATCCTCCATCTATTGTAAAGTTCTTTTTAATATTATTTACTACTTTTTAAATAGTATACTTTTAATAAGGTAATTATATATTAAGTATTTTTATTTTGCAATAGTTTTTGTATGCTTTTAGTATATATTTTATTATGTCTTAAATCATATTAGATTTTAAAAAGTAATATTATATAATTACTATATATGGAGGATTAAATATGGAACAAGAATTACCAAATAATATAGAAGTTGGAGAAAGAATAAGAAAATTAAGAAAAGAATTAAAAATGAGTAGAGAAATTTTTGCTGAAATGGTTGATATTTCTGATGTGTTTTTAGGTCAAATAGAAAGAGGAGAACGCTCTTTAAGTTTAAAAACTCTATGTAGAATTGTAAAATTTACTGGCACAACTACTGACTATATACTTTTTGGTACTAAAGATGAAGATAATAAAACTATAAAGAAAATAAACAGGATTTTAAATAAAAGTTCAGATGAATTTATTTCATATACATATAAAATTTTAAATACTACTTCGTCATATATGAAATCTAATAATCAAAAATAGACACATATTAACGTGTCTATTTTTTCTTTTTGCGCCTGACAGCCGGTTTTTCATTGGAAATTAAAGTTTCAAATCTGATATTTTTTACCTCAATCGTTTTGGGTGTTACAATATCTTCATAAACTTTAATATCAAGATTGTCTGAATTTAATGTTCCAGAGTTATACAGCTTCTTTGCAACTTTTATGCCAACACATTCAATACAACCTTCGTTATAAAAATGTTTTTTGACATCAATAAAGCCACAATTAATTTTTCCATTGTCAACGTTATATAGATTTCTTCTGACATTTATTTCAAATGCATTAATATTTCCACAATTGAATAAATCTCCGCAAATATCTATCCTAAAGTTGTTAGCCTCTATCTGGCCTACTACGTGTAATCCCCAAGGAATAACACAATCTTTAGTAATGATTAATTTGCCTTCTATTATAACTTCTCCATAGAAAAAAGCTGGTACTCTTTCTCGTATCAATTCTATATCTGTGATATTACCAATAATAGTTACCGCCGTATCATTTGCCAACCGCCCCATAGGAATACCTCCTTCTGGTTTTACATAAACAATTTACGGTTCTCGTAGATTGTATCACATTTCTAATTAAAAATCCACCTTTTGTTTATAATTTGTAATATTTTTATAATTTATTTTAAAAAAAGAAAAGCTAGCTCCTCTATTTTAAGAAGCTAGCTTGTAGAATACGCCTATGGAAGAATTGAGGAAACAAGTCCTAAAATCATAATAACTGATACGATTCCAAGAATTATTTCTATCAAATCTTTTATAAAGGTTTTCATATTCTACCCCCTTTTGTTGTTGTTTACACTTATATTATACCATTTTTTAGGCTTTTTTCAATTTTTAACAACTACTTCTCCGTTTCTTACACCTATTTTAGAAGTTTTTTCTTTCTTTAAATTTCCATCTAATATCTCTCCTGCAAGTTTATCTTCTAGAACACTTTGTATAGTTCTTCTTAAAGGTCTTGCGCCAAAGTTTTTATCTATTCCTTTACTTGCAATCAATTGTTTTACTTCAGGTTCTAATTCTATTTTAATTTTTTGATTATCTAATCTTTTTGTTACTTCATTTAGCATAATATCAATAATTTGACTTATTTCTGTATCTGTTAATTTATGGAATACTATTATTTCATCAATACGATTAATAAATTCTGGTCTAAGTTCTTTCTTTAAACTTTCCATAACTTGTTTTTTAGTTTCTTCATATTCCTTTTTGTTGCCTTCTTCATTGTTTTCTTCTTTACTAAATCCTAATGTTTTTTTATCTGTTATTAATCTTGCTCCAATATTTGAAGTCATAATAATTACAGTATTTTTAAAATTAACTGTTCTTCCTTGTGAATCTGTAAGTCTTCCATCTTCTAATATTTGAAGCAACATATTCATAACATCTGGATGAGCCTTTTCAATTTCATCGAATAGAATTACTGAATATGGTTTTCTTCTTATCTTTTCTGTTAATTGTCCTCCTTCATCAAATCCCACATAACCTGGAGGTGAACCAATTAATTTAGAAATAGAATGAGGTTCCATGTATTCTGACATATCTACTCTTATCATAGCATTTTCATCACCAAATAAGCTCTCTGCTAATGCTTTTGATAATTCTGTTTTACCAACACCTGTTGGTCCCAAAAATAAGAATGAACCTATTGGACGTTTAGGATCTTTTAATCCTACTCTTCCTCTTCTTATTGCTTTTGCAACTGCTTCTACAGCTTCATTTTGTCCAATAACTCTTTCATGTAAATTTTTCTCAAGATTTTTTAATTTTTCATTTTCATCTTCAGTTATTTTCTTAGCTGGAATTCCAGTCCAACTTGCTATAACCTCTGCAATATTTTCTTCAGTAATATTTACAACTTCTTTATTATTTTTATTTTGCCACTTCTTTTGTTCTTTTTCATATTTTTCTTTTAATTCTTTTTGTTTATCTCTAAGTGATGCTGCTTTTTCAAACTTCTGAATTCTAACTGCTTCTTCTTTATCTTTTTCTACTTCTTCTAATTGTTCTTCTAATTGTTTTAAAATATCTGGTTCTGTATAAGTTTTTAATTTAACACGAGATGCTGCTTCATCAATTAAATCTATTGCTTTATCTGGTAAAAATCTATCATTAATATATCTAACTGACATTTTAACTGCAGCTTCTATTGCTTCATCTGATATTTTTACACCGTGATGAGCTTCATATTTATCTCTTATTCCTTGTAAAATTTTAATTGTATCTTTTTCAGATGGTTCATTTACAGTGACTGGACTAAATCTTCTTTCTAATGCACTATCTTTTTCAATATATTTTCTATATTCATTTAATGTAGTAGCACCTATTAATTGTATTTCTCCTCTAGCAAGTAGTGGTTTTAAAATATTTGCTGCATCAATTGCACCTTCTGCTGCTCCTGCACCAACAATTGTATGAATTTCATCAATAAAAAGAATTATATCTCCTGCTTTTTTTACTTCATTTAAAGCTTTTTTAATCCTTTCTTCAAAATCACCTCTATACTTACTTCCTGCAACCATTCCTGATATATCCATAGTTACAACTCTTTTATTTTTTAGTATTTCAGGTACATTTCCAGTTGCTATTTTTTGTGCTAATCCTTCTACTGCAGCAGTTTTACCAACACCCGGTTCACCTATTAAACAAGGATTGTTTTTAGTTCTTCTAGATAAAATTTGAATAACTCTTTCTATCTCTTCTTTTCTTCCAATAACAGGATCTAATTTTCCTTCTTCAGCTTTTTTAGTTAAATCTTCTCCAAATTGATTTAAAGTTGGTGTTGAGTTATAACTTCCATGTCCTTTACTATAATTTCTATCTTTTTTATCTTCTTGATTAAAATCTTCTCCTTCATTTATAACTCTTATTATTTCATTATATAATTTTGGAATATTAGTATTTAGTTCTAACAATATTCTTGCTGCAATACTATCTCCTTCTTTTAATATTCCAATTAATAAATGTTCTGTTCCTATATAGTTATATCCTAATTTCCTAGCTTCTATAAAAGCATTCTCAATTACTCTTTTTGTTCTTGGAGTAAATCCTAGTGTTTCTTCTATAGGAGCTTCATTTCCAATCAATTCTACTATTTTATCTATAACCATATCTGAAGTTATATTTTGATTTTCAAAAACTTTTGATGCAACTCCATTCCCTTCTTTTATTAAACCATATAGAATATGTTCTGTTCCTATATAACTATGTCCTAATTCTATTGCACATTCATTTGCAATCTCGATTGCTTTTTTAGCTCTATTTGTAAATTTATATGTCATAATTATCACATCCTTTCTATTTATTTTTCATTAATAATTTGTTTTATAACCTCTGCTCTTTTTATATCTCTGTCTAGTCTTTCATAAGTCTGACCTAAATATTTTTGAAGATTTGCAGGTTTAATGTATAAATATAATTTTTGAACTTGTAAATCTGTTAAATCGTCTAAAATTCCTAAATCTACTCCTAACTTTACATTAGATAGTAAACTTACCGCTTCATCATAAGATATCTTTCTTGCATTTGTAAGCACACCATAACTTCTAAATATTTCGTCTTCTAGTTCTATTTCATCTTTTGTAAGTAGTTTTCTTGCTTGTCTTTCTTGTTCCATAACAGTTTCTGTAATTACTTTTAAATTTTTAACAATTTCTTTTTCTGTAATTCCTAGTGTTTGTTTATTTGATATTTCATAAATATAATTTTGATTATTATCACTATTTGAAGCTTTAATGTTCATACCAAAAGAATTAATAGCATCAAATATTTTTCTAGTATTTCTTGTTTTTGTAAGTGCTGGTAAATATACTATTACTGAAGCTTTTAGCGCTGTTCCTATATTATTTATTGATGATGTTAAATATCCATATTTTTTACTTACTGCATATCCTAAACTGTATCCTATTTTTTCATCTAACTCAATTGCTAAATTTAAAGTATTTTCTAAATCTAATCCTGCACTAAATATTTGTATATTTAAGTGATCTTTTCCACCTATCATAATACATATATTTTCATCTTCGTTAATTAATATACTTCCTGTTTCACTTCTTTTTAATGAAAATTCTGGAGTAATTAGATTTTTTTCTACTAAAGATCTTTTAGTTATATCATCCATATCTTTAAGTTTTAAAAATTTTAATCCATAACCAATACTATATAGATTATCTTTTATTTTATTTTCAAGTTTTTCTATATCTTCTTTTGAATTTAAATTAAATTTAAATTCACTTAAATTTCGTAAAAATCTAATTCTTGTACTTTTTACTACATCACCATTTTTAGTTGTTTGTAAATACCAATTCATGATAAGCTCCTCCTATTTTTCTATTTTTTTAATTTCATCTCTTATTTTAGCCGCATCTTCATATCTTTCTTCTTTTATAGCTTCTTTTAAATCTTTTTCTAATTTTTCAAGCTCAGAAATTTGTTTCTTATCTTGTTTTTCTTCTACAACTTTTTCTTCTTTATTAATTGAATTTTCTATTTTATTATCTATTACTTTTCCTATTCTTCCTATATGTTTATTAGATCCTTGGATTCTTCTAATTATTGGGTCTAATCTTTCTTGAAATACTTCATAACAATCTTTGCATCCTAATTTTCCTGTTCTTGCTATATCATCAAATGTATATCCACAGGTATTGCACTTTAAAGTTTTTACATCCTCTAACATTGGTATAAAATCTGTAGTTCCAAAATCATCAAAAAATCCTTCAAAGAAATTTGAAAAATCAATTGGCATACTAAAATCCATTTGATCAATTCCTAATTTATGACTACATTCCTCACATAAATTTAATTCTTTCTTTTTTCCATTTATATTTTCTGAATATCTCACATTTGCTTGTCTTTTTCCACAATTATCACACAACATAATAATTACCTCCTTTAATCTAAATTTAATATCATATTTTTAAATATTCTAGCTCTTACATCATCTTTAATTTCTTTTGATAATCTAAGTACATTATCACTAGTTGCAACTTTTAATAATTTTGCTTCTTTTTTATCAATAATATTATATGAAAGAAAATCACTAATTAATATATCTACTTCATTTGATGTTAATTTTTCTCCTATATTATTAATAATGTGCATAATATAATCTTCTTTTGTATTATTTACTTTTTTTATAGTAATATGTCCTCCACCACCTCTTCTACTTTCTACATAATACCCTTGTGATGGCTTAAATCTTGTTGATATTACATAATTTATTTGTGATGGTACACAATTAAAGTGTTCTGCTAATTCATTTCTTTGAATTTCAATCTCCTCATTTTCTTCATCAAACAAATCCTTTATAAATTCTTCTATTATATCTGACATTCTCATATGAATTGCCCCTTTCTTTTAACTTTGACTTTCTTTAACTTACAATGTAATTATACTACCAATAATTTATTTTTCAAATACATTTTTTGACTTTTTCTGACTTTTAAATGCATTCTTTTTAATTTTTTCTAACTAGATCTCTTTTTTTCTAACTATTTCTTTTGTTTTCTTCTTTTTTTGTAATATTTTCTAATTCTTCTGCCCTATCTTTTTGTTTTTCCATTGATACCCATCCAAAGTATGATGATACAAATTCTCCATATTTACTAGCATCTTCTTTTTCTCTTTGCACTTTTTCTCTCTTTTCATTTTTATCATTATCATTCATTATAATTTTCCTCCTAAGAATTAATAAAAATACATACCTACTTTTTATAGGTATGTACTATTTTTTTATCTTTTATACAATTTATCCAACTTTTTTTGATGCAGCCAAATCATAAAATTTTGATTCTAAAACTTCTTGATGTACTTCTAATTTATTAATTCTAGCTTCGTGAGCTTTTAACATTATTCTATCATACTTTATTTCTTCATCTAGTTTTTTCTCTAATTTTTCAAATAATTTTTTATCTCTTTCATAAATAAAATCTGCCATTGTTCTTAATTCTTGAGCTAATTCTTTCGTCTGTCTATCAAATCTGTCATCTACTTTATCAAGTCTTGCATCTACTTTATCAAGTCTTGCGTCTACTTTATCAAGTCTTGCGTCTACTTTATCAAGTCTTGCGTCTACTTTATCAAGTCTTGCGTCTACTTTATCTAATCTTTCATAAATCTTTTTAAATTCAATAGCTATTCTATCATCTTGCTCTTTGAATCTTAGAATCATTTCATCTTTTAATCCTTGAATCTCATTTAGGATTTTCTCTAATATTTCATTCATAAACTTTCCCTCCTTACTTTTTATATTTCCTTTATACATTGTGAGCATTATACATTAAATAAAATTACTTATCAATATCAAATTTGTTTAATATTAACTTATTATTTTATATTTTAAAAAATCAAATTCTATTTATCTTCATAATACTCTTTTATTCTTAAAAATTCTCTATTTTTAACATTATAGAAAATTTTTAAATGTTTTTTAAATTTTTATTATTTATTTTTTAGTTAACATATTTCCTTTTTACGAAAAATGTGTTATAATAGATATAGTTGGTAAATTAAGGAGGAATTATATAAATGTGGTACATATGGTTGATATTATCAGGAATAGCTCTTATTATTGAAATTTTTACAACTGGATTTTTAGTTTTCTGGTTTTCAATAGGTGCCTTAATTTCTATGATTACAAGTTTTTTTACAGATAACATATACATTCAATCTACAATATTTTTAGTAACTTCTACATTATTAATATTTGCAACAAAACCTTTTGTAAAAAAATTTGATATTCCAAATCCATTAAAGACTAATGTTTACTCTATGACTGGAAAAGTTGGAATAGTAACACAAGAAATTAATTCTTTAGAAGCAACTGGTCAAATAAAAGTAAATGGCGAACTTTGGTCAGCAATAAGTAATGATAATTCTTCTATAATACCTAAAAATACAAAAGTTGAAATTGTAAAAATAAAAGGTGTTAAAGCAATAGTTACACCAATAAAATAATGTAATTAGTATTTTTACTATATATAAAGGAGGAGATTTTTATGTGGTTTTTATTAGTATTACTAGTTATTATTTTTATAATAGCAGCAATGTCTATTAAAATCGTTAAACAATCTGAGGTTTATATTATTGAAAGATTAGGTAAATTTTATAAGGTTGCAGACGCAGGTCTTACAATTATAGTACCTTTTCTAGACCATGTTAGAAGTGTTGTAAGTTTAAAACAACAAACAATGGATATACCACCTCAAGGAGTTATTACTAAAGATAACGTTACGATCACAATTGATACAGTTGTGTTCTATCAAATAACAGATCCTGCAAAAGCAGTATATGAAATTCAAAGTTTAAAGAAAGGTATCGAATATTTAGCAATAACAACTATTCGTGATATCATTGGTAAAATGGACTTAGATGAAACATTCAGTTCTAGAGATGGTATTAACACTAAATTAAGAGTTGTTTTAGATGAAGCAACAGACAGATGGGGATGTAAAATAGACCGTGTTGAAATAAAAGATATTACACCTCCTGCAGATATCAGAGATGCCATGGAAAAAGAAATGAATGCAGAAAGAAATAAAAGAGCTTTAATTCTAGAATCAGAAGCCCAAAGACAATCTGCAATTACTATTGCTGAAGGTAAAAAACAAGCAGCTATATTAGAAGCTGAAGCTGATAAAGAATCTCAAATAAGAAGAGCAGCCGGTGAAGCTCAAGCTATTAAAGAAGTTGCTGAAGCTAAAGCTAAGGAAATTCAAATGGTATATGATGCAATGAAACAAGCAGATCCTAATGATAAATTAGTTCAATTAAAATCTTTAGAAGCTTTAGAAGAAGTTGCTAAAGGTGATGCAAATAAAGTATTTATACCTTTTGAGGCAACAAGTGCTTTAGGTTCATTAGGAGCTATAAAAGAAGTTTTAAAAGATAATAAGAAAAAATAACTATTAAAAAAATTAGTGTCATTATATTGAAAATTTTTCGATTTAATGGCACTTTTTGTATTAGTAGTAAAATTTTATTAATAAATTTTATTTTTCACTTGATTTTCTGATAATAATTTATTATAATGCACAATAAGATGAGCAAAACAGAGTGTGGCGTGCCACTTTCCTTTATGAAAGGAGGCGGTGCGAATGTTATTAGAACAAGTTTATTTTCTATTTATATACATACTTATTTCAGAACTTGCAATAGTAACTGTTGTCACTATTGCCTTATTTGTGGCACTTGTTGTTACAGTAAGAAAATTAGACAACGTAAAAAACACATCTCTGTCTGGTCATTAGAGATGTATTTTAATTTTTATTAAAACCTTAGTGACACGCCACATTTCTGTGGTCGCTCATCTTATATACTTATTATACTTAAAAAAAATGAAAATGTCAAATTTTTTTCAATAAAATTTTTCGAAAAAATTTTATATTGCAACGTTAATTTGATAATTTACTTTCTATAGTCAATAATCTATTATATTTTGCTACTCTATCTGTTCTACAAGGTGCTCCTGTTTTTATTTGTCCAGCATTTACTGCTACTGCAACATCAGCAATTGTTGTATCTTCTGTTTCACCAGATCTATGTGATATTACTGTTGTATATCCATTTTTCTTAGCAATTGCTATAGTATCTAATGTTTCTGTTAAAGTTCCTATCTGATTTAATTTTATTAGTATACTATTTGCAACATGTTTTTCAATTCCTCTATATAATCTAGATTTATTAGTTACAAACAAATCATCTCCAACTAATTGAACTCTATCTCCTATTTTTTCAGTAAGTATTTTCCAACCTTCCCAGTCTTCTTCTGCTAAACCATCTTCAATTGAGAATATTGGATATTTATTACATAAATTTATAATGTATTCTATCATTTCCTCATTCGTTTTAAATTGTTTAGTTTTCCAAAAATAATATCCTGTTTTATTTATTTTTTTAGCTTCCTCATACATTTCTGTACTTGCTATATCTAAAGCTAACTTTATATCTTTTCCTGGTTCATATCCAGCTTTTTTTATAGCTTCTATTATAACATCTAATGCTTGTTCTTCATTATCTAAGTTTGGTGCAAATCCACCTTCATCTCCAACACCAACACTAAATCCTTTATCTTTTAAAACTTCTTTTAGTATATGATATATTTCAACTCCTCTTTTCATTCTTTCTGCAAAAGTTATATTTCCTACTGGTACAATCATAAACTCTTGTATACTAATATTATTATCTGAATGTTTTCCACCATTTAAGATATTCATCATTGGTACAGGTAATTCATTTGCTTGAATACCTCCTATATAACGATATAACTCAATTCCTAATTCATTCGCTGCTGCTTTTGCAACTGCTAAAGATACTCCTAAAATACTATTTGCTCCTAAATTTGATTTATTAGGAGTATCATCTAATTTAATCATTTCTTCATCAATTTTTCTTTGTTCAAATACATTCATACCTATAACTTTTTTAGCTATTTTTTCATTTACGTTTTTCACTGCTTTTTCTACACTTTTTCCTAAGTAATTATTTTTATCTCCATCTCTTAATTCTACAGCTTCAAAGCTTCCTGTTGATGCACCTGATGGAACAGATGCTACACCTTTTACTCCCTTTACTGTTATTACTTCAACTTGAACAGTTGGATTTCCTCTTGAATCTAAAATTTGAATTGCATGAATATCTTTAATCTCAGAAAATTTTCTCATAATACAATTTACCTCCTATTTTTTCTTTTTTATATTATGCACAAAACACTTTAGAGTTAAACAAAAAATAGCAGATTATTCTGCTATTTTGATATAAAATATTTATATGAATTATTTCATCGCTAGCTAACGCAAACCAGATTTGTAAAGTTTTATTCGTACTTCGTACTCATATAACTTAACAACTCATGGCTTCTTCTACTGCAACAGCTACTGCTACTGATGCTCCAACCATTGGGTTGTTACCCATTCCGATTAATCCCATCATTTCAACGTGAGCTGGTACTGAAGAACTTCCTGCAAATTGTGCATCTGAATGCATTCTTCCCATTGTATCTGTCATACCATAAGAAGCTGGTCCAGCTGCCATATTGTCTGGGTGAAGTGTTCTTCCTGTTCCACCACCTGAAGCTACTGAGAAATATTTTTTACCTTGTTCAATACATTCTTTTTTATATGTACCTGCAACTGGATGTTGGAATCTTGTTGGGTTTGTAGAATTTCCTGTTATAGAAACATCTACACCTTCCATATGCATTATATCTACACCTTCTCTAACATCATTTGCACCATAACATCTAACTTTTGATCTTTCTCCATCTGAATATGGTATTTCTTCTACAACACTAACTTTTCCTGTAAAGAAATCAAAATCTGTTTTTACATATGTAAATCCATTTATTCTTGATATTACTTGAGCTGCATCTTTTCCAAGTCCATTTAAGATTACTCTTAATGGTTCTTTTCTTACTTTATTAGCTGATTTTGCAATTCCAATTGCACCTTCAGCTGCTGCAAAACTTTCATGTCCTGCTAAAAATGCAAAACATTTTGTTTCTTCTGATAATAACATAGAAGCTAAGTTTCCATGTCCTAGTCCTACTTTTCTATCATCTGCAACAGATCCTGGTATACAAAAAGCTTGTAACCCTTCTCCTATCGCTTTAGCTGCATCAGCTGCTTTTCTACATCCTTTTTTTATTGCAATTGCAGCACCTAATGTATATGCCCATGCTGCATTTTCAAAGCAAATTGGTTGTACTCCTTTTACTATTTCATATGGGTTAAATCCTTTATCTGTACATATTTTTAATGCATCTTCAAAGTCTTTAATTCCGTATTTTTCCATTACTGGTTTAATTTGTTCTATTCTTCTTTCATAACTTTCAAATGTTACTGCCATTTTTATTCCTCCCTTTATTATTGTTTTCTTGGATCTATTTTTTTAACTGCTTCATCAAATCTTCCATATGTACCAGAAGCTTTTTCAATTGCTTCATTTGCATCTATTCCGGCTTTGATGTTATCCATCATTTTTCCTAGATGAACATATTTGTAACCAATTATTTGGTCATCTTTATCTAATCCTAATTCTACTATATATCCTTCTGCAAGATTTAAATATCTTGGTCCTTTTAAAGAACTTGAATAAATTGTTCCTACTTGTGATGTATGTCCTTTTCCTAAATCTTCTAATCCTGCTCCTACTGGAAGTCCTCCTTCTGAGAATGCAGTTTGTGTCCTACCATATACTATTTGTAAGAATAATTCTCTCATAGCAGTATTTATAGCATCACATACTAAATCAGTATTTAATGCTTCTAATATAGTTTTTCCTGTTAATATTTCACCTGCCATTGCAGCTGAGTGTGTCATTCCTGAACAACCTACTGTTTCTATTAATGCTTCTTGAATAATTCCATCTTTTACATTTAATGTTAGTTTACATGCTCCTTGTTGAGGTGCACACCAGCCAATACCATGTGTTAAACCAGATATATCTTTAATATCTTTTGCTTTTATCCATTTTCCTTCTTCTGGAATTGGTGCTGGTCCATGGTCTACTCCTTTTTTTACTTGGCACATTTCTTCTAATTCTTTTGAATAAATCATTTCAATTGCTCCTTTCGATTCTTAATTTTATTGTACATTTATTTTAATTTAGGTTTTGCCTAAAAATTAATAACTAAAACATTATCATAGGGCAGAATTTTAGTTTCCGCCCTCTTTTTCTAATCTTTCAATTTCCTCTGCTGCCATTAATATTTGATTTTTCTTTTTTGGTTTTACTACTTTATTTTCTTCTTGAACTTTAATCTCTTTATTTTGATCTTTATTAAATTCAGTTTCTTCATTTTCTTTATTTGTATTAAATGCAACTATATTTTCTATATCTTTTATATATATTCCAGATTCATATTTTTCAACTCTAGTAAGTAATTTTGCTCCTAATAAATATCTATTTAATATTTCTCTATCTTTTTTATTCATTTGCTGGGGTCCAATATTTAAATATTTATATCTCCAAATTATATGTCTTTCATAACTATTAAAATCGGAATGAAGTAAATCTTCATAATTATATTCTACCTTAAATTTATAATTTTCAATTATTATAGTTATATTAGACCATATATTTCTTGATTCTGATTTTCTAAATTCTTCTCTTAACTGTTTTATTTTATTGTACAATGTTTTTACAAGTTTTATATATTCTTCTTCATCAATATTGAACTTATTTGGTATTTCATAAACATTTACTGGCTTTTTCTTTATTATTCCTTTAGGAATATAATAAAAATATAATTCT
Organism: uncultured Clostridium sp.; assembly: GCA_946411515.1. Taxonomy (GTDB): domain Bacteria; phylum Bacillota; class Clostridia; order TANB77; family CAG-508; genus CAG-269. Next base: position 14,640 of record CAMKEH010000018.1, read on the forward strand.
CCTGTTTTTTCGCCATCTGGTTTATCTATTACAGAACTATATAAATATAATTTATCCCACTTTTCTGGAATTATATAAAATATCATTTTTTGTATTACTTCATATATTTCTTTTATCTTTTTGGTATGATTTAACATATATTCTATTTCCTATCCAATAAACTATTACCTGTCATCTCTTCTGGTTTTTCAAGATTCATTAAATCAAGCATTGTTGGTGCTAAGTCTGCTAATTTTCCACCTTGTTTTAATTTTAATTTTTCATCACTTGTAACTAATATAAGTGGTACTGGATTTGTTGTATGTGCTGTATGTGGTTCTCCAGTTTTGTAATCTATCATTTGTTCTGCATTTCCATGATCTGCAGTAATTAATAAATTGCCTTGTTTTTCTTCTACTAATTCTACAACTCTACCTACACATTCATCAATTGTTTCTACTGCTTTTATTGCAGCTGATAAACTTCCTGTGTGACCAACCATATCAGTATTAGCATAATTTAAAATAATTGCATCATACTTATCTTGTCTAATTGCATCTATTACTTTATCAGTTACTTCATATGCACTCATTTCTGGTTTTAAATCATATGTTTCGACTTTAGGAGATGGAACTAGAATCCTATCTTCTCCTTCATATTGTTTTTCTTCTCCTCCATTAAAGAAGAATGTAACATGTGCATATTTTTCAGTTTCAGCAATTCTTAATTGTGTATATCCTAAATCACTTATATATTCACCAAGAGTATTTTTTAATTGTTCTTTTTTAAATGCTATATGAACATTTGGCATTGTTTCATCATAATTTGTAAAACATACATAGTACAAATTTAAATCTTTTTTAGTATCAAATTCATTAAATTCTGTATCAACCAAAGCTCTTGTTATTTCTCTTGCTCTATCTGGTCTGAAGTTAAAGAATATTACTGAATCATTCTTTCCTATTGTTGCTACAGGTTCTTCACCATTACAAATTACTGTTGGTTCTACAAATTCATCAAATACTTCTTTTTGATAAGAATCTTCAATTGCTTTTACTACATTTCCAGCTTTTATTCCTTCTCCTTTAACCATTGCATCATAGCATTTTTGAACTCTTTGCCATCTTTTATCTCTATCCATTGCATAGAATCTTCCAGATATACTTGCAATTTTTCCTACACCTTTTTCATTCATTTTTTCTTGAAGTTTAACTACATAACTTTCTGCTGATGCTGGTGGAGTATCTCTTCCATCCAAGAAACAATGTACATACACATCTTCAAAATCTCTTCTTTTAGCCATTTCTAGCAATCCATATAAATGTCTTATATGACTGTGTACTCCTCCATCTGATACTAGTCCTAATATATGAAGTTTGGAATTGTTCTTTTTACAGTTATCAATTGCTTCAATAAATTCTTGATTAGAAAAAAAGTCTCCATCTTCAATTGATTTTGTTATTCTTGTTAATTCTTGATAAACAATTCTTCCTGCTCCAATATTTGTATGTCCAACTTCTGAATTACCCATTTGTCCTTCTGGAAGTCCAACAGCTAATCCACTTGTAAATATATCTACATTTGAATATTTTTTCATTAGTTTATCTATATTAGGTGTTTTAGCAAGTTTTATTGCATTTCCATCTTCATTTGGATTATCACCAAAACCATCTAATATCATTAGCATTGTTAATTTGTCTTTCATTTTATTTTACTCCTTTTCATTTTTGTATACATTTTATTTATCAGTATCATTTAATTCAAATATTGTTATAATGTACTTTTTGTTTATTGCAAGTTTCCCATGTATTTCATTTTTTGATAAAGACCCGTGCAATACATTTTCTAAATCCATGTATATAAAATCTTCTCTAATATCTCTTACATAACCTTGATAACATTCGTATGATAATGTTCCAGCTCCGGGTATGATAAATGTTACTAGCAAATGCAACTTTTATCTCAACTTTTTTTCCTACAAAGTTTTTCATTTTTTCTCCTATTTATCAAAATTTACTATTTTACTAAATTCTTCTGCTTTAAGACTTGCCCCTCCAACCAAGCCTCCATCTATGTCAGATGTAGTAAATAATTCTTTTGCATTTGAACTCTTTACGCTTCCGCCATACTGTATTATAACTCTTGAGGCAGTGTTTTGTCCATAGATTTCAGCAATTTTATTTCTAATTTCTTTTATTGAATTATTAGCATCATCACTTGTTGCAGTTTTTCCTGTTCCAATTGCCCAGATTGGTTCATAAGCAATTATTGTATTTTCTACTTGCTCGTTTGTTAAACCTTCTAATGCAAGTTTTGTTTGATTTGTTATAATTTCAGCTGTTTTTCCAGCTTCTCTTTCTTCTAATGTTTCACCAACACATACTATTGGTTTTAAACCAACTTCAAATGCTGCTTTTATTTTTTTATTTACTGTTTCATCTGTTTCATTGTAATATTGTCTTCTTTCTGAATGTCCTATTATAACATATTCAACATTTATTGATTTTAACATTTGAGGTGAAACTTCACCAGTGTATGCACCTTTTTCTTCAAAATGCATATTTTGTGCACCTATTTTTATATTTGTTCCTTGTACATTTAATAACGCATAAAATAAATCTGTATATGGAACACATAAAATAACTTCATTTTCTGTATCTTTTACAAGTGGTGCAAATTCCTCTATAAAACTTATTGCCTCATTTGGAAGCATATTCATTTTCCAATTTCCTGCTATAACTTTTCTTCTCATAATAATTTCTCCCTTCAATTTGTTATATTTAATTAAATTAACTTAAAACTTTATTTAATCTTCTAATTCTATGAATATATGTTAATATTATTATTACTCCAAGTAGTGGTATTGAAAGTGATGCTAATATATGAATTAATTGTATAAATGCAAACATTTTTACAATTAAATATAGTTCAACAATCCATTTCAATAAAACAGCAATAGATATATATGCTAATGCAACTTTTTTTGTATCTAAATTATCTGCAAATTTAATTACATTTGCAAAGCTTATTATATTGCAACAATTAATTAGTAATACCACATTTGAATCTAATCCATAATCAGAAATAAAGTTTCCTGCCTGTAGAATTTGTATTCCAAGTAGTGCTGCATAAGCATATATTACACCTTGAAAATAGATATTTTCTTGTTTCTTATAGTTTCTTGTTGCATAGAATATAAGTGCTATATATGAAATTACATATACTATAGAACCAAGTATTCCAAGAAATGTTGGTCCTGTTAATATTGATCTAATAAGTAATACAACTGATAGAATTGTTCCTAATAGTGTTAATATAAGTTGTATTCCTAATAATATTTTATTACTTTTATTCTTAGTTTTATCCATACTTTTCTCCTTACATATTTAATATTTCTTCTCTTCTTTTATATAAATATTCAAGAATTTGTTTCATATAATCTCTTTTTGAGAAAGTATAATTATCGTCTTTGTTTTTTAGTATTTCTCCTAGTTCTTCTAACGTTATATATTTTACTTCTGATAATTCTTCTTTTTGAATTGTATAATCATCGATTTTGTAATTAACTTTTGTAAAGAATATATATACAAAATGATTATTTTTACTTTTATTATTTAAATGTTCATCTTTTACTTTTATAACTTCTAATAAAGAAAAATCTTTTATATTCACTCCTAATTCTTCCAAAGTTTCTCTATGCATTACATCTTCAATTTTTTCTCCTGCATCAATATGTCCTGCTGTTAATCCCCATTTATTGGGATTTTGTTTTTTACTAGCTGCTCTTTTTTGAAGTAGTACTTCACCTTTTTCATTCATAATCCAAGAAGCAACTTCTCTATGCCATAATCCTTTCTCATGTACAATTTCTCGATCCTCAGTTTTACCAGTCAAATTATTATTTTCATCTACTACATCTAAAATTTCCATTTAAATCTCCTACTATAAATTTTTGAAACATTTTGTGACTGTCCCTACTGTTTCATTTATTTATCTTGTAAGCATTCGATTCCTGGTAATTTCTTTCCTTCTAAGAATTCTAGTGATGCTCCTCCTCCTGTTGAGATATGTGTCATTTTTTCTTCTAACCCTGCTTTTTTAACTGCTGCTGCTGAATCTCCACCACCTATTATTGTCATAGCATCTATTTCAGATAATACTTTTGCTATTGAACTTGTTCCAATTGCAAATTGATCAAATTCAAATAATCCTAAAGGTCCATTCCATATTACTGTCTTTGCTTTCTTTAATTCTTCTGTAAACATTTCTATTGTTTTTGTTCCAATATCAAATCCTTCCCATCCATCTGGAATCTCTGTCCATGGAACTATTTTACTTTCTGTATCTGGTTTAAATTCTTTTCCTATTTTTGTATCTACTGGAAGTACTAGATTAACTCCTTTATCTTTAGCTTTTTTCATTAGGTCTAATGCTAAATCTAATTTATCTAATTCACATATTGAATCTCCCACGCCATATCCTTGTGCTTTAAAGAATGTATATGCCATACCTCCACCAATTAGTAGTGTGTCTACTTTTTCTAATAAACTATCAATTACTCCTATTTTATCAGAAACTTTTGCTCCTCCTAAGATTGCTACAAAAGGTCTTTCTGGATTAGATACTGCATTTCCTAAGAATTTTAATTCTTTTTCAATTAAAAATCCTGATACCGCAGGTAAAAATTCTGCAACACCTGCTGTTGAACTATGTGCTCTATGAGCTGCACCAAATGCATCGTTTACATATACTTCTGCTAAGTTTGCTAATTTTTTACTAAATTCTGGATCATTATCAGTTTCTTCTCTATGATATCTTACGTTTTCTAGAAGTAAAATTTCTCCTTGTTTTAAATTAGCTGCTTTTGATGTAGCATCTTCTCCTATTACATCTTTTGCCATTATAACTTCTTTTTCTAATAATCTTGATAATTCTTTTGCAACTGGTTGTAATGAAAATTCAGGTTTAAATTCGCCTTTTGGTCTTCCTAAGTGTGAGCATAAAATAATAGCACAGTTATTTTCTAGCAAATACTTTATTGTAGGTAGTGCTGCTACTATTCTTGTATTATCTGTTATATTTTTTTGTTCATCCATTGGAACATTAAAGTCACAACGAACTAACACTTTCTTTCCTTTTAAATCGATATCCTTTACTGTTTTTTTACTCATAAAATTTTTCCTCCTTTATTTGTCTTATTTACTTATTATTTCCTGTTTTTCCAAATTTATTAAGACACACTTATTCTATAACAAAAAAGAACACTTTTCAAGTGTTCTTTACTATTATTTTTATCTTTTTATTTTACTATTTCCAACCTGATATTTCACTAAAATTTATTTCATATACTTTTTCTCCATCATCATATATGTTTACAACTTCGCCATCTTTATCTACAGTTCCATATCTTCTTGATATTTCTCTTAATTTACTTTTATCAGGTGTTGTTCCTGTTTTTACTTTTTCTCCATATAAATCGGCTTCTATTTTTTCTATTATAGTTTCTTTTTGCGCTGAATAACTACTCTCATTTGCCTGATTTATTAATCCTTTTTTGCTTGTTAATGTTCCTATTGTTATTCCAGCTAATATCAATAATATTATTATCGTAATAGCTAAAGCTATTATTGTTATTCCTTTATCTTTTTTTAATATATTTTTCATTTGTTTCCTCCTTAAGAATTTTATAAATATATTGTATATTAAAAAAGAATACTTTGCAAGTATTCTTAATATTCTTTTTATATTTTAATTAAAATTGTATTTTTTCTTCAATCCATTTTTCTATGTTATCAATTTTAACTCTTATTTGTTCCATAGTATCTCTATCACGAATTGTAACTGTTTCATCTTGTAGTGTATCAAAATCAACTGTTACACAATATGGTGTTCCTATTTCATCTTCTCTTCTATAACGTTTTCCTATACTTCCTGCTTCGTCATAATCACACATGAATTTTTTAGCTAGTTTATTATATACTTCATTTGCTTTATCAGATAATTTTTTAGATAAAGGTAGTACTGCTAACTTGTATGGAGCAAGTGCTGGATGTAAATGTAGTACAGTTCTAGTATCTCCTTCTGCAATTTCTTGTTCTTCATATGCATTACATAAGAATGCTAGTACCACTCTATCTGCTCCTAATGATGGTTCTATTACATATGGTACATATTTTTCATTAGTTTCTGGATCTTGGTATGACATATCTTGTTTAGAATGATTAATATGCTGAGTCAAATCATAATCTGTTCTATCAGCAATTCCCCATAATTCTCCCCATCCAAATGGGAATTTATATTCTATATCTGTTGTTGCTTTACTATAGAATACCAATTCTTCTGGAGAATGGTCTCTTAATCTTATATTTTCTTTTTTCATACCTAAAGATAATAACCAATTTTCACAGTAATCTTTCCAATATTTATGCCACTCTAGATCTGTTCCTGGCTTACAGAAAAATTCTAATTCCATTTGTTCAAATTCACGTGTTCTAAATGTAAAATTTCCTGGTGTTATTTCATTTCTAAAAGCTTTACCTATTTGAGCTATTCCCATTGGCATTTTCTTTCTAGAAGTTCTCAAAACATTTTTAAAGTCTACAAATATACCTTGAGCTGTTTCTGGTCTTAAATATATTTCAGAAGTAGAATCTTCTGTTACTCCCTGAAATGTTTTAAACATTAAATTAAATTTTCTAATTCCTGTAAAATTAGTTTTTCCACAGCTTGGACATGGTATTTTATTATCATTAATAAAGCTTGTTAATTCTTCATCTGTCATACCATCAGCTATCATATCTTTTCCATTGCCATGTGCCCATTCTTCTATCAATTTATCTGCTCTGTGTCTTGTTTTACATTCCCTGCAGTCTATTAGTGGATCTGAAAATCCTCCAACATGTCCTGATGCTACCCAAGTTTCTGGGTTCATTAAAATTGCTGCATCTAATCCAACAATATCTTTTTGTTCTTGTATGAATTTTTTTCTCCAAGCATTTTTTACATTATTTTTAATTTCATTTCCTAATGGTCCATAATCCCATGTATTTGCTAATCCTCCATAGATTTCTGAACCTGGGTAAATAATTCCCCTATTTTTACAAAGTGCAACTAATGTGTCCATTGATTTTAACATATAAATCCCTCCTATATTTTATTTTTAGGTTTCTTTAAATTTTTAAATTAAAAAACAAAAAACTTTCGAAACCTAGCTTATTTGCTAGGGACGAAAGTCAAATTTTCCGCGATTCCACCCTAATTCTTAAAGTTTATACTTTAAGCACCTTAATTTATTTATTACTCCAAAGCTCCCCATACATTTCTTTTTTACTGATATCTCACCATCATCAGCTCTCTTTAAAACAGTTTCATGTATTTTTTCTTCTTCTACGTAATTTATTTAATTTCGTATATTATATTATTGCTTCATAAAAAAGTCAATCTTTTTTATGAAAAAACATTGCCATTTTTTATTTTTTGTGTTAGTATATTATTTGTGTTAAACATATAGGGGTATAGTGTCAATGGTAGCACATCGGTCTCCAAAACCGCCTGTGAGGGTTCGAGTCCTTCTACCC
>CAMKEH010000019.1 GCA_946411515.1 uncultured Clostridium sp.
ATATTTAAAACACAAGAAATAATATTTGGAGGATAACAAATGAAAATAAAAAGATTAAATAATGGAATAACTTTAATAGCTTTGGTAATTACTATAATTGTCCTTTTAATTTTAACCGGAGTAACAATTTCTACATTAACAGGAGATAATGGATTATTATCAAAAGCATTTAATGCAAAAACTAAAATGACAGAAGCGGAATTAATAGAAAAAGTAAAAGTTGAAGTATTAGCAAGTTATGATGAAAATGGAAGTTTAGATAAAGATAAGTTAAATGAAAACTTAGAAAGTATAGAAGGATTGGCTTTAAATGAGGAAAACAAAATAAAAGATTTTCCTGGAGCTATAAAAGTTAATAATAACTATATAATTATAAATTCAAATGGAGAAGTAAGAATTGCTTCAGAAAACTTAGCGAAAATAATAACAAATCCTACTCAATATTATGGAAAAGAAGTAATAAATTATAAATCAAATGAAAATGACACAAATATATATAGAATTTTTTATGTGGATAATGAAAATTATTTTGGTGATGGAATAAATTCAGTTTATTTAAAAGCAGATTATAATGATAAGATAGCCGGTTCAATAACATATGATAGTAGTAAAACTTTAATAAGAAAAATGAATCCATTGTGGGCAAGTAAAAGAGGAAATAATGAAAATAGTTGGAAAAATAATGAAAAAACATCAGCATGGTTATGTGATCCAAGTAACTGGACACAATATTTAAATAATGATAAAGCCAACTATGCTATTGGTGGACCAAGTATAGAAATGTATGTAAAATCATATAATCAGGCATATGAAGAATATATAGATGATAATGATATATATACATTGGGAACAGTTTATAGTGAAACTAATTCACCAGGATATATTTTTACATTAGATGGAGAAGAATCCAATTTATCAAATGGAAATTTTTATACAACAGGAGTTAATAGTATAGATTATAAAAAATATAATAGCATGTATTGTGGTAAAAATGGAAAAATATCAGGTTGGTGGTGGTGGATTGCTTCGCCTAATGCAGGTTACTTATTATGGGTATGTATATCTCATGAAGCTAATGGATTAAGTGAATCTGGTTATTGGGGCAGTTCTTATGTATCACCTTTAATTTCATTAAAATCTGATTTTGAACCCGAATTTGGAGAGGAAAATTAATTTTATATAATATTTTATTAATAGTGAATTTTAAAATATGCTCAAGATTAGTCAAAATCTTGAGTTTATTTTATTGCTATTTTTTTTAAGTTGTAGTAAAATGACAAAGGAAAATTAAGATAAGGAGAATACACATGGAAAAAATCATAAAAACAATTGCAGAAGAATTAAATATTAAGCCTTCACAAGTGGAAAACACCATAAAATTAATAGATGAAGGGAATACAATTCCATTCATTGCACGTTATAGAAAAGAAGTAACAGGTGGGCTAAGTGATGAAACTCTTAGGGACTTAGGAGAAAGACTTGCTTATTTAAGAAATCTAGAACAAAGAAAAGAAGAAGTAATAAAATCAATAGATGAACAAGGAAAATTAACAGATGAAATATTACAAGCAGTTGCAATAGCAAAAACATTAGCAGAAGTAGAAGATATATATAGACCATATAAACAAAAGAAGAAAACAAGAGCTACAGTTGCAAAAGCAAAAGGATTAGAACCTTTAGCTAAAATAATTATAGAACAAAAAGAAACAAAAGATATATATGAAATAGCAAAAGAATATATAAATATTGATAAATTATCAGAAGAAGATAAGAAAAATAAGGATAAAGTAGTAAACAATGAAGAAGAAGCAATCCAAGGTGCATTAGATATTATAGCTGAAGATATTTCAGATAATAGTAAATATAGAAAAGAAATAAAAAGATTATGCTATAGAGAAGGTTTAGTTGTAACAAGAGCAGCAAAGCCAGAAGAAAAATCAAACTATGAAATGTATTATGAATACAATGAATCAATTAAATATATACCAAGCCACAGAATTTTAGCAATAAACAGAGGAGAAAAAGAAGAATTTTTAAAAGTTAAGCTAGAAAAACCAGAAGATAAAATATTATTATATATTGAAAAAGACATAATAAAAGGTGAAACACAATTTACAGAAATGTTAAAAGAAACTATTAAAGATAGTTTCTCAAGATTAATAGAACCATCAATAGATAGAGAAATTCGCTCTGACTTAACAGAAAAAGCAGAAGAAAAAGCAATAAAAGTGTTTGGGCAAAACTCAAAACAATTGTTACTTGGAGCTCCAATAAAAGGTAAGACCGTTATGGGATTTGACCCTGCATATAGAACAGGATGTAAGATAGCTATTATTGATGAAACAGGTAAAGTATTAGATTATACAACAGTATATCCAACAGAACCACAAAATGATGTCGTGGGAGCAAAAAGAGAACTTTTAAAATTAATAGATAAAGATAAAGTTGATATGATTGCAATTGGAAATGGGACTGCATCTAGAGAATCTGAAATGTTTGTTGCAGATATGATTAAAGACTGTAAAAGGGAAGTTCATTATGTGATAGTTAGTGAAGCGGGAGCATCAGTTTATTCTGCATCAAAACTTGCAACAGAAGAATATCCAGATATAAATGTTTCTATAAGAGGAGCAATATCAATAGCAAGAAGACTCCAAGATCCTTTAGCAGAACTTGTAAAAATAGATCCAAAAGCAATAGGAGTTGGACAATATCAACATGATGTAAATCAAAAAAGACTATCAGAAAGTTTAACAGGAGTTGTAGAAGACAGTGTTAACAAAGTAGGAGTAGATGTAAATACTGCAACACCTTCACTTTTATCATATGTTTCAGGAATAAATACTACAATTGCTAAAAACATTGTAAAATACAGAGATGAAAATGGAAAGTTAAAAAATAGAAAAGAATTACTTAAAGTTCCAAAACTAGGTAAAGTAGCATTTGAACAATGTGCTGGTTTCTTAAGAATTTTAGATGGAGATAATCCAATAGAAATAACAGCAGTTCACCCAGAAAGTTATCAAGTTGTGGAAAACTTACTTAAAAATCTAGGTTTTGATAAAAAAGATTTGAAAGATAAAGAAAAATTAGAAGAAATAAAAAATAAACTAAAAAGTGTTGATATATCAAAAACAGCAAAAGAACTAAATGTAGGAGAAATGACATTATCAGATATTATAGAAGAACTTTCAAAACCAGGAAGAGATCCTCGTGAGGATATGCCAAAACCTATTTTAAGAAGTGATGTTTTAAAATTAGATGACTTAAAAGAAGGAATGATTTTAACTGGAACAGTAAGAAATGTTATAGATTTCGGGGCATTTGTAGATATTGGAGTAAAGCATGATGGACTAGTACACATTTCTGAAATGAGTGAAAAATTCATTAAAAATCCTTCAGAAATAGTAAGTGTTGGAGATATTATAAAAGTTAAAGTAATAAAAATTGATAAAGAAAGACAAAAAGTAGGACTTTCTATGAAAATTTAAAGAACAAAAAACAGATAAGTGAATTAACATTTATCTGTTTTTATAAGTTATAAACAAAAATTTAATGTTATAAATTAGAATATATTGCTGCACCTAAAATTGCACCAATTATATTGTTTGCAATTGCTAAGCATAAACCAATAATGCTCATAACTAAACCGGCAGTTGTATTATATTCTTTACGTTTCATTACATTTACCACTATACCAATAATACTTAAGACATCTCCTACAAGTGCAAAAAGAAGCGCAAATACTATTGATAAAATACCAAGTACAATACCTCCTGTATGTGTAGGTAATTTTTGGCTTTGTGTGTTTGCTACAGTTTGTTGAGTTTGTTCATTTTCTTCCACCTTTTGTTCCTCCTTCTTTAAAATATATATAATTATTTATTAACCTTTATATTTTTCTTGAATTTCTTTTATATCATTATAATGATTTTTCAAAATATCTAAGAAAGCATCATCTATCTCAGGATCAAATTGAGAACCTTTACATTTTTCAAATTCATTAATAATTATTTCTATTGGTAAAGGATCACGATAAGATCTACGTGAATTCATTGCATCAAAACTATCTGCAATTGAAGCTATTCTTGCTAAATAAGGAATATCTTCACCTTTTAATTTTCCAGGATATCCTGAACCATCATATTTTTCATGATGGTGTTCAACAATTGGTAGTATATCTTTAAATATTTTTGCATGTGATAAAATATGTACACCAATATTTGGATGTTGCTTTATTTGTGAATATTCGTCATCCGTAAGTTTTGCATCTTTTTGAAGTATAGAATCAGGAACTCCTATTTTTCCAATATCATGGAATAGACCACCTAGTCTTAAGTTTTCTATATCTGATTCAGGTAAACCTAAATGTTTTCCTATTAAGACAGAGTATTCTGAAACTCTATCAGAATGACCTCTTGTGTAAGTGTCTTTTGCTTCAACTGTATATCTTAAAGTTTGAATACTTTCTAAATAAGCACTTTCTAACTTCTCATAAGTATCTGATAATTCATCATTAATTTTCTTTATTTCATGCATTTGTTTAATAGATTTAATACCAGACTCTATAAGTAATAACAACTGGTCAAATTTATCACTTTTTTCACAATAACCTTGTATATCCAATCTTCTTATTGTCTCTAATGGTGGAGCTAAATCCTTATGACCAGTTAATAGTAAGATATATAGGTCTTTATTAAATTCTCTTATTTCTTCAACAACCTGATCTCCATGAATTGGAGTCATAATGAAGTCTAATATCATTAAGTCAAAATGTTCATTTTTTACTTTTTCAACAGCCTCTTCTGGATTAGTAACTCCTACAAAATCATAGCCAGAACGTTTTAAAAATATAGATAGTGAATCAATAATTCCTTCTTCATCATCTACTGCTATAATTCTATAAGCTTTATTTTCATTATTTTCTAAATTCTGTAATCCTTTTCTCATATTAATACCTCATTTACTAATATTGTAGACATTATATTAATAAATGAGACAAAAATCAATAGGTTAATGTAAAAAAATGTTACTATGTATCAAAAAAAGATATATTTAATCAAATATATCTTTTTCAATAATATAATTTTAAATTTTTATAAAGGCAAATTAATGGTAAATATAGTTCCTTTTCCTTTTTCAGATTCAACTGTAATATTTCCATTGAAGTGAGCTCTGATTGTAGAATAAGACATATATAATCCTAATCCTGTTCCATTTTTACCTTTAGTTGTAATCATTTCTTTAAACAATTTGTTTTTAACTTTTTCTGGTAGACCATCTGCGTAGTCTTTAATTGAAATTAATAAGTTGTTATTTTTCTTTTCTACAATAATATCTATAGTTTGATCTGTTTTTCCGTTATATGCTTGTATAGAATTTGAAATCATATTATTTATTACTTGTACTAAACTATTTACATCTCCATGAATTAGAGTATTTTCATCAGCATGCATAGAAATATTTAAATAAATAATTGCATTTTTAAGTTCATGTTTCATTAATATATCTACTCTTTTTAAAAGTTCCCCAACTGTAAATGAAATATCTTCTTCATTAGATAAAGCGACTGCTTGTCCTTTTACGGCTGTAATAATATCAGACATATATTCTGTATGTGTTTTTATTTTTTCAATCCAGGTATTCATATCTTTTGCAATATCATGATGATCATTTGAATTTACTTCTGGATCATCTATTGATGAATCGTATTCTTTCACTAAGTCACTTAATCCTTCTGCAGCTCCTGATATTGACATGATAGGAGTTTTTAAGTTATGTGCTATTCCTCCAATTAATTGTCCAAGAGAAGCTAAACGCTCTTGTTCCATTAAAGTATCTTGGCTATCGTGGATTTGTTTAATATTGTTTTTAGTTAATTCTTGTATCTTGTTAAATGCAATTATTAAACTTCCAAATTCATCATTAGCTGAAAGTGGTAATGGATCCATAAGAGTTGTATCTCTGTTTTTAGCCATATTCAAGAATCCAGATGAAATAACGTTTATATCATTAGATAGTGACCTTGAAAATAGTTTTAAAATTATAATATTTATTAGTACTAATATAACAAATGAAACTGTGAAATACATTAATACTTTAACTGAAAGAATTGTAAAGTAAAATCCGATTGTATAAATTTCACCATCTATTTCAACATCAATAGTAGCTCCTTGACAATCTATTCCATAATATTCATAAACCCTACCATCATTTGAAGGAGATAATTCATTTAAATATTTATTAAAGAAAGTACTTAATTCAATATTTTCACCATTAATATTTATATATCTATTTTGAGGTGTTTTTATAAATATAAAATCATTATCACCTAATAATTTAAGAGAATGAGATTTTTCTAGTAAATCACTAACACTTGAAAAATCATTATATTCTTTAAAATAATATAGACTATTATGATATGTTTCAAATAAAGAATTTCCTGTTTCTATAGATACTACTGAATATCCAAGTAGTGATGTAAATAGTATCGATACTGTAATTAGTGGTAGTATATTATAAAAAATTCTCTTTCTTAAAGTGAATTTTTTTATATTTGTTGTATTATCATAAGGAAGTGTTACTAAAATTTTCTTAAAAATATTGCATGTATAAATAAATACTGAAGTTACATATAATGTCATTAAAGTAATAACTAAAATAAATAATTTTAAGGTAGTAATACCAAATTGATTAATTGTATATGCATGAATAATTGTAAGAGCAATACTAGGTATAGCAATATTTAATACAAGTAAAGAATAAGGTACAGTAAACAATTTGTTTTTTACATAGTTTATTTCCTTAATAGAATAGTTATAAGGATTTTTAATTAAATCGCTATATTTAATTAAAAATCTAGTTTTGTAGAAAGTTAACACAGCAAATATTGCAAATATTGCAGCTGCAATTGATAAAACCTGTGAAAAATAATTTGTATTTTCTACTTCTATTTGAAAATTAGTTCCATATGTACCTTTAGGGTAGTTAAGTATCATAGGAATAAAGAAATAATAAATTGTAGTTAGTACTACTAGCCCTATTGTAAGAGCTAATAGCAATTGTAACTGTATTTTGTACTTTTCTAAAAATTTTTTCAAAAGAAATTCCTCCTTTAGTTTATTTTAAGTATTTTTTCTTACGTAAATAGTTAATGATTTTTTGAATATATTCTTCATTAATCTCAGGCCATTTAAAGTCTAGAGTTTCTAAACAATTATTAGTGTTTAGATTTTTTTGATTTACAGTAGATGAAAAAGAAAGTCCTAAATTATCATCTAAATCATTTACAATTCCTTTTAAAATATTTTCTTCAGGATACTGATTAGATAATGAAACTATTCTTTGTTTAAATTCATTTCCTGATAAAATTGATGTCTCAAATCCTAATTTTTCAAATATTTTTAAAAGATTAGAAACACTTATATAATTTTCATTAAATAGGTGAAAAACATATTTATCAGTTTCTACATTACAAACTAAATCAAATACAGATTTTGCACAATAATCAACAGGAGTAAATTCTAGAAATTCATTAATCATTGTGTTCGGTAAAATATTATATTTTAATATCATCATTAATATATTATAAAAAGCATTGTTTTCAAAGTTTTGTTGGAATCCTCCATCTAAGTATCTTCCTGTTAAATTTCCAACTCTAAAAATCGTAACAGGTAAGCCTTCTTTTGCTTTTTCATATATTAATTTTTCCGCTTCAAATTTAGTTCTAATATATACATTTTCATTATATTGTTGACCAATATAAAAATCATTTTCATCAAAATTATTATAATTTTTTTGTTGATTTACTAGATAATTTCCAGAAACACCAAGTGTAGAAATATGTACTAATTGAACATTATTATCTATACATAAATCAAATAAATTTTGAGCCACATCAACATTTATTTTTTTGAATTTATCATAATCACCATAATATTTAACATTAGCAGCACAGTTAATAACTAAATCAACTACTTGTCCTAACTCTTTATATTTTTTTATTCCTAAACCTAAGTTTGGTTTTGTAATATCTGAATCTATTAATGTAAGCCTTTCTACAGGAAGTTTCTTATTAAAATAAAATTTATATAAATCAGATAACCTATCAATAGGAGATATAGAATCTTTACTACGTATAATGCAAGTAATATGGCAATCATTGTTATTCAAAAATTCATATAATATATGAATCCCTAAATAACCAGTACATCCCAATAATAAAATATTATTATAGTGTTTTTTAGCAAATTGCATTATTGAAGGATATTTATTAAAACTATTATTAATATTTGATAAATAGTTTTCATCAATATCACTTATTTTTTTATCTTCTTTATTTTCAATAAATTCTGCTAAATTTTTAATAGTTCTATAATGATAAAAATCTTGAGTGTTTAGCTTATAATTATAATCTAAAAGTTTTGTTTGTATTCTAATTATATCTAAAGAATCTATATTATAGTCAAATATATCATTTTCAACACCTATTCTTGAAATAGATAAAGAGTCTCTAAACACTTTAGCAATATCTTTTTCTGTTTTTGTAGAAGGTTTTACATATGTAGATAAGTTTGCCATTTGTCTAATATTTGGTTCTGGCAAAGCTTTTCTGTCTACTTTATGATTTATTGTTAATGGTATTTTATCTATTTCTACAAAATAAGTTGGAATCATATAATGTGGCAGGATATCTACTAAATATTTTTTTAATTCTGTTAAATCTATGTCTTTGCTACATACTATATATGCACACAAATATTGTTTATTATTTTTATCAGTCTTGTCTATAACAACACATTTTTCTATACCATCAAAATTTATAATATTATTACTAATATCATCTAATTCAACACGGTATCCACGTATTTTTACTTGATGATCTTTTCTTCCTAAACATATTAATTCACCATCTAAATTCCAATATCCTAGGTCACCTGTTTTGTATATCATATCATCCGAATAAGGATTTTTAATAAATACTGAATTAGTTTTTTCAGGATTTAAATAATATCCGCTTCCTACACCATCTCCACCAATACATATTTCACCGAGTTAATCCAATTGGTTGAATGTGATTATTATCATTTAAAATATAAATTTTTGTATTATTAATAGGCTTTCCTATAGTAATTAGATTTGTAGATGTTACATCTTTAAACGTTGAATATACAGTAGTTTCAGTTGGTCCATATAAATTTATAATCCTAGCATTTGTATGTTCTTGTAATTTATTTAAAAGTGCCACTGGAAGTGGTTCTCCACCAAGCAAGAATTCTTTTATACATGTTAAAGAATCTAAATATGAATTATCTGAAAATAGTAATTCAATTCTAGAAGGTGTTGTAAGTATTTTTGATATTTTATGTTTTTTAATAACTTCACTTAATAATTTTGGACTTCTACTTTCTAATTCATCAGCAATAACAAGAGTTAAACCTGATAATAAAGTAGGATATAATTCAAATACAAATATATCAAAACATACAGTTGTAACAGACAATACTTTATTATTTTTTGAAGGTGTATAATCTAATCTTTCTTGCATAGCTTTTACAAAATTTAATACATTATAATGATTAATTGTTACTGCTTTTGGAATACCAGTAGAACCTGAAGTATACATTATATAGCAGTGTTTATCATAAGGAATAGAAATCTTTAAGTTTTTTACATTATTAGAAAATATTAAATTTTCAAAATAAATACAATTATCTTTATAATCAATTTTCTTATGAAAATCTTCGTTTGTAATTAATAACTTTGTTTTGCTATTTTCTAACATAAAGTTAATTCTTTCTGTTGGATACTCTGGATCAATTGGCATATAGGTATGACCTGATTTTAATATAGCTAAAATTGTAACTACAATATCTACAGAACGCTTTAAAGAAAAAGCAATAACATCAGTTTTAATATTTCTGTCTAATATATATTTTGCCAAATAATTTGCCCTACTATTTAATTCTTCATATGTATAAGAAGTATTTTTGTCTTTTACTGCTATATTTTTTGGATATTTTTTAACAATATGTTCAAATGTTTCTACTATATTTGATTTTTTATCATATTTTGATCTGGTTTTATTAAATTTATTTAATAGTTTTTTCTCATTATTAGAAATAATTTCTAAATCATCTATATTTTTTTCTGGATTATTAATTACTTGATTAATTAAATCCAAAATACGTTCATGCATTAATTCTATATCTTTTTCTGAAAATATATCTGTTAAAAAGTCATAATGAATTGACAAATTATCAGTTTCTTTAGATATATTTTTTATGTGTATTTGCAAAGATTCTGCTTGTGAATGACTAGGAAGCCATTTACAAAAGTTAGGAATAGTTGCGTTTTGATAAGAAAATATTATATCATATAGGCTATCTGAAAAATCATGAGTTTTTCTAATATAATCTAATATTTCATGATATGGAAAACGAATATGACGATACATTTTCTTTTGATCTTTTGCTAAATTATTACATAAATCTAAAAATGAAATAGATTTATTGATATTTACAACAAAAGGCATAATTGAAACAAACATACCTGTCATATTTTTTTCTCTAAAATTAGATCTATTTAAAACGGGATTTCCTATAACAAAATTATTGGTATTAAATATATTTTTAAAATAAATATTATAAATACTTAGCAAGAAAATATAATCAGAAATTCCATGTTTTTCAGAAAAATCATTTATATCATTTACTAATGATTTATTAAGAGAATATATTTTTCTATTAGCATTAATAGATGTTTTTACATTGTTTTTAAAAGAAACTATACTTGGTAAATTTTTAAACTGTTCTTGCCAGAATTCATTATCTTTTTCAAATTTACTACTTTCCATATATTTAGCTTGTGATTTTATAAATTCTGAATAAGAAGGGTTAGGCGTTAAATCTACTTCTTTTCCACTTACAAGATCTAAATAATTTTTATAAATTTCTTCAAGTACTAATGACATGGTCCAAGCATCTGAAATTAAATGATGTGCAATTAATACTAAAATACCAGAACCATCTGGAAATCTAAGTATTTTTGTTAAAAATAAAAAATTATTTAAAATATCAATATGTTGCATTGGAAAAGATTCTTCAAATTCTGCAAGTTGAGTTTCATCTTTTAAATCTATGATTTCTATATTTTCATATATGAAATCATCAAAATATTGCTTTGGAGAAGAATCTTCCAGAACGATTTTTGTTTTAAAAGAATCATTTTTTGTGACAAATAAGTTAAATGCTTTTTCTAAAGCTTTAAAGTCAGTATTTTTATTTATCTTTAAATATCCTGCAATATTGTTGATATTACTATCTCCATAAAATTGTTCTGTGTACCAAATTCCTTTCTGAGGATTGGTTAATTCATAAACATCCTTTTCCATATTTTTCACCTTATTTTTCCCGTATATTTTCTAGTCAAATTATATATTTTTATATACAAAATTGTCAATAGAAATATTACTTAAAATGAATATAAAAATAAAGAAGTTTATTGAAATTTTAATAATAGTAATATAAAAAACAACTTAAATTCGAACTAACACAAGTTTGAATTTAAGTTGTTTACGTTTGAATTAATTAATAAGAATGCTGTTATTATATAAATCATTTGGATCTATATCTTCGCCATCTGGCCATTCTAAAGTTGTTTCAACAGATTTAACTAATTTAAAATATGCTATATTATTTAAGTTTTTATAGCAGGTCATACTTAAATTTTTTTTCATATCATATAGTTTTTTTTCATTTGTAACATAAATAATTTCTAAACCAAAATTATCTAATGCTTTTACACTTTTTATTCTTGGTGGTATCATAAAAACCTCCTTATTTTAAGGGATCTATTTTGAAAATTTCACCATCATTTTGAGATACATTCCAAAGAGCTTTTAATTCATCTTTATGAATTTCCATCCAAGCAATAACGAGTTTATGCTGCTTTTGAGGTAATTTACCTTCTAAAAGAGTGAGATTTCTTATAGAATAGACGGCATCAAATTCATTGTATTGTACATGGATGTGTTCTAAATAATGTTGTTCAGTGTCATTAAAATAAATCCTAATAATTATTCCATAAAATTGTGAAACAATGGGCATATATTCACCTCCTCATTATATCATAAAAATGTAATAAAAAATAGTAGTAAATTGAAATTTGTTGGCAGAAGTGCCAAAAAAAAATTGAATAAAATATTAGATTCAAACGTACAGTCAATTTAACATAAATTTAAGGTTAAGTCAAGAAAAGTATTTTAAAATCTTGTTATTAAATACCGTAAATTTGTTAATACTAAAATAGAGGTGTATAGATTGAGAAAAAGAAAAAAAATAACAGTAAAAAGGAAAGCTTTTAAATTATTTTTTGTTTTATCATTAATATGGATTTTAGGTGTTTTTATGTATAATACATATACAAACATAGAAATAGATGATAGTAATTATGTGGCAACAAAGATACAATCCACAAAAGAAGAACAAACTGTGGAAAAAACAGAAGAAAATAGTAAGAAAATTGCAGATGTTTTAGAAGAAACAACAAAAAAAGTAGTAGGAATTTCAAAACTTAAAGATCCAGGGAATAGCATACTTTCAAAAACTACAGAAAATGAATTAGGATTAGGAACAGGAGTTATTGTAACTGAAAACGGATATATTGTAAGCAATGAACATGTAACAGGAAGTAAATATAGTAAATGCTATGTGACTTTAGAAAATGGTGCTAACTATGATGGAACAGTAGTATGGGAAGATTCAAATTTAGATTTATCAATTATAAAAATTAATGCTAAAGATTTACCATATATCAATTTAGGAGATTCTAAAAACATTAGAGTCGGAGAAACAGTTTATGCAATTGGAAACCCAATAGGTTTTGAATTTAGAAGAACTGTAACTTCAGGAATTATAAGTGCAAAAAATAGAACAATAAAAATAGAAGAAGAGAGTAAATCTTCTTATATGACAGATTTAATTCAAACAGATGCAACTATAAATCCAGGAAATAGTGGAGGCCCTTTAATTTATCCAAACGGTGATGTAATCCGGAATTAACACTATAAAAATATCTACAGCAGAAGGAATAGGATTTGCAGTGCCTATAAATATAATAAAACCTATATTAGAAAGTTTTAATAAAACTGGAAATTTTGAAGAAGCAACAATTGGAATTTATGCTTATGACAAGGAAGTTTCTCCATATTTAAGTAATAATTTTACAAATAAATTTACAAAAGGAATTTATGTAGCACAAATTACACCAAATGGACCAGCAGATAATACAGAATTAAGAGAAGGAGATATAATTACAAGTATTGACAATATTGAATTAAATACAATGAATGATTTAAGAGCATATATTTATACTAAAAAACCAGAAGAAACAGTTACTTTTAAAATAACAAGAGGAAAAATAAATAAAGACATTTTAATTAAATTAGGTAAAAAATAAAAGATGCCATCCCGTGCAGTTAGTTAACTACATAGGGATGGCGAAGAATCAATGGGGATAATATGCGGCCTTTTCGGCGCGGTACTTACGCACATCATCAGATGTGATAACTACAACGACATCCTTATAGCCGTTTCCTCCATCATTCAAAGGAACTTTGTGTTTTCCTAAATGATTTTCAGGATTATCCCCTTTCCGATGCACCTTATCAAGAAGTGCAAACTTCAAGTAATCCATTTTAGGTCTCTCCTTTCAAAAGTTTATCAATTAATTATAGCATAAATTAGCTAAAAATTCAAGATTAGTCATGTGTTAAAAACCTATCTTCATAAAATTCAGAAAATGAATCCTCAATTAATTATAAAAAAAGCATATAATATCGAATTGACTTTTTAATAAATTTTATATATTCTATTTGTAGTAGATATAAAATAAAATTTATATTAGTTATATTATAAGATTGTGAGGTGGAATAAATGAAAGTATTATTAGTAAATGGAGGACCACATAAAAATGGATGTACATATACGGCTTTAACAGAAGTGGAAAAAACTTTAAATGAAGAAGGAATAGAAACAGAAATTTTTTGGATAGGAACAAAACCAATAGCTGGATGTATTGCATGTAAAAGTTGTGTTAAAAATGGAAAATGTGTATTTGATGATGTGGTAAATGAGTTTGCAAAAAAAGCAAAAGAAGCGGATGGATTTATATTTGGATCTCCAGTACATTATGCAGGAGCAACAGGAGCAATTACCTCATTTATGGATAGGTTATTTTATTCATGCTTTTGTGGAGAAAAGGGAGACTATTTTACATATAAACCAGCAGCAATTGTAAGTTCTGCAAGAAGAGCAGGTACAACTGCAACATATGATCAATTAAACAAATATTTTGGAATTTGCCAAATGCCTATCATTTCATCAAGATATTGGAATATGGTACATGGAGCAACTCCAGAAGATGTAAGAAAAGATGAAGAAGGAATGCAAATAATGAGAATTTTAGGTAGAAATATGGCGTATTATTTAAAATGTATTGAAGCTGGAAAAGAAAAAGGTATAGAATTACCAAAACAAGAACAAATTAATTTTACAAATTTTATTAGATAATAAAAATATATATAAAATTAGGAGGAAACTTAAAATGAATGAAGAAATTAAATTAACAAAAGAATGGGATAAAACATTTGAAAAAAGTGAAAAAGTAAATCATAAAAAAGTAACATTTAAAAATCATTTTGGAATTACATTAGCCTGTGATATGTATGAACCAAAAGAATATAATGGAAAACTTTCTGCAATAGCAGTATGTGGACCATATGGTGCAGTAAAAGAACAATGTAGTGGACTTTATGCAATGAATATGGCAGAAAGAGGTTTTTTAGCAATAGCATTTGATCCATCATATACAGGAGAATCAAGTGGAGAACCAAGATATATGTCATCTCCTGATATAAATACAGAAGATTTTCAAGCAGCTGTAGATTATTTAAGAAGTTTAGAAAATGTTGATAAAGAAAAAATAGGAATTATAGGAATTTGTGGATGGGGAGGAATTGCATTAAATACTGCTGCAATAGACACAAGAATAAAAGCAACAGTTTCTTCAACAATGTATGATATGACAAGAGTAAGTGCAAAAGGATATTTTGATGAACAAGATAATGAAGAATCAAGATATAATTTAAGAAAAGCTATAAGTAATCAAAGAGATGAAGATTATAACAATAAAGAATACAAATTAGCAGGTGGAGTTATTGATCCACTTCCAGAAGATGCACCATTTTTTGTAAAAGACTATTATAGCTATTATAAAACACCTCGTGGATATCATCCTAGAAGTTTAAATTCAAATGGTGGTTGGGCTGCACAAAATAATACATCATGGATGAATGCAAAATTTTTACAATATACAAATGAAATTAGAAGTAGTGTAATGATAGTTCATGGAGATAAAGCTCATTCATATTATTTTGGAAAAGATGCATATGAAAATATGATTAAAGATAATAAATATAAAGATAATAAAAAAATGCTTACTATACCAGGAGCTGTTCATACAGATTTATACGATAGAGTTGATATTATTCCTTTTGATAAAATAGAAGAATTCTTTAAAGAAAACTTAAAGTAATAATTAGATTATAATTGAAAAATGCTTACGGAGTGCTGATTTTGGCACTCTTTTTAATGAGATTTTTAGTACATATTGACAAATTATATCGTGCACGATATAATTGCAATAAATAAATAATTAAGGAGGTATCTAATATGTCAATTTATGATTATTCAGTAAAAGATAGAAAGGGGAATGATATTTCACTAGATCGTTTTAAAGGAAAGGTTTTATTAATAGTAAATACTGCAACAGGATGTGGATTTACACCACAATACGAAGGTTTAGAAAAATTATATAAAACATATAAAGAAAAAGGACTAGAAATATTAGATTTTCCATGTAATCAATTTGGGAATCAAGCACCAGGAAGTGATGACGAAATACATGAATTTTGTACATTAAAATATAATACTACTTTTGATCAATTTGCAAAAATAGAAGTAAATGGAGAAAATGAATCACCATTGTATACTTTCTTAAAAAAGGAACAAGGAGGAGTTCTAGGTAGTAAAATAAAATGGAATTTTACAAAATTCTTAGTAAATAGGGAAGGAAAAGTAATGGCAAGATTTGCACCAACAGATACTCCTGAAAAAATAGAAAAATCAATAAAAGAATTAATATAAGAGGTAAAATATGAAAGAAAATAAAATACAAAAAGAAAGCAAATATGAAGCATTAAAACTAGAAAATCAAATTTGTTTTCCATTGTATGCAGCAACAAATAAAGTAATAAGAAAATATAAACCATTATTAGATGATTTAAATTTGACTTATACTCAATATATTACAATGATGGTTTTATGGGAGAAAAAACAAGTAAATGAGAAACAATTAGGTAAATGCCTATTTTTAAAATCTAATACTTTAGCACCATTATTAAAAAAACTAGAAAATAAAGGATATATTACAAGAAATAAAGATAAAAAAGATGAAAGAAATTTAATTATTTCAATTACAAAATTAGGAGAATATTTAAAGAAAAAGGCAGTAAATGTGCCGAAAGAATTAGCAAAAGAAATAGATTTATCACAAAAAGAAGCGGAAAATCTATATAAAATATTATATAAAATTTTAGAAGAAAAATAATTTATTTAATTAAATATAGGAGGTATTTATGGAAATAAAAGCAATTAAATTATATGAAAATGGATTTATGACGCAAGGTTTTGCATTTGGAGGAGAAGAAGGAATAGAAAAATTTGACTCTAAAATAAAATATCGTTCAAGTTTGCAAAATTTTTTAATAGATACAGGAGACGAAGTTATCTTAGTAGATACAGGAATGCCAAAAGAAGCTCCAGATGTTGTTCCAGATGATAAAACAGTTATTTATATGGGAAATAGAATTAAAGATTATATATCTAGTTTTGAAGAATTAGGATATAAAAAAGAACAAGTAACAAAAATAATATTAACTCATAAACATGATGATCATTCAGGCGAATTAAGAAGTTTCCCAAATGCAAAAATTTATGTGTCAAGAACAGAAGCAGACAATATGAAACTTACAGGAGATAATATTGTTAGAGTTGATTTTACAGATGGACCATATCACAATTTTGAAAAATCACAAAAAATTGCAGAAAACGTTTATATGATACAAGCAGAAGGACATACACAAGGTAATAGTATTATAATAGCAGAAGATAATGATGTTTTTTATATGATGCATGGAGATGTAACATATACAGATGAAGCATTATATGAAAATAAACTATCAGTTGTATTTGAGGATAAAGAAAAAGCAAGAAAAACATTAGATAATGTAAGAGAGTTTATAAAAAATAATCCAACTATATATTTATCAACACATACACCTCTAGGATACGAAAATTTAGAAAATAGAAAAATAATAGATTTGAATAATCCACCTGAAAGCATACCACCTAAAGACATATTTATAAAACAACCAAGTGGAAAATATGTATGTTTAATTTGTGGATATGTATATGATCCCAAAATAGGAGATCCAGCAAATGGTATTCCAGCAGGTACAAAATTTGAAGATTTACCAGAAGATTGGCATTGCCCAAGATGTAAACAAGGAAAAGATAAGTTTAATAGAGCATAGCATATGGAGGATTTATGAAAGTATATGGAGAAACAATATTTGATGTATGTTACTTGCTAGTTGCAATAGTAATAGGAATATATATACTTATTAAAAGTAAAAATAAATTAGGAAAGTTAATGGGAATTGCTACTTTAATATTAGGTTGTGGAGATGCATTTCACCTTGTACCTAGAATATTAGATTACTTTTTAAAATATGATTTTACTTTAATGCTTGGAATAGGAAAATTGATAACCTCTATTACAATGACAATATTTTATATATTCATGTATTATATTTACAAAAATAACTATAAGGATAGTAATAATAAAAAAATAGAGTATTGCATTTGGATATTATCAATATTTAGAATAATTCTTTGTTTAGTACCACAAAATAATTGGACAACTAATGATGGATCTGTAATTATAGGAATTATAAGAAATATTCCATTTATATTTATAGGATTATTAATTATAGTTTTATATTATAAAAAAAGAAGAGAAGATAAAACATTTAAAAACATATGGATTTATGTTTTATTATCATTCCTATTTTATATTCCAGTAGTTATTGGTGCATCTGCAATACCTATACTTGGAATGTTTATGTTACCAAAAACAGTATGTTATATTTTAATAATATTGTGTTTTAATAATAAAGCTAAGCAATTAAACTAAATAGATAAGTAAAAAACTCTCAAAATGAGAGTTTTTTGGTGCAGCAGGAGGAATTCGAATCCCCGACCTCTCGGTTCGTAGCCGAGTGCTCTATCCAGCTAAGCTACTGCTGCGTGCCATATAATTATACATTGGATTAAAAAAATATTCAATAGAATTTAATAAAAATCTTAAAAAAATATTGCAAAAGCTAATAAAATGTGTTATTATATATAAGCGTTTAGCAAAAATCGAGGTGTAGCGCAGTTGGTAGCGCGCGTGGTTTGGGACCATGAGGTCGCAGGTTCGATCCCTGTCACCTCGACCATATTTAGAAGAATTCGTAAGAGTTCTTCTTTTTTTATTGTATCAATCAAATGCAGTTATTTCAATATATTGACTAATTTCATCAAACCTTTCTTATCATTTCTCAAACTCTATAAAATTCTGTAAAAATTCATTAAAGTACATTCAAAGTACATTCAAAAATTATTTTCTACATAAAATGAATGCACTTTTGTGCATTCAAATCAAAAGCTACGAAAATATTGTAAATATAAGTTTTTTATGATATACTCTTTAAAAGAAAATAGGACTTAACCTGTTAACAATATTGTAATATTGTTAACAAGTTAGATAAAAAATACAGGAGATGTTAAAAATGAATTTTGGATTTTCATATATAGGTTTAATATTTTTGTTAATGCTTATGATTCCAAATATAATATGGAGTAAAAATAAGCCAAAAGATTATGAGAAATATGAAAAAAATGAAAATAAAATATTATTAGTATTAGAAAGAATTGGAGAAGTAGGAAATACTTGTTTAGCATTGATATTTACAGATTTTAATATAAATAATATCTCGAATTGGTCTATAATTTTACTTGTAGCATTTCTTTTAATGATATTATATGAGATATATTGGATAAGGTATTTTAAAAGTAATAAAACAATGAAAGATCAATATAGTAGTATATTAGGTGTTCCAGTAGCAGGAGCAACATTACCAGTATTAGCATTTCTATTGCTAGGCATATATGGTAAAAATGTATTTCTTGTTGTATCAACAATAATATTAGGAATAGGACATATTGGAATACACTTAAATCATAAAAAAGAAGCTGAATTACAAAATAAAAGTGAGGTTTAATTATGGCAACATCAAAAGAATATAAGGATTTTATATTGGAACAATTAGATTTATTAGATAATATAACTTGCAAAGCAATGATGGGAGAATTCTTATTGTATTATAATAATGTTTTATTTGGTGGAATTTATGATAATAGATTACTTGTTAAAATAGTTGATACTAATAAAAAATATAGTATGCAAGAACAAATACCTTATGAAACAGCAAAACCTATGTATTTAGTAGATGATGTAGATAATAAAGAATTATTAAAAGAAATAGT
>CAMKEH010000020.1 GCA_946411515.1 uncultured Clostridium sp.
GACATCGCCCTTTCACGGCGGAGACATGGGTTCGATTCCCGTACGGGTCACCAATTTTATATTTTGCCACTTTAGCTCAGCTGGCCAGAGCATCGCACTTGTAATGCGAGGGTCCCCAGTTCGAATCTGGGAAGTGGCTCCATAAAGGTCAATAGTTTTGAGATAGCTCTTAATTACTGGCTTTTTTATTTTAAAAAACAATTGTCCACATTTTTGTGCAAAGTGTGGACAATATAAGTTATTTCATTAATATTATAGAATTTATTTTACCGTCAAGTTCTTTTTGAAAATTTAGAGCATCTTCATAAGTTCCAACAATTGTTTTATAATGAATTGGAATAGCAATTTTAGGTTTAATTCTTTTTACTAAATCTGCAGCTTCCATATAAGTCATTGTATATGTTCCGCCTACGGGAACAAAAGCTATATCACAATTAATATTTTGTATTTCAGGGATATTATCAGTGTCTCCTGCTATATAAATAATGGTATTATCTATATTTATTACATAACCAACCCAATCAAATTCTTTTTTATGAAAATCTTTATTTAAATTATAAGCTGGAACTGTATTAAAAGATAAATCGTCAAGTTGATAATCATTATTAACTTCTACTGTAAAAATTTTATTTTTATTAAAACCTAACTCTAAACATTTTTCAAGTAATTCAAATGGTACTATTATTATAGTATTATTATTTTTTATATCTAAAATATCCTCTGGAGAAAAATGATCATAATGAGGATGTGTAATAAAAATATAATCAGCATCTTTACTAAATTTATTTTCTAACTTAAATGGATCAAAATAAATTATTTTCCTACTTTCATTAATTATTCTAATTGCACTTTGTGCTACTAATTCAATATTTTCTAAATTCATAATCAAAACCTTTCTAAATTATATTAATCTTTTTAAAGTTTATCATTATTAGTTGAAAAATTCAATACAAAAGTGTATTATATAAATAAATTATTTAAAAAGGAGAGATTATATGGAAAAAGTAGCAATAGTAACAGGAGCATCTAGAGGAATTGGAAGGGAAATAGCAAAAATGTTAGCAAAAGAAGGCATAAAAGTAATTGCTAACTATAATAAATCAGAGGAAAATGCACTTGATTTACAAAGAGAATTACAAAATGAAAATATTAATATTGATATTTTTAAAGCAGATGTTTCTAAAAGAGAAGAAGGAAGAAATTTAGTACAGTACGCATTAAATAAATATAAAAAAGTAGATATTTTAATTAATAATGCAGGAATAAGTGAATATAAGGTATTTAACAATGAAACAGATGAAGATTGGAATAGAGTAATAAATACTAATTTATATTCAGCATTCTTAATGTGCCAAGAAGTAATACCTAATATGATATATAATAAAAAAGGATGTATAATAAATATATCATCAATATGGGGAATGGTAGGTTCTTCATTAGAAGTTTTATATTCAATATCAAAAGCAGGTATGGATGGATTAACTAAAGGATTAGCTAAAGAATTAGGACCTTCAAATATAAGAGTAAACTCAATAGCACCAGGTGCTATTGACACAGATATGAATAAAGAATTAACAGAAGAAGAACTACAGCAACTAGAATATGAAATACCATTAGGAAAAATAGGAAAACCAGAAGATATAGCTAAGTGTGTAAAATGGTTAATAGAAGATACTTTTACAACAGGACAAATAATTTCTCCAAATGGAGGATGGGTTATAATTTAAAACGCAAAAAATCGCTAATAAGAACTATTAGCGATTTTTATAATATATAATTTTATTATTCAGCGGTATTTTTATTAAGTTTTCTTTTATAATTTCCTGAAAGTATTTTTGGAAGATATGTTATTAATTTATAGACAGCTAAACGCACTTTTTTACTCCATAAATAAGATCTTCTTAATTTTCTTGCAGAACCTAAAGAAACAGGTTCATCTTCTAAAACAATTAATTCTGTTTGAACTTTTTCTAATGGAAATACGTAATTTTGACCATCATTATTATCCCAATTATCATTTGAATCTTTAAAACAGAAATTAAAAGAATCACCTTCTAATAAATCTATTTCTGCTTGAAATCCTAAATCTGTTTTTTGCATTTGAATATCATTTACATTATTCCAATTTTCACCAAAACCATAATGAATAGATACTTCTTCTGAAGCATCTTGATAAAGTTTTCCTATATATGATATTTTTACTTTACTATTTTCAACTAGCTTATCTGTATTGAAGAATATGTTCTTTGTTAATTCCATTTTAATTCTCTCCTTATTATAATTCATCTTTTGCTGCTAACATTATAATATTATTTTCTACAATGTTCAAGTATTTTTGATAAAATTTTAAAAATGTAATAAAATTGTAATATTAGCATAACATTAATATTAGGAAATAAATGAAAAATAAAAACAAAATATTGTAAAAAAAAATACTTTATGATAGAATAAAATCTGTAATAAAATACAAAAGGGGAATTTTTATGGAAGAAAATTTAATAAAAGAGGAAAGTAAAGAAGAAAATTTAAAAGCTGAAAAAGAAACTAAAAAAGAAAAGCAGCTACAAGAAAAGAAAAATAAAAAAGATCCTAAAAAAAGAAAAAGAAAAATAGTAGTTATTTCTATTATATTTGCTATTTTAATTATATTAGGATTAATAATATCAACAATATTTGCATTACTTAATATAAATAATGAAAAAATAATAAATGGAGTATCAATTTCTGAAATAGATTTATCAGGATTATCAAAAGAAGAAGCAAAAACTAAAATAGAAAATTTATATAATGAAAAGAAACAAAAAGAAATTAATTTTAAATATGCAGAATATGAAACGACATTAAATCCATCTGTTTTAGAAGTAGAATATAACATACAAAAAGCAGTAGATGATGCATACTTGATTGGTAGAAGTAATAATATAATAGTTAATAACTATGAGATTTTATTTACTTTAATAGGAAAGAAAAATATTGATCTAGAAATGACATTAAATGAAGAAAAAACAAAAGAATCGATTGAAGAAATAGGGTTAAATCTACCTGGAGCTGTTGTTGAATCAAGTTATTCAATAGAAGAAGATGAATTAATTATAACTAAAGGTAAACTTGGAATAAAAGTAGATACAGAAAATTTATTACAAAAAGTAAAAGAAGATTTAAAAAAAATAAACTCTAAGGAAGAAATTATAGAAATTCCAACTTATCAAAAGCAGCCAGAAGAAATAAACATAGATAAGATACATGAAGAGATTTATCAAGAAGCAAAAGATGCATATTATACTAAAGATCCTTTTGAAATACATCCAGAGGTAGAAGGGGTAGACTTTAATGTAGAAGAGGCAAGAGCTTTATTATTAGAAGATAAAGAAGAATATATTATAAAATTAACAATTACAAAACCAAAAGTTACAATAGATCAAATAGGTTCAGAAGCATTTCCAGACAGATTATCAGTATTTACAACAAGATTTGATGAAAGTGATGTTGATAGATCAACTAATTTAAGAATAGCGTGTCAAAAAATTAATGGAAAAGTAGTTCTTGCAGGGGAAACTTTCTCATACAATAAAACATTAGGTGCAAGAACAGCGGCTGCAGGATATAGAAATGGAAAAATATACGCTGGAGGAGAAGTTGTTGATGGAATAGGAGGAGGTATATGCCAAATTTCTTCTACATTATATAATGCAGCATTAATGGCAAATTTACAAATAGTAGAAAGAAGAAACCATCAATTTGTTACATCTTATGTAAGTCCAGGAAGAGATGCAACAGTAGTGTATGGTGTTACAGATTTTAAATTTAAGAATACTAGAAAATATCCAGTAAGAATTTCTGCATCAGCAAGAAATGGAATTGCAACAGTAACTTTTTACGGAATAAAAGAAGAAAATGAATATACATTTGATTTCCAAACAACTACAATAGATTCTATTACACCTACAACTACTTATGAAGAAGATCCAAGCATGCCAGCTGGAACTGAAAAAGTAAAAAGAAAAGGGACAAATGGCGTAAAAACACAAACTTATATGACAAAGTTACAAAATGGAAAAGTAATATCTAGAACTTTACTTTCAACAGATACTTATGATGCAATGTCTAGAATAGTTATAAAAGGAACAGGTGGAAGTAGTGCAACTCATCAACCTGTGCCAACAAATCCAACTGAAAATAAAACTCCTATACAAGAAGTAACAGATACTAATCAAAGCGGTAATAAAGAACAAACACAACCAACAAATCCTGAACCAGAACCTCAAACACCAAGCACAGAAAATTCAGCAGAAGGAGAATAAAAAATGTAAAAAACCAGTACAATTTAATTTGTACTGGTTTTAGGTATTTAAAAATGATTTTAAAATTGTTGACAATTCTAAAAAAAGGTAATATAATTGAAAAGTCAAAATTAAATATGCGCCATTAGCTCAGTTGGTAGAGCAGCAGACTCTTAATCTGACGGTCGGAGGTTCGACCCCTCTATGGCGCACCATAATATAAATGAACACCTTATATTAAAGAGTGTTCATTTTTCCTTTATTAAATTTCTAATTGTTTCATATAAATAAGGTTTATATTCTTCAATAGAAAGTGGTTGCTTATACAAAATAGAATTAAAACAAGTAGAACTAACTAATTCTATTATCATAAACAAAATCACTTCTGGATTTTCTAATTTTAAATTATTTTCTTTTACTCCTTTTAAAAATAAATTATAAACACTTTCTTCTTCATCAGTAGTTTTTTCATATAACTTAAAAACAGTAGTATTATAAATTCCCCAAGATAAATTCTTAGAAATAAATTTTAAAAGAAGAGGCCTTTTAGTTAATTCATCTATAACATAATTAATAATAAATATAACTTGGTCTGATAAATTTTTTATATAATTTTTTCTCATTTCTTTTAATGCATCACTAAATAATTTTTGTGATTTTTTTACAATTAGAATATCTCTAATTTCGTATTTATCTTTAAAGTATAAATAAAAGGTGCCTTTTCCAACATCTGCTTTATCTACAATTTCTTGAATAGATGTATCTTTTATACCTTTTTCTGTAAATAGTTTAAATGCAGTATTTAAAAGTTTTGTTTCTTTACTTCTTTGTTTATTATTTTTCAATATAAGCACCCCTTTCAAATAAATTATTACACATTTTATTAAAATGGTCAATAAAAAATTTAAATTAGTTGACTATTAGTCAAAATTTTAGTATAATATTAACATATGACTAATAGTCATAAAAAGAAAGGAGACTTTTATATGCGTAAGATTGGAGAATTTATCTGTAAGCATAGCAAATTAATTCTAATAATTGCACTTTTATTATTAATACCATCAATTATTGGAATGAAAGCAACTAGAATTAATTACGATATACTAGTTTATCTTCCAGAGGATGTTGAAACTATAAAAGGAGAAAATATACTTTCTGATGATTTCAATATGGGAGGATTTTCAATAGTATTATTAGAAAATATGGAAACAAAAGAAATTCAAAAATTAGAAGAAAAAATAAGAGAAATAGACAATGTAGAAAAAGCAGTAAGCATAGCAGATGTAGTAGGTACAGGCGTACCTATAGAAATGATACCAGATGATATAAAAGAAAAAGTCTATAAAGATAATCAAACAATAATGTTAGTTACATTTAAAGATAAAATATCTGCAGACACTACAATGGAAGCAGTTAAAAATTTAAGAAAAACTGTTGATGAAAGATGTAAAGTAAGTGGAATGACAGCAACTATATTAGATACAAGAAGTCTATCAGATTCAGAAGTTATAGTATATGTTGTTATAGCAGTAATTCTATGTTTGATAATATTACAAATTGCTTTAGATTCATACATAGCACCAGTAATATTGCTATTAAATATAGGAATCGCAATTTTATATAACATGGGAACAAATATATTCTTAGGAGAAATTTCATATATAACAAAGGCAATAAGTGCAGTTTTACAATTAGGAGTAACAATGGACTTTGCGATATTCTTATATCATAGTTACATGCAAGAAAAAGAAAAAACAAAAGATATAAGAGAAGCAATGGCTACGGCAATAGGAAAAACATTTTCTTCAGTGCTTGGAAGCTCACTCACAACAATTGCAGGATTTTTAGCATTATGCAGTATGAATCTTACACTTGGAAAAGATATAGGAATTGTTATGGCAAAAGGAGTTCTTTTTGGAGTTTTAACAGTTGTAACAGTATTACCTGCAATGATACTTGAATTAAATGGAATTATTGAAAAAACAAAACATAAAGAAATCATGCCAAAATTTAAAGCAGTTAAAAATTTTATAATGAAACATTATGTAATAATTGCAATTGCATTTTTAATAATTCTTCCAATTGCATTCTTTGGATATCAAAATACAAAAGTTTATTATAACCTAGATAAATCTCTACCAAGGGCATTACCTAGTGTAACTGCAAATACTGAATTAAAAGAAAAATTTGGAATGGTATCTACAGAATTATTATTACTAAATAAAGACTTACCAGATTATAAAGTAAATGAACTTTTAAATGAAATAGAAAATTTAGATGGAATGGAATGGACTTTAAGTTTTTCTAAAATATCAGATTTAGGAATTCCAAAGCAAGTACTTCCAGATGATTTATCAAAAACATTTGAAAGTGATAAATATCAAATGGCTATTATAAATTCAAAATATGAAATGGCAACAGATGAATTAAATGCCCAAGTAGAAAAAGTAAATGAAATCATTAAAAAATATGATGATACAGCAATCTTAGCTGGAGAAGGACCACTAATGACAGATTTAGTACAAATTAGTGATCACGATTTTAATAGTGTAAATACAGTATCTATTGCAATTATATTTATAATAATGATTATTGTTTTAAAATCAATATCACTGCCAGTAATATTAATTTCAGTAATAGAATTTGCAATATTTATAAATATGGGAATTCCATATTACACAAATACAATATTACCATTTGTTGCATCAATAGTAATAGGAACAATACAATTAGGTGCAACTATAGATTATGCAATATTAATTACAAATAAATATATTAGATCAAGAAAAGAAGGAAAAGATAAAAAAGAAGCAATAGGAGAAGCTTTAGGTACATCAATACAATCTATAGTAATTAGTGGATTATGCTTCTTTGGAGCAACATTTGGAGTTGGTGTATATTCAAAAATAGAAATGATAGGATCTCTTTGTAATCTAATGTCAAGAGGAGCTATTATTAGTATGATATGTGTAATAATGGTATTACCATCATTCTTAATGATTTTTGATAAATTAATATGTAAGACAACAATTGGTATGACAAAGATTTATAGAAAGGAAGTAAAATAAAATGAATAAAAATATAATTTCTAAAATAACTTCAGTGACTTTGCTTGGAACAATGTGTTTATATACAGCTCCTGTATTTGCATTTACTAAAGATGAAACAGTATATTCAAAATTAAATTCAAATGGAGAAAGTTATAACACAATAGTAAGTGATCATATAAAAAATACTGGAAACGAAAAATTAATAAATGATATATCAGATTTATTAAATATTAAAAATTTAAAAAGTGATGAAAACCCAACTCAAGATGGAAATAAATTAGTTTGGAATGCAAATGAAAGTGATATTTATTATCAAGGAGAAGCTCAAAAAGAATTACCAATTGAATGTAAAGTAAGTTATGAATTAGATGGAAAAGAAATTTCAGCAAGTGAACTTGCAGGAAAAAGTGGAAAAGTAAAAATTAAAATCGAATACATAAACAAAGATGCACATACAGTAAATATTCAAGGAAGAAATGAAACAATGTATACACCATTTGTTGTAGTTTGTGGAACAATACTTGATAACAATCATCATAGAAATATAACAATATCTAATGGAAAAGCTATAGATGATGGAAGTAAAACAACTGTTATTGGAATAAGTATGCCAGGATTAAAAGAAAGTTTAAAAATAAATAGTAACAAAATAGAAATACCAGATACAGTAGAAATTGAAATGGATTCAAGCGATTTTGAATTAAGTAATATTGTTACTTATGTTACACCAAAAGTAATAGAAAAAGAAGATTTAAATATATTTAATAATTTAGATGAAATTTATAATAAAGTAAATACACTTCAATCTTCAAGTAGACAAATTGAAGATGGAGCAAATGCTTTAAAAGATGGAAGTAATGAATTAAATAATGGAGCAAATAAATTAAGTCAAGGTGTTTTAGCAGCATATAATGGAGCAAATACAATAAAAACAGAAGTTTCTAAATCAACTAAAGCATTAAAAGAAGATACTTCTGAAGCAATAGATAATAATACATTAGGTGCAATTGAAGCTCAAGCAAAATCTTTAGCAACATTAACGGATGCTCAAAAAGCAGCAATACAATCACAAGCAGAATCATCAGTAAGTAGTATGTTTACTCAAAGCTATGAAGCACAAATAGCAAATCAAGCAAAACAAATGGTAGCACAAGGATTTAATGAAGCTACAATAAGAGCTAATGCAGAAGCAATGATAGATTATCAAGCAGCAACTATAAAAATGCAAGCAGATAATCAAATGGATACAATGGTAGCAAGTTTAGCAAGTTTAGGTATATCAATACCAGATGCAGTAGTAGTAAATTTAAAATTAAATGCTGAAAACAATGCAATGGCTAGCGCCAAAAAAATAGCTGGAGATACAGCAGTAGCAACAGCAAAGAAAACAGCAGAAGAAACAGCTGCACAAACTGCAGTGGCAACTGCAAAAGATACAGCAATAAAAACAGCTAAACAAGTATCTGTAGCAACAGCACAAGAAACTGCAACTACAACTGCAGGGAAAACATCAAAAACAGTTGCAAGACAAGTTGGAAATCAAGCAAAACAACAATTTACAAATCAAGTAGTAGATCAAATGGGAACATTAGGAAATGGATTAAGTGAGTTAACAAATGGTTTATCACAATTGAATGAGGGAAGCGCTACACTAGCAAATGGAACAAATACATTATCAGGAGGAGTTACAACATTAGCAGAAGGGATTTCTAAATTTAATAGTGAAGGAATAGATAAGATATGTAATTATATAAATGGTGATGTTAAAAATATAACTACAAGATTAGAAAAATTACAAGAACTAGCAAATAAATATAATAATTTTACTATGTTAAATAATGGAGATAAAGGAACAGTTAAATTCATTATGATAATGGATAGTATTAAAAAGAAAGAAGAAACAAAACAAGATATAATTACTGAAAATAAAAGCAAAGAAGATTAATTATTAAGAGGTACGTAAAACTACCTCTTTTAATATAGTTGACAAAATTCTACAAAAAAGTTAAAATTAAGTAGTGATTTAAAATAAAAGGGGTGATGGATTTGCTAAAAATATATAATACAGATATTAAAACAAATGAATTTAAAGAAATTAAGGATTTTAAAAAAGGGTCGTGGATTAATTTAGTAAATCCATCGGAAGCGGAAATAAAAAAAGTTTGTGAAAGCATAAGAATACAAGAAGATTTCATAAGAGATGCTCTAGACTATGAAGAAAAGGCCAGAATTGATACAGAAGAAGACGATAATACAATTCTTTTCGTAGTTGATGTTCCAGTTTTTGAAAAAGATGAAGAAAATGAAATATATACAACAATGCCTTTGGGAATGATTGTTGTAAGAGATGAATTTTTCTTAACAGTTTCATTAAGAAAAAATAAAATTATAGAAAGTTTTGAAAAAAGAAAAATAAAAAATTTTCAAACATATAAGAAAACAAGATTCATTTTTCAAATATTGTACTTAAATTCTTCTTACTATTTAAATTACTTAAAACAAATAAACAAAGAAACTGAAATAGCAGAAAGTGTTTTAAAAAATTCAATGAGAAATAAAGAACTTTTAAAAATGCTTAGTTTAGAGAAGAGTTTAGTGTATTTTACTACATCATTAAAATCAAATGAATTAGTTATGGAAAAAACTTTAAGAGGAAAAATAATTAAATTATATGATGAAGATGAAGAAATACTAGAAGATGCTATTATAGAGAATAGACAAGCAATAGAAATGGCTCAAATATACAGTAATATCTTAAATGGAACAATGGATGCATATGCTTCTATAATTTCTAATAACTTAAATGGAGTTATGAAATACTTAACTTCAGTAACAATAATACTTGCTGTTCCAACTATGGTATCAAGTTTTTGGGGAATGAACGTAGGATTACCATTTCAAAACCATGCAATGGGATTTTGGATAATGCTACTAATATCAGTTATATTAACAATAATTGTTACATGGTGGCTAAATAAAAAAGACATGCTAAAATAAAATTAAAAAATAATAAAAAAGAGATAATTGAATTAAATTCTTTTATCTCTATTTTTTTATTATTAATTTATTTCAGGTCCTACAATAGTTTTAATTTTTTCTAATTGTGTTTTTAAATCATTATATGTAGATTGGCCAATAGATTTATCTGTTCCGTTCTCATAGTCAGTAATTGATTTTTCAATATCTAAAACTTTCATTCTTCTAAGTTTTCCAGGAGCTCCTTTGTACATATAAATAGGAACGTAATTTGCTTTGTCAATAGTTATTTTTCCATCTGAATGTTTTGTTATTGTTAAATTTAATATTATTGAATTTCTCGTATTTTCAGCGTTTTGATCACATATAAAGTTACCACAAGCATAAATTACAAAACCATCTTGAGTTGTTCCATCTTCTAAAGTTACTGTTCTTTTTTCCATTTGCTCTAAAACATGAGGATGATTTCCTATTATAACATTTACCCCATTTTTAAATAAGAAGTCTGCTAAGTCTTCTTGTTCTTTATTAGCTTTTGTTTTATATTCGTCACCCCAGTGCATGCAAGCAACTATCATATCAACATTTTCTTTTTTTGCTGCTTCAATATCTTTTTTTATTAGATCTTTATCAATTAAATTGACACAATATTCTTTACCAGAAGGAACTGGAATTCCATTTGTTCCGTAAGTATAATCTATAAATGCAATTTTTACACCTTTAACATCTTTTACAAAAATAGTATCTCTTTCTTCTTGAGATTTATATGTTCCAAGTTGTCCAAATCCATTTTCTTTTAAAACATCAATTGTTCTAGATAGTCCACTATATCCCATATCTAAGCAGTGATTTCCTGCAGTTGTAATTATATCTAATCCAGTTGTTTTTACATCTCTTGCAAGTTCATCAGGAGAGTTAAATGTTGGATAATTACTGTATCCTCTATCTTTTCCAGCAAAACTTGTTTCAATATTTGCAATTGAAATATCACCTGCTGTAATATAATCTTTTACATTTTCAAAAACATAAGAAAAATCATAAGTATCAGTCTCTTTTTGATAAGCATCCCAGTACTGTGTATTATGACACATAATATCTCCAATTGCTGTCATTGTAAAAGTAATGTCAGGTTTTTTTTCTTCTTTTTTTTCATTTTTATTTTCGGAAACAGAAGAAGGATTATTACTGTTTTCGGAATCTCCTGTTTTATTAAAACAAAATATAAATACCAAAGCTGCTATTACAATTAAAAAAATTAAAATTTTTAGAAATTTTTTCATTTAAAACACCTCTTTTATTTGTTATAAAAACAAAATACCATAAAAAATAAAAAAATTCAATAAAATGTATAAACTAAATAAAAAAACATATAATAATAAAAACGAATATAAATATTAAAGGAGGAAAACCATGAAAATTATAGATAAAATAGCTTTAGTATTAATAATAATTGGAGCTATAAACTGGGGATTAATAGGTTTATTCCAATTTGATTTAGTTGCTGCTATATTTGGAAATATGACTTTAATTTCTAGAATTGTTTACAGCTTAGTTGGTGTTTCTGGATTATGGGGAATAAAATTATTATTTGATGACTAATAGTAAAAAATAAAAATATTAAAATAATAATAAACAAAAATAAAAATAGTAAGAAAATAATTTTTAATTCTTACTATTTTTCTTATATGGTTTTATTTCATTTGTTAATTCTAAAATATAATCACTAGAAGTATTATAATATTTTGCTAAAATCTTAATATATTCAGCAGGAATATCCCTTTTTCCAAGTTCATATAAGCTATATTGCTGTCTAGTAATTTTTAAAACTTCTGCAATAGTAGCTTGTTTTGCATCTATATCTTCTCTTAAATCTCTCAATCTTTTTAAATACATTATAAAAACCTTTCATAATAATTTAAAAATATTTTATCACGCATTTAAATAAATGCATTGACATGCATTCAAACGAATGATAAAATAATTATGCATTCAAACAAATGCCAAGAAAAATTTTAAAGAGGTATAAAAATGAAATATTCAAAAGAAAAAAGCAAAGGAATAACATTAATTGCATTAGTTATTACTATAATTGTATTACTTATTTTAGCACGGAGTAACCATTTCCACATTAACAGGAGATAATGGATTATTAACTAAATCAGGAGAGGCAAAAAACGTTAATGCAGAATCAACAGCTATAGAGAAAATACAAGTAGAAGTTATAGGAAGTTATAATAAAAATGGAAAAATAGATATAGAGAATCAATTAAACCAAAATCTACAAAGAATAAATGGGTTAAAATATAATGGAGAATCTTTAAGTGCTACCAATAAAATAAGTAAATTACCATCAGAAGTAGAATTAGATGGACATTTATATGTAATTCAAGAAGATGGAAATGTTGAAAAATTAATCTGGATACAAGATAAAACAGTTGTAACAAACACTCAAACAGGAAAAATATATGAAGTTGGAGATATAGTAGATTATGATTGCGGTGTGGCAGAATATACTGGACAATGGGGTATATTAGGAGTAGAAAATGGTAGTCTATTACTAATGTCAACAATAAATGTAACAAATGTAACTCTTAATGGAAAAAAAGATTACTTAACTGATGGAACTATAAAATTAAACAATGCTTGTGCACCATATAAAAATGAATTATATGCAACAAAAGCTCGTAGTGTA
This sequence comes from uncultured Clostridium sp., assembly GCA_946411515.1. GTDB lineage: Bacteria > Bacillota > Clostridia > TANB77 > CAG-508 > CAG-269. The sequence goes on from CAMKEH010000020.1 coordinate 12,999, forward strand.
AAAGTAGAAGATATAAATAGAATAAACGGATATAAAGAACCTGCAACAAAGGAATATACTTATACAATGGTAGATGGACATGTAAAAAGAAACGACCAAACTAATCCAAGTAGTCAAACAAAGTTTGAAGATATAGATGGTAAAAAATTGCCAGATGATGTTCAAATATCCATAATAGAAGACACTTATAGTTACAAATTTTTATCTAATATTCCATCAGAAAGTAAGGCATATAATTTGATAACTGATAAAATAGATAATAGCTATGCTTTCTATTGGTTGGATAATAAATATGTAGGTTCATATGCTGGTGATGTTAGATGGGGATTTAGAAGTGTTATTTATGATGGCGTTGGAGGTATAGATAATAATGCCTTATGGTTAACTTATTGGGGCAATTCAGGAGCTAATCGTGGTGCTCGTACGGTAATAGTTTTGAAATCAGATATTCAAATAAGTGAAACTGCTAATTCAGAAGGTATGTATGAAATTAATTAGTCAAATAAGATAAAAATATAAAATGTAAAAAAAGATAAATATTGTAAATAAAATCGGAATTTATAATTTAGAAATAATTGTAAGTTTCGATTTTATCTTTTTTTTTCTTTTTCATTGTAAATTAAGTAATTATAGTGTATAATACTCCATGTCAAGGAGGAGATAAAATGCTAAGTGCAAATGGAGTAACAGTAAGATTTGGAAAAAGAGTCTTATTTGAAGATGTAAATATAAAATTTGGTAAAGGAAATTGCTACGGAATTATAGGTGCAAATGGTGCAGGTAAATCTACATTTTTAAAAGTATTATCAGGAGAATTAGAACCAAGTAAAGGTGATGTGTCTTTAGAAAAAGGAGAAAGATTATCTGTTTTAAAACAAGACCACTTTGCGTATGAAGACTATAGCGTAATAAATACAGTTATAATGGGAAATAAAGAATTATATGACATAATGGTAGAAAAAGATGAAATATATGCAAAACCAGATTTCTCAGAAGAAGATGGGATGAAAGCTGCAAAATTAGAAGAAAGATTTGCAGAATTAGATGGATGGAATGCAGAATCTGATGCTGCAATGTTATTAAATGATTTAGGAATAGTTCCAGAAGACCATTATAAATTAATGAAAGAAATAGAGGCAAAAGACAAAGTAAAAGTATTGTTAGCTCAAAGTTTATTTGGGAATCCAGATGTATTACTTTTAGACGAACCTACAAACGATTTAGATTTAAAGAGCATAAACTGGTTACAAGATTTTCTAATGGACTTTGAAAATACTGTTATTGTAGTATCACATGATAGATACTTCCTAAATAAAGTTTGTACACATATAGCAGATGTTGATTTTGGAAAAATTAAAGTATATCCTGGAAACTATGATTTCTGGTATGAATCAAGTCAATTAGCGTTAAAACAAGCAAGAGAACAAAATAAAAAGAAAGAAGAAAAAATAAAAGAGTTACAAGAATTCATTGCTAGATTTAGTGCAAATGCATCTAAATCAAAACAAGCAACATCTAGAAAGAAAACTCTTGAAAAAATAGAATTGGATGAAATTAAACCATCAAATAGAAAATATCCATACATAGATTTTAAACCAGATAGAGAACCAGGAAAAGAAATCTTACAAGTAAAAAACATTTCTAAAACAGTTGATGGAGTAAAACTATTAGATAATGTATCATTTACAGTAAAAGCAAACGATAAGATAGCACTTCTTGCTGATAATGAAATTGCAAAAACAGTATTATTCCAAATAATTGCAGGAGAAATCGAGCCAGATGAAGGAGAACTTGTATGGGGAACAACGATTACAAGTGCATATTTCCCTAAGGATAATAATTATTTATTTGATACAGATGAAAATATTACAGATTGGCTTAGAAAATATTCAAAAGATCCAGATGAAACATATGTTAGAAGTTTCTTAGGAAGAATGCTATTTTCAGGAGATGAAGCTTTAAAACAAGTAAGAGTTTTATCAGGAGGAGAAAAGGTAAGATGTGTATTTTCTAAAATAATGCTGTCAGGTGCAAATTTCTTAACATTTGATGAACCAACAAACCATTTGGATATGGAAAGTATTACAGCATTAAATGAAGGTATGAAAAGATTCACAGGAAATATGATATTTACATCACATGACCATGAGTTAACTCAAACGGTTGCAAATAGAATAATAGATATTAAAGAAGATGGAAATGTAATAGATAGAGAAATTACTTATAATGAATATTTAGGAATAGAATAATTTAAAAAGTAATGCACAGATTTTAAATAATTTGTGTATTATTTTTGTATTTTACTTGAAAAGTTTAAAAGAAAATGTTAATATTTATAAAGTTTATATCCAAATATTTACAATCTTTATGGCAATTCGCCAAAATTTCAAAAAAAAGTTAAAGAAAAATTAAATCTAAGAAAGAAGTGATGCATATAGCAAAATTATTAAATCCAAAACTTGATTATGTGTTTAAGAGAATTTTCGGAAGTGCCGGAAATGAAAAAATAACTAAGAGCTTTTTAGAAGCAATAACAAAAGAAAATATAACAGATATCAAACTTGACTGTAATCCAATAACAGAAAAAGACTTATTTGATGACAAAATTGGAATATTAGACATAAAAGCAAAAATAAATAATAATATTAACTGTAATATAGAAATGCAAATAGTAGATAGAAAAAATATAGAAAAAAGAATTTTGTATTACTGGTCTAAAATGTATACGAGTAGCATTAAAAAAGGTGACGATTTTGATAAGTTAGAAAAAGGAATAGTAGTATTATTATCAGATTATAATATCGATAATTTAAAAGAAAATAATAACTACATAACAAAGTGGCAAATAAGAGAAGAAAAAACTCACGAATTAATATTGACAGATGTGTTAGAAATTTATATAATAGAACTAAGAAAAGTAAGTAAAGACAAAAAAGGAGATAACTCACTAAAAGCTTGGATAGAATTTATAAATAATCCAGAGGAGAAATCAAAAATGGGAGATAAAGAAGAATTAATAAAAGCACGAGAAATATTAGAAGATATGAGTAAAACAAAAAGAGAAAGATATTTAGCAGAACAAAGAGAAAAATATATAATGGATAAACATGCAATACATGCTGCTGGATATGATAAGGGATTACAGGAAGGTTTACAAGAAGGATCAAATAAGGAAAAGTTAGAAATAGCTAAAAATTTAAAACAACAAAATATAGATATAGAAATAATAATAAAAGCGACAGGACTAACTAAAGAAGAAATAAATAATTTATAATCAAAAAAATTTGGATATAAACAAAAATAGTATGCATCATAAAAATGCATACTATTTTGTCATTTATAAAGTTTTTTACAAGATTTAATAATAGAAATTAAATTATTTATATCAATATTTTCTTCTATTAACAATTTATTTAATTTAAAAATAGAGACATCATTAATTTCATTTTTGTTGCTATAATTTAAAATAAAATTTGGAGTAACTCCATAAAAGTCAGAAAGTTTAATAATTAAATCTTCATTTAATGAAGTATGTCCTAATTCATAATGATTATATGTAGTTCTAGACATTTTTAAATAATCTGCTACATCTTTTTGTTTTAAATCTCTATCTTCTCTTAAATCTCTAATTATTTCAAAAGGTTTTTTCATAAATATCACCATATATAGTTAATCATATTTTGAACAATTAATATAAAAAATATCAAAATTTTGGATTAATACATTGACAAGACAAAATATAGAACATATAATTAAGAAAAGACAATATTTAAAACACAAGAAATAATATTTGGAGGATAACAAATGAAAATAAAAAGAT
>CAMKEH010000021.1 GCA_946411515.1 uncultured Clostridium sp.
ATTTTGAAATGGCTTCAAATAAAAAAGGTGTAACAGGTGAAAACTTATTACAAATTTTAGAAAGTAGATTAGATAATGTTATATACAGATTAGGATTTGGAACATCAAGAGCACAAGCTAGACAATTTGTAAACCATGCTCAATTCGAAGTAAATGGTAAAAAAGTTGATATTCCATCATACCTAGTAAAACCAGGAGATATAATAACAGTTAGAGAAAATAAAAAAGATAATTCTACATTAAAAATAAATGCTGAAGAATCTGAAAAAAGACCAGTTCCAGCATGGCTTGAAAAAGATAGTAAGAATTTAAGTGGTAAAGTAATTAGATTGGCATCTAGAGAAGATGTTGATATTCCAATCGAAGAGCATTTAATAGTAGAGCTTTACTCAAAATAATAATTAAAAGTAATAAAAAAGGTTTAATCAAAACTTTAAAATTTTACTTAGATAAGACCTTAAGAAATATAAAAAGGTTTAAAGAGAAATATATTCTCGAATATTAGGAGGTAAAAATGATAGAATTTGAAAAGCCAAATATTGAATGTTTAGAGGTAAATGATACAAATAATTATGCTAAATTTGTATGTGAACCATTAGAGAGAGGTTATGGAGTAACAATAGGAAACTCATTAAGAAGAATTTTACTTTCATCACTTCCAGGATGTGCAATAACAAGTGTAAAAATAGATGGAGTATTACATGAATTTTCTGCAATAGATAATGTAGTAGAAGATGTACCTGAAATAATAATAAACTTAAAAAATGTAAGATTAAAATTTGACGGAAATGAAGAAAAAACATTAAGAATAGATTTCAAAGGTGAAGGAGAAGTTAAAGCTTCAGACATAATGACAGATGGAACAGTAGAAATACTAAATCCAGATTTACATATAGCTACAGTTTCTGAAGGTGGAAAATTAGTAATGGAAATGACAGCTGATAGAGGTAGAGGATATAATTCAGCTGAAAAGAACAAAAAAGAAAATCAAGATATATCAGTTCTTCCAATAGATTCAATCTATACACCTGTAAAGAAAGTAAATTATCAAGTAGAAAATACAAGAGTTGGACAAATGGTAGATTATGATAAATTAGTAATCGAAGTTTGGACAGATGGAAGCTTAAAAGCACATGAAGCATTAAGCTTAGCTGCAAAAGTTATGACAGGACATTTAGACTTATTTATAGATTTATCAGAAGCAACAAGAAATACACAAGTTATGATAGAAAAAGAAGAATCTAAGAAAGAAAAAGTTCTAGAAATGTCAATTGAAGAATTAGAATTATCTGTAAGATCATTCAACTGTTTAAAAAGAGCTGGTATTGCTACAGTTGAAGATTTAACAAATAAAACAGAAACAGATATGATGAAAGTTAGAAACTTAGGTAAAAAATCATTTGACGAAGTAACAGCTAAATTACATTCATTAGGATTAGATTTTGCCAAGGAAGAGGAATAAAAAAGTTAAGTTAAGGAAGGTGAAAAAATTGGCTACTAATAGAAAACTAGGAAAAACTACAGATATAAGAATGGCAATGCTAAAAACTTTAACAACAGATCTTATAATGCATGAAAAAGTTGAAACAACACTAGCTCGTGCAAAAGAAGTTAAAGCTATAGCTGATAGTTTAATAGCATTAGCAATAAAAGAAAAAGATAACTTCGAAATGGTAGATGTTAAAGTTGTAAAAGCTAAATTAGATGACAAAGGTAATAAAGTAACAGAATTAGTAAAAAGCAAAAATGGTAAAGAATATTTAAAAGTAGTAAAAGAAGAAACTACTGAAAAAAGACAAAAAGATATGCCAACAAGATTAAATGCTAGAAGAAAAATGATGAGAAAATTAAACAAAGTTAAAGATAGCGAAGGAAATAAAATAGATTTACCATCAAAATTATTTAATGAAATAGCTCCTAAATATGCTGGTAAAAACGTTGGAGGATATACTCGTATCGTTAAAGCAGGTCCAAGAAGAGGAGACGGAGCAGAAGTTGCAATATTACAACTTATATAATTGAAAATAAAATTAATAAAAGAGTCATATTAGAATAATCTGATATGATTTTTTTATTTTAAGTTGCTTTTTATAGATTATTATGATAATATTCTATTACAATAAAATATTAAATATTTTAAAAAGAAAGGAAGATGTTTATGAATAAAAAAGTAATAATTGGAATAATTGCTGCAATAGTTGTAGTTGCTGCTATTGTTGTTGCAATTATATTCTTAGGAAAAGAAAAATTACAAGAGGTTACATTATCATTAGATCTTGATTATGGTGAGGAAATTGAAACTGCAACTGCAAATATTGGATATCCTCAAAAACCAGAAATTGAGTTCATAGATGATACAAGCTCAAGCAAAAAGTTTGAGTTTAAAGATAAAAACTGTAAATTAGAAGTAAGCCTTATTGAACTATTAGAATCTGTATATGATGAGAATAAAGAAGAAGATAAAGAAAAAGAAGGATACAAAGAAATAACTTTTAATGGATATAAAGGATATATCATAAAAGGAGAATACAGAGTAGAAGGTTATTTATTACTTGCTGATGATGAAAGTAATATAAACAAAGTCTTAAACTTTACAGTTGAAACAATAGATAGTTCTAAAACTAATGAATCTGAAAATCTAGAAGCATTATATAATTCAAAAGAAGTTCAAACTATTTTAAAATCTGTTAAATATAATGGATCAAAATTTGAAAATAAAGCAGATAGTAATGAATAAAAATTATAATAACTAAAATAAATCATATTAGATTATAGGTCTAATATGATTTATTTGTTATATAATATTTTTAAATAAATGACTTTGTCAAGTAAAGTGTATAATTTTTTTTAGAATTCTATTCTTTTTTATTTATTATCAGATAAATATAATTATTCTAAAATTTTTTTGAAACTATGTACATCTTTATCATATACATAAAATTCATTAACACCCTGTTGTAATTTTCCTTTTTTTTCCTGCATAAATGACTTTTCATATTTATCATAATAAAATAAAAATTCAAGATTATAAGATGGTCTTATATCTTTATAATCTATTAGAAGAACAGTATTAAATAATTGCAAAAATTCATCATTGTTTTTATTTATATAAAAATGTTCTTTCCCATTATGATAAAAAATGCAAACCCCCATTTTATATAAATATGAATAATCTTCATTTCCATGATTTTCATTATACAAGAAATCAAGTATATCTCCATTATATTTATTATGAAAACAAAGTATTTTATCATTTTCAGTATAATTTTCATACTTCCATACATCAAATTCTATTGTATCTGAATCAATTTTTATTATTTCATTTAATCTTTCTTTAATTGCTTTTATTATTTCATTTGCTTGAATATTATCTGAAATTTCTCCATATTCACAATTTACAATAACAGTATATTTATCATTATTATCTTTTACATAAACAATAACTCTGTCTTCCTTCAAGTCTAATGAATTGCTCCTAACTTTAACTAATATATCCGTTATTTCAAAATTTCTTCCTGGATACTTTTCTTTTAGTTTTGCCACAGCTAATTTTTTAGCTGATTTTTTTATATTTTCTTTTTTCTGTATGTTATCTGAAATAGTTTCATTATCTAGATCTACTTTAACAGTATATTCTTCATTATTTTCTTTTATATTAACAAATGCTTCTCCTTTTTCAACATATGCAAAATCTCCAAAATAAGCAGGCGGCTGTACAATAACATAGTGATTAGTTATTTCAAAATTCTTTTCTGGATATTTTTCTTTTAGTCTTTCCGTGGCGATTTGCTCAGCTCGTTTTCCAACATTTTCTTTTTCTTGATATAGTGCCATATCAATTCTTATAAGGTTAGAAACAATGCATAAAACAAATATTATAGGTGTAATTATTGAAATTATTATTATGCCTAGTATATTTCCCTTTTTCTTTTGGTTTAAATCCTGTTCATTATCTAATTTCATATCTTCTCTATTAATTTTAGCTCACTCCATTTCTTTTGGATTTAAAATCATTTTTTATATTAATAACCATTTATTTTGACTTATATCTTAATTTTTGAATTGCATTATCTATTTTTTGCGTTAAGAAAGCTTTTTATCATTGCTATTTCCCATAAACATTATAACTTAATCCGCTCCATTAGTCAACAGCTATGAAACTGATACATTACAATACAATTACAATAATGTTACGGTGAGTTTACATTTTTTAAAACCATTTTTAAATTATTGACAAAAGCTATATAGTATATTAATCTAAATATAATATTAAGTTATTATGGAGATAATTATGGAGAAAAAAGTAACAAAGGATAACCTAGTGAAAAAACAAAAGTAAGAAAGGCAAAAATAGCAGTAATAACATTAATTATAATAGTAATGACAATGCTAGGATTACAAGTTTATTCGTCAACAAACGGATATGCAAATGTAGTTTTTCTAATTAGAGAATGTATAACTAGAAATGTATTTGGAAAAGACAGTTTGCTTTCTGATAAAGATATAACATTATCCTACAAATCAATAGGCTTAACTAATAATTTAAAAATTCAGGTAAATAGAATTGAAATAAAAAATGGTAAAACAAAAATATATCTTACAGTAAAACCATTTTCTGAAGAAAATATACCTTTAAAATACACAGTATACACAAATAGTAACAATAAAAGAGAAAAAGAAGGTACAAAACCACAAACAATATCAGATTATCAAGAAGTTTTAGAATTAGATTATGAGCTTAGAGAAGATAATCTAATTAATATGGAAATAAGAAATTCTGTATAAAAATAGAGAAAGACAATATTTCGAAAGTATAATAAAATATGTGAAAAATGGTGATTATGAAAATTTAAGAACCTTAAAATAAAAAATACTAAAAATATAGAAATTATTTGAATATTATGCTATATTTGATTTGTATATTAAGGAGATATTAAATATGTTAATAATTTTGATACCAATAATAGTATTAATAGTAGTATTAATAATTTTAAAACATAAAAAAATAATTAATAAGATAAAAACTTTTTTAAAAAAGTGTAAGTGGGTAGTTATATTAGAATTTGTTATTATAATATTTTTTATGGCTATAAACTTTTTTGATAAAACAGTTATTATAAAAGAAAAAGATCCACATACAAATGAAGTTTTAAAATATTCAAAGTTAAAAGAAGGAGAAACATATATATATTATACATTGGATTTAAAGAATTTTACTAATTTTCAAGAGAAAGCTAATACTATTAAAATCAAAAATATTAATATAGATAGAATTAAAGTTTTTCTAAATAATGATGAAAAAGAATATAAATATGGTTCTGGCTTTTCATATTATGGTCCAAAATCTTGTAATTGTGGTACTCCAATTACTTTTGAAAAAAATCTAACAAATACATCAAAGATAATATTTTTAAGTATTCTAATCATTGATATATTTATAATAATTTTTATAAAAGAAGATAAAGAACATCATAAATTACCAATTTCTAATTAAATACATGTTTTATGAAAAGAGGAAGTTATGGAATACAAAATAGTTTATTCAAGGATTAAGAATATATATATACAAATAAAAGATGGAGAAGTAATAGTAAAAGCACCAAGAAGAGTAAGTAAAAAAGAAATAGCTAAAATAGTAAAAGAAAAAGAAGCTTGGATTAAAAAGACGTTAGAAAAAAGTGAAAAAAAAGAGAATAAGGAAAAGTTATATACAGATGAAGAGTTTAAAGTAATTGTTCAAGATGCAGCAAATGAATTAATAAAAGAAACAGGACTTGTTCCAAATAAAGTAAGAATTAGAGATATAAAATATGCATGGGGATCTTGTTCTGCAAATAAAAATATAACAATAAGTTATAAATTAATTAGATATAGTAGGCAAGCAATAAGATATGTAATTTTACATGAACTATGTCATATAAAATACATGAATCATTCTAAAGACTTTTGGAACTTAGTTGCTAAATACATGCCAAATTACAAAGAATTAAAGAAAGAATATAAATAAGATTTTAGTAGCATAATTAAATAAAATGAATATAATAAACCATAGGAGGCAGACTAATGGAATTTATACTAAATACTATATTTTGGACATTAGCTCTTTATGGTTTATTTGAGGTTGTAAAAAATATTATATATATAACTACATATACAAAATTAAAATCAGATGGAATATATGTAATAGTTGCTGTAAAAAATCAAGAAAATAAAATAGAAGGCTTTCTTAGGTCTTTAATTTTTAAAATACTATATGGAAAAGAAGAAAATATAAAAAACATAATAGTAGCAGACTTAAAATCACAAGATAAAACCAAAGAAATAGCAAAGAAAATATCAAATGAATATGAATTCTTAAATGTCACAACATGGAAAGAATGTAAAGACATAATAGACAATGTAAATGAAACATAGGGGACAGTCTTTTTTTGTTCCATTGTTGTAGAATAATGTCAGATTTTGCGATGAAAAATGATTGCAAAGCCTGACTTTTTATGCTTTAATATTTAAGTAAAATAAATTTAATTCAATTTATTTGTAATCAATTTTAAAATCATAAGTTCTAATATTTTTATTTAGAAAAATAACATTCTGTAGTGCTATATCAAATTATTAAAATCCATAAAATTAAAAATTTAATTTATTTTTAAACTCTAAAATTTTAAGAGTCTTATTAATAGTGTCTATGTTAATATTAACCTATATGATATTGAAATATGTAAATAGTTCTAATAAAATGAAATAATATAAAAATTAAGAGGAGGAGAAAAACATGGAAGAAAACAAAATGCAATTAATAAACAAAATTTTTAATAATGAAACTATAAGAACTGTATGGGATAAGGAGAAAGAAAAATATTTCATAAGTGTTGTAGATATTGTTAGTATAATATCTAAAAGTAAAGATGGTAGAAAATATTGGAATAAATTAAAACAAAGATTAAAAGAAGAAGGAAATCAGTCGGTGACAAATTGTCACCAACTGAAATTAAAATCATCAGATGGTAAATACTATAATACTGATGTATGTGATATAGAAGGAATGTTTAGAATTATTGAATCAATACCTTCAAAAAATGCTGAGCCCATAAAACAATGGTTAGCACATTTAGGAAAAGAAAGAATAGATGAAACTTTTGATCCTTCTATTGCAGTACAAAGGGCAATTGATCTATATCGTGCAAAAGGTTATAATGAAAAGTGGATTGAAAAGAGAATAAGAACACTACAAGAAAGAAAAAGTTTAACTGATATATGGAAAGAAAATGGTGTAGAAAGTAATATTGAATATGCAATACTAACTAATGAAATATATAAAGAATGGTCAGGAATGACTGCAAAAGAATATAAGGAATTTAAAGGATTAAGAAAAGAAAATTTAAGAGATAATATGGACAATATTGAATTAATATTAACAGATTTATCTGAAGAAGCAACAAAAAGAATCGCAGAAAAACAAAAACCACAAGGATTAAATGAAAATATGAAAGTTGCAAAACTAGGAGGACATGCTGCAAAAGTAGCAAGAAAAGATATTGAAAAAAATCTTGGAGAATCATTAATTACAAAAGACAATAAATTAGATTATAAATATATAGAAGAAGGACCAAATAAAAAGTCTTTAAAAAGCAAAAAACAAATAAAAATGTAATTGTTAAAAATTAATTAATATGATATAGTATAAAATATAATATAATAAATATATTTTAGGAGATATTAATGGAAATTACAGGAGAGATAATAAGCATAATATATAGAAATGAAATAAATAGTTATACAATAGCAGAACTTGAAACAGAAGAAGAACTAATAACAGTTGTAGGATATTTACCATTTATAGATGCTGGAGATACTTTAAAATTAATAGGAAAATATGTAGAACATAAAGATTATGGAAGACAATTTAAAATAGATACATTTGAAAAACTTATGCCAAAAACATTAGGAGCATTAGAAAGATATCTAGCAAAAGGAAAAATAAAAGGAATTGGAGAAGCAACGGCAAAAAGAATAATAAAAAAATTTGGTGAAGAAACAATTCATGTGTTTAAATATGAGCCACAAAAGTTAGCAGAAGTAAGAGGAATATCAGAAAAAAAAGCAATAGAAATTGCAGAAAGCTTTATAGAAAACTGGGAAGTTTGGCAAATTGTAGGATTTTTAGACAAATTTGGAATAGGTCCAGAACATGCAAAAAAAGTATATGACTTATATGGAACAAGTGCAATTGAAGAAATAGAATCTAATCCATATATATTAATTGACATAGCAAGAGGAGTAGACTTCAAACAAATTGACCAAATGGCATTAGAACTTGGAATTAATTATGATAATGATAAAAGAATAAGAAGCGGAATAAAATATGCATTGATTAAGAGTACATATAATGGACATTCTTGTGTTCAAAAAGATAATTTGATAGAATTTGTAATTAATCTATTAGATATAACTACTGAAAACATTGAAAATAGTTTAATAAATATGCAAGTAAAAGATGAAATTGTTATAGAAAAAAGAGATAATATGGAATACATTTACTTGTATGAATTTTATAAAACAGAAGAAGAAATTGCTTTTAGAATAAAAAGATTACAAGCTTCTAAAAATGTAAAAAAGATAACAAATTTTAAAACAGAATTAAAGAAAATAGAAAAACAAGAAAAGATAGAATTGTCAAGCAAACAAAAAGAAGCTCTAGAATTAGTAAACAATAATAATGTAACTATAATAACAGGTGGACCAGGTACTGGAAAAACAACAATAATAAAAAATATAATTGACTTATATGAAAGTAAAGGAAAAAAAGTAGTGTTAGCTGCACCAACAGGAAGAGCAGCTAAAAGAATGACAGAAATGGCAGGAAAAGATGCATCAACATTACATAGACTATTAGAAATAGGAAAAATAGATGAAGAAAACTTTTATAAAAATAATAGTAATTATGAAGGAGCTCCAATTGATGGAGATGTAGTAATAGTTGATGAGGTTTCAATGGTAGATATGTTTTTAGTAAATTATTTATTAAAATGTATATATCAAGGAACTAAATTAGTATTAGTAGGAGATGCAGACCAATTAGCATCAGTAGGACCTGGAAGTATATTAAAAGATTTAATAAATTCACGGACAAGTTCCAACAATACATTTGGATAAAATATTTAGACAAGCGGCAAAAAGTAAAATAATATTAAATGCACATAGGGTAAATAACGGAGAAATGTTTTTAAGTAAAGAAGAAGTATCAGAAGATGCTAATGAAGATTTCTTTTTTATAAAAGAAAATTCACAAGAACAAATGTTAAAACAAGTAATATCACTTTGCACAGGACGATTAGAAAAATACGGAAATTATGATTTCTTCCAAAATATACAAGTATTATCACCAACAAAAAAAGGATTACTTGGGACAAAAGAATTAAATAAAATGTTACAAGAAAAGCTAAATCCTAATATAAATAATTTACCTGAAAAAGCAAGTCTAGGAGCAGTATTTAGACCAGGAGATAGAATAATGCAGATAAAAAACAATTATGATATTTACTGGGAAAGAGAAACAAGCGGAGAAAAAGAACTAGGAAGCGGAGTATTTAACGGAGAAATAGGAACAATATTAAAAGTTGATGAGGAAGAAAAATTAGTAGAAATAAAATTCGATGATGATAAAGTTGCATGGTATGAATTTTCAGAATTAGATCAAATAGAGCATAGTTATTGTATAACAATACACAAAGCTCAGCGGAAGTGAATTTGACGTAGTAATAATGGTAATACCACCGTCATCACCAATGCTTCTTACAAGAAACTTATTATATACAGGAATAACCAGAGCAAAAAAATTACTAATAATAGTTGGAAGTGAAAAAATAGTAGAATATATGATAAAAAATATAGACAGCAAAAAAAGAAATACTGGACTAGAATATAAAATGAAACAGTAGGGACAGAGACCTATTGTTTCATTTTAAAAATAAATTAAAAGGAGGAGATATATTGCCAAGAAAAAGTAGAATTTCAATAGGGAATATTATATGTCATCATATGGTACAAGGAATAAATAGAGAATATATTTTTGAAACAGAAAAAGATAAAAGTAAATATTTATATTTATTGAAAAAATACCATAAAGAATTTGAAATAGAAATTATAGCGTATTGTATTATGGATAATCACGCTCACATGATATTGTATTCACATGAAATTATAAAAATAAGTAAATTTATGCAAAAAGTTAATTCAATATATGCTAAGTATTATAATAGCAAAAATAACAGAAACGGATATGTATATGGAAATAGATTTAAGTCTGTTCCAATTATGACAAGGAAACAACTCTATACATGTATAAAATATATTCATATGAATCCTGTGAAGGCAGGAATAGTAAAAGGAGAAAGAGAATATAAATATTCGTCTTATAATGATTATATATATCAAACAGGTTTTATAAATCAAACAATTTTAAATTTCGTTTTTAGTTCAACTAATAATTATATTCAAAAATTTCAATCAATTAATTATCAAGATTTAAATATAGATAAAGAAAAAGGAAATATAAATGAATTTTTAGAAAAATTTTTAATAAGAGAAAAAATTAGTATTGAAAAAGTTAAGAAAGATGAAAAATATCTAAAGAAATTAGTTTTATATTTAAACAATACAAAATACAAATTTTCTAAACAAGAAATAGCAAAAATATTACATATTGGAAGAACAACATTATATAGGAAGTTAAAAAATGAAACAAAAAATGTCTGTCCCTAATGTTTCATTTTTAGATTTGATTTATCCACCTAAATGTGGAATTTGTGGAAAGTTAAATGATAATTTCTTATGTAATAAATGTTATATAAAACTAAAAAATGATTCTAAATTTAAAGTAGAAGAAAATAAAAAAGATAAAGAATATAACGAAGATAGAGCAAATAGAAATGAATACAATAGACTTTTATATATGTTTAAATATGAAGGGATGATTAGAAGTATTATTTTAAAATATAAATTCCAAGATAAATCATATTTATATAAAACAATTGTAAATTTTTTATTAAAAAATGAAAAATTATTTGAAATTATTAAAACTTATGATACAATAGTACCAGTTCCAATAAGTAAAAAAAGAAAAAAGACAAGAGGATATAATCAAAGTTATTTAATTGCTAGGGAAATAGCAGATAAAGCAGGAATTAGTATAAATAATAAATGCCTTTTTAAAACTAAAAATATAATTGAACAAAATAAACTAAACAAAGAAGAAAGAGCAAATAATATAAAAGGTGTGTATGAACTTAAAAATTCATATGAATTAGAAAATAAAAAAATACTTTTAATAGATGATATTTATACAACAGGAAGTACAGTTAATGAATGTTGTAGAATCTTAAAAAAAGCAAAGCCTAAAGAAATAGATATACTAGTAATAGCAAAAGATTAAAAAAAATTATAAATAAAACTAAGGAGGAAGAATGGAAGATTTAGTAGAAAGCATATTGGATTATATTAGAGCAGATTATACAGATTATGCAATTATGATTAATGGAGAATGGGGTTCAGGAAAGACTCATTTCTGGAATAACAAAATAAGAAATAAAATTGAATCTATGCAATTAAATGGAAAGAGTTATACAACCATATATATGTCTTTATATGGAATATCAAACTTAGAAGAAATAAGTAAAAAGATATTTATGGAAACAACTCAACTTATGGACAAGAACTTAAGAAAATTTATGAATTCCAGAGGGCAAGAAACTATACCTGAATATGCAAAAACAGGAATAGATATGGCTAACTTTTTTGGAGTGAGCCAAAATAGTAATAAGCTTGATTATGCAGACTTTTTTGCAACAGATGACAAAGTTCTTTGTTTTGATGACTTAGAAAGAGCAAATGTTGATGTTATAGATATTTTAGGTTATATAAATAACTTTGTTGAGCATGACCATATAAAAACAATAATTATTTGTAATGAAAAGGAATTATCAACTAAATTAAAAAGTTCTAATTTAGAGATGAAAACTTTTATTGCAACATATTTATTAGATAAACAAAATGAATTAAATAAATCTGATAAACCAATGGTAGAAAAGATTCAAGATAAAATAGAGCATGTTTTTGATAAAGCAAATGATTATGAAAGAATTAAAGAAAAACTAATTGGTGAAACTTTTGAATATGCACCTAAATTTGACTATATAATAAATGGTATTTTAATGAGATATGAAAATAATCCAGAGCTTATTAGATTTTTAAGAGAAAATACAAAACTTATTATAAATACTTTCCATAGAAGTGGGACAAGAAATTTAAGAATATTAAAACATGCATTAAATGATTTTAAGAAAGTTTATGAAATGGTAAATAAAGCATATCCTAATACTAATTATAGAGTATTACAAACAATGCTTATATTTACAATAGCTGTTTCATTTGAAATAAAAGCTGGAAAAATAACAAAAGAAAAATTCATAAATATAAATAATAATGAAGAATATAAAGCACTTTTAGTATCATCTAGAATACTTATGGATAACAGACAATTCTATATTAAAGAATTTGATAATAATTACTATTATAATTTTAAATCAGAATATAGATTCTTTAAATTTATCGAGTATTATGTTAGAACACGTATATTTGATATGAAAATATTTAAAGATAATATGGAAACAATTAGAAAAACAGTTGATACAGGAGAGCTACCAGCGTATAAAAGACTTCTTACTGAAGAATATTGGAAAATATCTGATGATGAATTTAACATTGTTATAGAAGAAATTTTAGAAGATATAAAATCGGGAAAGATAAAATTAATAGATACTGTAAAAATATTTGCATATTTTAGCTATTTCTCTAGAAAAGGTTTAATACAATATGATTTAAAAATATTAAAAGCTATATTTTTCAATGGCATGAATATTTCATCATTGACTTCAGAATATTGTGATAATGTTGAAGAAGAATTAGATAAAATTGCAATTGAAGAAGTTGCAGAAGATATGGAAGAGGTTTTAAAACACTTCAATGTTTTAAATGAACAATTATTAGATAAAAAATATAAAGAAAAAGCAGATGAAGTAATGAAATTTATTCCAATGAAAATGGAACAATTTTATGAAATGTTTGATAAAGAATGTGTAAATATTCCAATATTAAAATATTATGATCCAAATCAATTCTTCCAAAGACTTTCATGTGCAAGTAACGAAGATATTGTTTTAATAAAAGAAAAATTATTAGATAGATCCGAAAAATATACAAAAGAATTAGAACCTGAAACAAGAAATATTAAATTATTAAAACAAGTTATTGATGAATACATAAAAACTAAAGTACCTACAATTAAAAATGTTATGCTTAAAGATTTTGCAAATAGTTTAGAATATATTTTAAGTAAATACAAAACAGGATTTTTAGTTAAGAAAGAAGAAAAAATTGAAGAATAAACCAATAAAAAGCCATTTATGGCTTTTTATTGGTTTATTGATTTACGGCTTACAGGGAAAGTGAAATATGTATCAGGAAATGGCTCATTATCTAATGTAAAATGCCACCATTCTTCAACCAAAGGTTTGAATCCACTAGAAACCATTGCATCACGAAGAATCATACGATTTTCATATTGCTCAGCAGTTATTTGCTTATAATCTGGATGTGATAGTTCACCAAAATAATCAAATGTTCCTCCCATATCAACTTCTTTTTCAGTGTTCATATCAAATAGAGTCAAATCAACTGTACTTCCACGACTATGTCCGGATTTTTCAGCAATATATCCTTGGTCAAATAATACAGATTTATCTAATTGAGGATAAAAATATTTTTTCATTCGAGTATCATTTATATCTTTTGCCCAATTCATAAAGTGAGTAACAGCTTTTTGAGGTCGATATGCATCATATATTTTTAAACGATAACCTTTTAAGATTAATTGATCACTAGCATTTTTTAGAGCAGAAGCAGCTTCTTTAGTAAGCAATGCACAAGGCTCTTCATATCCATCAATACGATCTCCCACAAAGTTATAAGTTGAATAATAACGGATTTCTAAAATTGCGTCAGGTACAACATCACTAAGTAAAACAAAGTCAGATGAATTACTTGGTTCAATAGAAGTTGATTTAATGTTTTCTTTGTTTGTAATTCCTAATACAATTGCTATTGTAACAACTAATATGACAATAACAAATGCAATAATACCAAATTTTTTCATACAAAATTCCTCCTTTTTTTTTACATTATAACATATAAAATTTGTAAAAAGACATTTTTGAATAAATTTTATATTATTTTTAAAATCAAAAATAAAAAATGAATAATTTTTTCCTCTTTTGTAATAATAAGATTATAAAACAAAATTATGCATGAAATAAAGGAGGAATATAATGAAAGCAACAGGAGTTGTAAGAAGAATAGATGATTTAGGAAGAGTTGTTATTCCAAAAGAGATAAGAAAAACTTTAAGAATAAAAGAAGGAGATCCATTAGAGATTTTTACAGATAGAGAAGGTCAAGTTATATTAAAAAAATATTCACCTATAGGAGAATTATCAGAATTTGCAGCAGGTTATGCAGAAACTTTATCTAAAACAACAGGTCATATTGCATGTATTACAGATAAAGATTCAATTATTGCAGTGTCAGGAGGATCTAAAAAAGAATTTTTAGAACAAGACATTAGTAAAGAGTTAGAACAATTAATGGAAGATAAAGAAGTTTATACTAGTAAAGAAAATAGTAATATAGCTATGCCTATTACAAAAAATGATAATAGAGAAAGAAAAAATAATGCACAAGTTGTATATCCAATAATATCAAATGGAGATACAATAGGAACTGTAATTCTTATGTCTAAAGAAGCAAATAAAAAAATGGATGAAGTAGAAAAAAAGGTAGCTCAATCTGCAGCTGCATTTTTAGGAAGTCAAATGGATATATAAATAAAAAACAAGTTAAGTACTATAAATAAAATAGTTTTAACTTGTTTTCTTATTCACTTTAGTGCGTCGAGCAACAAGCGAGACAAAAAACCGCCAGCTATGCT
>CAMKEH010000022.1 GCA_946411515.1 uncultured Clostridium sp.
TTTAGTTTAAATTTTATATTTAATAAAATAATCTTATTATAAAATTAATTTTTATTATTTATTAAATATATTAAATATATAATAAAATTAAAAATATATATTTTAACATTTGTTTAACAATTATAATAATTTTATGTTTTTATTCATTTTTTTTTTTCAATAAATACTCAATATATTTTTTAAAAATAATTTAAAGCTTAATGAAAGCTAAACAAAAGATTAGTTTTCTTGTTTTATTTTTATGGATGTTCATCATCCATGCAATTTATGCAGATGATACATGTCAATCTGGTATGAGAAAAATGTATTTAGACGAAACAACAGCATATGAAGAAGGTTCTGCAAGAAATTATGTCCCAGCTCTTAACTTTTATCAAGGTAATGGTGCTTTATGGTACAGAAGAAGAGTCTTAATAGAACCAAGGTTTGAAGTTCATTTAAAAGCCAGTCTTCAGCATGTAGAAGTAATTGAAAGTAGTAAAGAACAAACTTTAGAAGGATTCACTATTGTCATCTCTAAAGATAAAAATAAATTAAGTACTGCTTCAGGCGATTATTTAGGATATTATGGATTTACTAAAAGTTATGTTATTGAATTCGATTTCAATAAAAATAATCATGATCCTGATGATAGTAGCTATTCTTTCCGATTCTGTGATAGTGATTGCTCAAATGATGATGATAAAGCTTTAACCAATGGAAGACTGACTACACAAAGATTTGATCCAACAAGAGATATGAATTGGGATTTCAGACTTATTTATGAAGATAAAAAATTAACAGTATATTCTGGTGCTAATCAACAAATTTTCTCTTATTCTGTTGATCTTTCAGCAAAATTAGAGACTTATACTGCTTATGTAGGATTTACTGGTTATATGAGTGGTAATAGAAGAGAATTAAATATGCTAGGTACTTTTGTTTGTGAAGATAATTTTGATATTTCTAGAATGACTGGTAAATTTTATGTTAATGATGAAGAATATGATACTTATTCTTATAAAGCAGGTGAAAATGTTCAATATGTTTTTTCATTCATAAATACAAAAGGTCAAATTGTTCCACATTGCTTCAAATTAGGAATTTGGACTTATTCTTTCTCTTTATCTCTTGATTGTGCAGCCTCTAATTATCAAATTAGAATGAAAGATGAAACCACTCTTATCCTATCTATGAATGCCTGTAATGTAATTGGAAAACATAGTATAGGTATATCTGAATCTTCTCATGGTGTTGGTCCAGAAAAATCATATACAATTCAAGCAGGATCTTTAGAAATAATTACTTTAATAGGACATGATGGTATTATTGATTCTTCATCTAAAACTTCAAAAGTAGAAAATGGAGTAAGAATTTTACAATTTGGTACTGATAATGGAGATTTTTCTTTAAAAGGTGAAAGCATGGAAATAGTCCTTGATTTCAGTATAACTGATGGTGCTGGAAATGCGGTTGATTTAGGTACTAATTCAGCTGATATATTATCTAAAGTTGGATTTGTTTGTAATGGAAATTCACCAACACTTTCAATGAGAAAATATGAAGAACATTATCAATTAATTATTAAAATTACTAAAACTGGGACTTATCAGTTATTCCAATATACTTATATGAAAGAAAGCATTAAGTTTACTGTAATTGTTGGTGGTATCAGTACTTCTTTATCTTATTGTACTTTAGATGGATATAATTCTAATCCTTCTTTAAAAGCAGGTGCCAAAGTTAATTATAACTGTTATTTCAAAGATGGAAGAGGAAACGAAATTAATATCAAAAGATTTAAAGAAATAAATGAATATGATTTCTCATGTGAGACTAAAAAAACATCTCCAACCTCAAAAACTTATTCCAATTCATATTCAGATAAAACAACATTCTATCAATGTGCATTTACTATTCCTGACAATGGAGTATTCCAATTTTATGCATATTTAATACAAATAGGAACAAATAAAAAGATACAAATAAATGGTAAAATTAGTTCAGTTACTGTTGCAGGAGAAGCCTCTAGTTTAAGCAAATCACAAATATTTAATTATTATTCAAAAAAATGGATTTCTATTGAAAATGCAGTAATTGAATATAGAAATGATAATTCTGGAAAAATTACTTCTTTAGATTTGGCAGATAGTAGTGGTATTTTAATGTCAACATACAAAACTTATCCTTCTGATTTTGATGTTACTAAAATAAAAGTAGATTTTTATAGTAATCATGATCAAAATTATGATGTAGGAAAATATGTAGCAAAAATATATAAAGAAGGTGGTAAAGAATATATTGGTATTTTTAATGTAGAAGGAAAAGAATCAGATAAATATATGAAGAGATCATCTTTTGATTATACTTTAAAAATAACATTTGGAACAGATGTAAAAATTGTTACATTTAGATATAACACACAAACCTTACAAATTTCCACCTATACTACTTGCTTCCATGAATTTGATGCTAAAAAAATGGAAGTAAACATAGATAATAATATTCAAATTAAAGCAGATGGAAAAGAAATGAAAATAGGTACTATTATTTTAAAAACAACTGATAATTATTTATATAATTATAATATTGGAACAGATAAAATTAAGATAACATTAACTGCTACTGGTGATGTTAAATTTAGAATTGCTGTTTTTTCAATTGCTGGTATTTATGAAGTTTATGCTTCTTCTACTACAGAATATTCTGGTGGATTCACGGTTAAATATGGAGAAACAACTGTTGTAACAAAAACTATTGTTTCAGAACAAGTATATGCATATTCTATGTCATTTAGATATAATCAATATTTTAAACAAACAAAACAGAGTGGAAATGAATATTGGTTTGAATATACTGGAGATTTTACTGATGGTAATCTTGGCTTCGACTTTCAATTAAAAGATGAAGGAAATGGAATTATTTCAAGAGGAGATTATTTCGATAAAAATGCCGAAATTTATTATATTGTAGATGGAAAGACTTATACTGATAAAAATTATTATAGTATTACCTACAATTCAGGATATTACACATTCAAAGATAAATTTAAGTATCAAAGTAAAACATACACTTGGGTATTTTATTTCAAAGAAGGAAATAAACAAGTTAAATATTATATCACTTATGATCAATCAAGAATAAAACAACAAATATCAGTAGAAAATTCTTATTTCACTATAATTTCAGGAGAATATAAAATAAATAGCTATGTCTATGTTGACGTTTTCTTAAAAGATGGAAATAATGCATTTATGGGTCTTACTAGTGGAAAATTAGATGAATTAAGAGGAAATGTGGTTGTAAAAGCTTTTAATTCAGAAAATAAAGAATTATTTTCTTTCAATTATAAACAAACAACAAGCAATTATGCTATTAGATATGAATCAAATGTTAAAGTTGCAGGAGCAATCAAAATTATAGCCTATTATAAAAATGAAGAAATTCATTGTAGTACCAGTAGTAGCAGTATAACTATTTCAGCACCTCAATTTTCTTTAGCCAAAAGTATTTTCCAAATAATTTTAGATAATACCATCGAAATGGATGTAGGAAAACAAATAACTATTCAAAATTCATATCAAAATCCTAGATTTAATTTAATTCTATATACTGAAAGTGGAGAAAAAACTACATATACTTCTGACTCAGAATTTACATTAGTTTTAACCGGAAAAGAAGGTAAAGTAAATATTGAATTTAATGTTCAAAAAAGTACAGAAAATATTCAATTTACTTTCAAAAATGAATATTATGAATTATTTAAGACTTTAAATGGAGAATTTACTCTTACTTTAACTTCAGGAAAGCAAACTTTATCTTGGACATTACAATTATTAGGAGATGGTGATAATTATTCTTTAGATAAAAATTATGATTTAGAACAAACATATATTGAACCAGCTAATGCAGTTGCTGTTGCAGGAGAAAAAACAGTAATTAACATTCAATTAAGAGGAAGTGATGGATTAAGATGGAATAATTATGCATATGATATTTTATGGAAATTCAGACTTGAAAATTCATATGGATTAGAAAAAGGAAAAGGAATTGATTATAACTTTGAAATTAACTATAATAATAAAGGTAATATTATTCTTACAATTACTCAAAATGTTATAACTGATAAAGGAGAAAATATCATCACAATTAAACTTCTTGAAGAATATACATTTAAAACAAAAATATCATTAAAAGTTAAATCTGGTGAATTTTCCAAATTGAAAATAGTGGAAAAACCATCTGATGGGGATGTCACAAATCCACCAACAATAAAATTCATGCCAATTGATGATAAAGGCAATTTAGTTACTGATTTCTTTGATTCTTCAGTTACCAGAGAATATTTGAATTCTTTAACTGTTGGAAAATCATTAGAAGGTGTAACTTTAACTGCTAATAATTATGTTTCAGGAGGAAAATATTTAATTGTTCAATATAAAACAACTATTTCAACAAATGTTAAAGTTACTTCTCAATATTTTGAAGAAACTTACAGTTATAGAATTAAATCAGGACCAATTAATTTTGAAAATACATATGCTGAAATGGCAACAAGAGAAAAAGGTTCCTCAGGTGATTACAAAATATTAATATATCCAAGAGATAAATATATGAATGATATTGATGATTTAAGTGAAGCAGATATGAAAAAATTCACTACATATTATCAAAAAGTTGAAGAAAATTCAAATGAAAGTGTAACTAACTGTAAATTAGTAGAAGGTCATTCTAGTGAAATTGATGTTATTATAAATGGAAATTCAGCAGCAAAAAAAACTGAAACTGAAACTGAAACTGTTTATAATAGTATTGAATGTAGTACTCCAATTACATATATTGGTAATATTGCATTCCATGTTGAATATACTAAAACTGAAATTGAATGTAAAAATTGTGTATTCTCAGTTATTTTCAGTGAATTTGAATGGAAAAATACTAAAACTTATTACAAAAATACAGAATATTACTTAGATGTAGAAAAAATTAATGAAGTACAGGCTAAAAAAGAACCAATTTTCCAAGTAACATTCTATGATCAATATAAAAACGTTTTAGAAGCATCATCAATTGAAAAATTAAATTTAATTACTAAATTTGAAGGTACAGATATTAAATTCTGTGTAAGCAATTCAGGAAATAAAAAACTTATTACATTATGTCCTACTTCAAATGGAGATGATAACATTAATAAGTGGCAATATATTACAAATGGTGATTCTTATTCATTAACCATTCAACAAAAAGAAGTTATAGAAAATAGTTTCACTTATAAAATAAAAATAGTTGGAGGAGCTGAAGGTTCATCTGAAGCTGCTGATTATACTAAAACTATTTTTAATCCAACAAAAATCCAAGTTGTAGCTGGAGAAGAAGGTTCAACTACTATGGAAATCAGGACAGCCAAAGAAATTCGTAAAAACTACTGGTTCCCAAATCCTTCAGAAAAAATAAAAGTTACATTTGATGAAGATAGTGATTATTGCTCATATAAAGTTGAAAAAGGTGATTTACCAGGAAGATATGTTATTAAAGTCACTTGTAGCAAAGAAAATGAAAATAATGGCTTCTCTGTTACTGTAGAAGGAAAAAAAATCACTCAAAAAGTAACACTAGTTGTAAATAGTGGTAAAGCCTATTATTTAGAAGTTGTAAATACTGATTTATTCACAGTTTCTTCTGATAAATATACTTGGAAAATAAATCCTTCAAATGATGATGAAATTTCATTCTCTTTCAAAGTTTTAGATAAAAATAAGAACGATATTACTCATTCAATTATTGGCAAAAATGAAATAACTATTACTTCAGATAAATTTGCAACAAATGAAAATTATTATAAATTTACTTATGATGAAAAGAAAAATGAATATTTATTCTATGATAATATAAAACAAGCTATTACTAAACATGTTTGGAATATTCTTATTGTAGAAAGTAATAGAAAATATTCATTTATATATACAAGAGTTCCAGGAGCAGTAGATGTTACTAAATCATTCTATACTATAGATAAAACTAACTATATAATAAAAGAATCCTCAACAGTTGTTGTAACTTTAAGAGATAAATATGAAGTTAATGTAGGAACTCAAGAAGGAAGATTAGAAAAAGAAATTAAAAACACAAATGTAGTTACTAAACAAACAACTGAAACTAAATATGAATCAAAAATAACCAAAACAACTATAACATACACTTATATCTATAGTGAAATTGGAAAATATGAATTATCTGTTACTTATAATAATCAACAAATAGAAAAAAAAACAGAAGTTACTGTTTCATACCAAGAAATAAGCACAGAAAAGAGTAAATTATTCTATGATATTGGCAATAAAAATGAAATTTTAATGTCTACCACTTCTCAAGCTAATATTAATAATAAAGAAGTTAAACCAATTTATAAATTTTATTTATATACAGATAAAGAAGAAAAGATTACACTTTATGACCATTCAGTGACTGTAACATGTCATATGACATTTGGTGAAGAAGACAAATGGGAATTAGATGTTAGAAAAGAAGATTCATACTTCCTATTTGCTTATAAAGAAGGTAATCCAGAATTTAATAAATTACCTGGAGGAGAATATTATTTAATAATTGTTTATAATAAAGTTGAAATTAAATATCCACTTTTATTCTTAGGAGATAAAGATGTATCTCCTAATGCAAATTATGATTTAAGTAAAACTTATATTACACCAATTTATATCGATGCAATTGCAGGAGAATCAAAAGAAATAGATATTGAATTTAGAGCAAAAGATAATCTAAGATGGAATTATCAAGTTAGTCTTTCTTCATTAATTGTTACTAATTCATATGGTTTAGATGAAACTAAACTTAAAATTGATAAACAATTGGGAGAAAAAGATGGACAAATAAAAATAATAGTAACTCAATATGAATCAAATCGTGATTCTTATAATAATGTATTATCATTCTCATATGGTAATGGTGCTATTACTCAAAAAGTTACATTAAATATAAAAAATGCCGAACTTAAAAAATTAGTATACTATGGAGGAGCTGTTGATGGTACTGTTGTAAATCCATCTATTGTTAAATTTATTCCTAAAGATGCATATGATAATATATATTCTGAAATTTTTGATAAAAAAGAATTCACCCAAGAAAAATTAGAAAAATTAACAAAAGGAATATCAACTGATAAATATGAGTTAACTTCTAATTCTTATGTTTCTGAAGGAAAATACTTAAATGTTCAATACAGTTCAAAAAAAGTAACTACCATTGAAATTACTTCAAGCTATTTCTCAAATACAATTAAATATAAGTTATGGAGTGGACCTGTTAATGCTGAACATTCATATGCCCAACTTGAAAAAACTGAAGGTGTTAAAGCAGGAGATACTAACAAAATGGATATTTATCCAAGAGATATATATGATAATATTGTTACCAACGTAACTACTTCAGATTTATCTAAATTTGATGTTAACTATGAAGTTAACAAGGAATATAAGGTAGAAGTTACTAAATCATGTAATGTAAAAAGTTTCAATAATGATCATTTCTTCTGTCAAGTTGTTATAGAAAAATCTGGAAAAATTGAATTTATAGTTGACTATGATGATAAAGATGTTGCTTGCAAAAAATGCCAACTTGATATAACTCCTGATAAATTAGATTTTGATAAAACTAAAGTATATAACAAAAATGAAGAAAAAGAATTATCAAGAACTGAACTTAACTCACTCCCTGTTACTATTACTCCTAATTTTGAAATTCATTTCTATGATAAATATTCAAATCAAATAATAGACAAAAATGAAATAGCCAAATTAA
Source organism: uncultured Clostridium sp. (assembly GCA_946411515.1). Classification (GTDB taxonomy): domain Bacteria; phylum Bacillota; class Clostridia; order TANB77; family CAG-508; genus CAG-269. Next base: position 7,795 of record CAMKEH010000022.1, read on the forward strand.
CAGTAACAACTGAAATTGTGGTTACTGATGTTAAATTATGTGTTACAAATAATGAAATAACTAAATTATCAACAGTTTGTAAATTAGAGAATAGTAATGAAAATGAAAGAAAATGGACATATTTACCAAATGGGGACAAATATCAATTAATTGTCGCTGAAACTACTACTAAAAAGGAAATTACTTATAAAATTCAATTGACTGGGGGATATACTGATGGAAGTTCAGGTGAAGTTGATTCCCAAAAAACATATATTAACCCTAATGAGCTCACTTTGACAGCAGGAAAAGAAAAAACTGTTTCATTAGAATTAAGAACAGCTGAAGATAAACGTAAAAATTATTGGTATGAAAAACCTGAAGATAATATTAAAGTTAATTTCCCAGATGAAGTCAAAAATTGTGTTTATTCTTTAACACAAGATGAAAAGCCTGGTCAATATAATATTAAATTTAATTGCACTAAATCAAGTAATGGTTTCAAAGTTAAAGTTTTAGTAGAAGAAAAGGAAGTTCCTAAACAAGTAACTATAAAAGTAGTTCCAGATGAAGTTTCTAAATCTAAATTGTTCAAAATGAATGGAGAAGAAATTACTAAGGTTGAATTAGGTACAGTGTCAGTTGAAGATAAATTCCAAATGATTAATAAATTATATGATCAATATGATAACTTAATTACTAATGTTAATTCTGAAATTTCAAAACTTAATATCAAAATTGCTCCTTATACAACAGCAAAGGGTCATACATATAAAGCAGAACCTGTTGCACAAGCTAATGGAGACGTAATTATAACAATAACCTCCACATATGCTTATACTCACGTTGTAGTTGGTAAATATTTCCCATTAGAATTTTATAATATAACTTTCACTCATGGAATTGCAAATGAAGATAATAGTTATATAGAAGTAAGTCATAGAGACAGATTTGTAGGTGAAGAAGCCAAAGTTTATATTTATTGTTATGATAAATATAATAATTATATTGATGCTAATGAATATAAAGAAACTTCTCCTTATCAAGTTAAACATAACAACGAAAAAGAAACAGAATTAAAGGTTGTAAGTGAAAAATATGGTATTGAAGTCAGAGAAGGTCTTAATGTATTATCATATCCTGGAACATTCTATATTAGTGGTATTACTGTTGTTCATGGATATATTGGCACTAAGGAAATATCCTGTCATTCATGTAGAATTAATATTAAGAGTAGAGATATTGATTTCGACCATACTAAAGTTATGAGATATGAATCTACTAAAAAAGATTATGAATTATTGAAAAATGGTATTGTAGAAAAAAATACAAAAGAACAACCAGTATATAGATTATATCCAAGAGACAAATATGATAATGATGTTGATACAATTCCAACAGAAACATTAAATAAATACACTGCACACTTCAAATCTCAAAATTCATCAACTGTTTATAAATTGGAATTAAATAATGAAGGTCAATCTAACCAAGAATATGCAGAATTTATTGTTAATGATACTATAAATAGTGGAGTTACATGGGAAACTTTAGTAGGAGGATTTTATGATTTAGTATTCACATATGAAAAACAAACAATAAAATATAATATTACAATTGAAGGGGATGGTAAAGGTGGTTCAAATGAACCAGCTGATATTCAGCACACTCATATTAATGAACAAAATTTGAAATATATTGCAGGAAAAAAAGGTTACATGATAATTGAAATGAGGACAAAAGATAATATTAGAAGAAATTCTTGGGACAATGATGTTAAATTTAATATTAAGTCATGTGATGAGTCTGATAAGACATTTAGCTTCACACAATCAAATGCAGGTACTAGAGGTGTTTACTATATTGAAGTGACAACTCAAAAATCAAATACTTATCCAAAATTAGAAAAGTGTCAATTAAAAATATATGTCAACAATGAATTAATCAAAAACTTAAATCCTGAACAAGAAGTATCACCTGATGAAGTAGTTGTAACAAGAATTTTAGAAAAATATTATAAAGAAAAACAAAATAGTAAGATTTTAATTGATGGAACTACTGATAAAGATTATCAATTCGAAGTTGCTTCATATGATCAATACAATAATTTAGCTGAAACAAAACAAGAAGTTGTTGAGATTAAAATAAATTATAAATTAGAAGCTAGAGAAATAAAGGATATAACATCTCAAACTGATGAAACTACAGGATATAGAAAATACAATGTTCCTTGCCATGTTGCTGGAGAATATGTTATTTATACTGATAAATCTGGTTCAAAAGGATTATATTTAGAATATGAAACAACATTTAATATTATTGCTGGTGTTATTGATTTATCTAAGACAATTGTTAAAGAAAAAGAAACTCCAATAAAAGCAGGAACAAAACCAGCTATTACTATTGATGCTTTTGATAAATATGGAAATAAACTTAAAATTAATGATTATCTTTCAAAATTCACTTCTACATTTATTGATGCAAGTAATGAAAAACATTCCTCTAAAGGAGACAATAATGAAATTCTTCAAAATGTCATATTTACTTCAGAAACTGCTGTTACCATTGTAGGAAAAATTAAAGTTGAAGTAGTTTATGACAAAAAAGAAAAGGTTGATACTTCTAAAGTTATTATTGATGTTATTCCAGGTGATCCAGACCCAAAAAATTCAGTTTTAAGCCGTGAAGTTTCTAAAAGCGTTTTCACTCAATATAAGAATGGAGATAGCTTTACTGTAGACACAAATGACATATTAATATTAAATGTATCTTTATATGATTCATATAATAACTTTATTTCTGAAATTCCTTCAGATGCTAATGTTATTAATCCTACCATGTCAGGAAATGATATGAGTGAAATTAAATTTGATGTTACTAGAAGAATTTCAAACTTTGATTTAGATTTTAACAGAAATGAAACATATGTTCATATTTATCAACATTTAGTCAGTGGAACTTATGATTTTACTTATACTGTTAAAACTGTTTTAGGAGAGACATCATTCAAATATAATATTATAATTTCTAAAGACGACAATGGTCATGGAAATGGTCCATATGATCTTGAAAAATGTGTATTGAAACCCAAAAATACATCTTTTGTTGCAGGAAATTATGAACATTTCACTCTTGAATTAAGAACTAAAAAAGGTTTATTATATAATGATGATATTGATCTTGAAAAAGATATTACTATTAAAATTGACAAAGAAGATAAATCATTCAAATCTTCTGTTGAAAAAACTTCTAATGAATATGGTACTTATACTATTACTATATATTCTGAAAAAAAAGGATATTATACAATGGATGTTCTCTTAACTGATTTAATTAAAGCAAATAATGAAAAAGGAAATGCAGGACCAGCTTATTATACTGTATATCCAGATAAAGTTCCAGATAAAAGATATACTGTATTCTTCTCAAAACCATCAGGAAAAGTACCAGCAGAAAGTACTATGAATATTTCTTTCACTTTGGCTGATAAATTCAATAACTTATTCGAAGACAGAAATGATTGTGTTGATGTACCATATTTAACTCTTTATAATAATGGTGAACTTTTACCAGTTATATCATTTAAATTAAAGCCAGATGGAAAGACTTATGAAATTCTTGTTAAACCAAAATATCCACCTAAAAATATGAGTATGAATGTAATTTATGATGATAAAGAAAATAATGTATATTGTTTCCCTGAAAATATTGATGTCTTTGTTACTTCAGAAATTGATTATACTAAAACTATTATTGTATCTAAAAATAAAGAAAAAATTAATGCTGGAGAAATATTAGATATGTGGTTATATACTTTTGATAAAAAAGGAGAATGTATGGATGAAAAAGATTTTAGTGAAACATTTGAAATTGTTGTTGATGGACCATCAGATTCACCAATATCTCCAACATTCACTAAAAAATATAAAGTTAGAAGAACAGATAATAAAGATCTTGAATGCAATAATGAATATCAAATAATTACTACTGATGAAGATATATATAAATATTCTGGTCATTATATAATTAAAGTTTATGGAGCTGAACAACAAATTGCCAAATATAACCAAACTTGTTATCCATTAGATTACACTTTATTCTACTTATTCTTATACTTCGATAATGAACATATTCCAGTTTCAGAAACTGTTACTTTTAAAGTTAATGGTACAGATAAATTCGGAAATATTGTAGGTAAGCCATTAGTTGAGAATACAGATATTGCTTTAACATTAATTCCTGATAATACAGTACCAAATATAACTAAAGATAAAAATGAAAAAAGTACTGGTCAATTATTCTTTGATATTAGTAATAGAAAAGCTGGAACTTATCAATTACACTTATACTACAAAGGAAAAGAAGTTTTGAAAGTAAATATAAATGAAGATTTACCAAAATTAACATTTGTAACTGGTCCATGCAGAGCTGATAATAATGATGACTTTGATTTAACTACATTAACTGGCTATGTAACTCAAAAACCAGTTACTTTCTCATTCCAATGTTATGATGTATATCACAATAAAATAACTAAAGGAGGAGAAAAATTCAGGGGAGTTGGTAATCTTGTCATTTCTAATGAAAATATTCCATTAAGTTATTTAGAAATAAAAGATTTAGATAATGGAAGATATAATGTATCATTTATTCCTGATACTCCTGGAAAATATGTTATTAGACTTTGGGTTGATGAAACTATTAAATATGGTGATGAAGTTGTCAAAGAATATGAACGTAAAACATGTAAAGGATCTACTCCAGTATTATGTCCTAATAATGAATGTGCAGCTGATTATTACTCATGTATAGTACCACCAAATGGATGTGATCATTCAACTCCATTTAAATGTAAAGTTAATGGTACTGATACTTGTGTCAAATCTCAAACTGATTGTGATTGCCCATATGGATTTTATAAATGTAGTTATATGAAATATTGTGTTCCATATGAAAGAAGGGAAGATATGTGTCCATTATATATTAGAAGAAGATGTCAATCTCTTCAAGCTAATTGGGGTTATTTCGCTGATGGTATTTGTAGAGATAAGAATTATGTTCAACCTACACAAATAGTTTGTCCATATGGAAAAGTACTTTGTTGTGATTTAACTTGTAGAGATGATTATAAATTATGTCCAGTATCTGAAATGTTACCTGTAGGAAAAACTAGATGTGTTGATCAACAAGTTAAAAATTATGCTTATCAATGCTCATCAACTATTACTTGTGCTAATCCTAATGATGTAGTCTGTTATGATGGAACTTGTGTTGCAAATGAAATATTCTGCGGACCAGTTAGAGAATGTCCTATTAATTATCCACATCTTTGTAATAATAATGTTTGTGTTGAAAAAGAATCTGATTGTATGGTTGGTATTGCTTGTGGAGATGGTAAATCTCTTTGCTATGACTTTATTTGCAGAGAAAGATGTGATTAAACCAATAGATTTAACTATTATTATTAATTTATTATTATATTAACTTTATTAATTTATTATTGTTGTTCTCAATGATAATATAAACAAGTATTAAATTATAATAATAATTATTTTTTTTTTGAATTATTAATTAATAAATTTTAATAATTAATATTAATTATTATTAATTAATTAAAAAATATTTAATTAATTTTTAAATACTTTTTAATACATAATATAAATTATAATAATTTAAATAAATGGGGATTGGGGATTGGGGATTGGGGATTGGGGATTGGGGATT
>CAMKEH010000023.1 GCA_946411515.1 uncultured Clostridium sp.
CAAGTTCATCATCTAAGTCATCAAGTTCAAGCTCATCATCTAAGTCATCAAGCTCTAGTTCATCATCCAAATCATCAAGCTCATCAGAAAATAAAATAAGTATATATCCTAAAGAAACAACACTTGTTGCAGATGAAAAATTGAAACTACAAGTAACTACAGATTTAAAAAATGTAGAAATAGAATGGTCTTCAAATAACAATTCAGTAGTTACTGTAAACGATAAAGGAGAAATTATAGCTAAGCCTATAACGAGTGGTTATAATCAAGAAACAGCTACAATAGAAGCAAAAGTCAAAAATAGTACATATCGAGCAACTTGTATAGTACATGTAAGAAATATTATTATAAATCCACAGACAATAGAAATTTCATCATATCAAAATAGTACTAGAACCGGAGGAGTAAATGTCAGAGTTAAAAAAGGTGCTCCAGTAAGCGTAACTCAAGTAACAGGACAAGCAACAGGTCATGCTACTAAAATGGTAACTGCAAAAGTAGATAAGGATAATAATATTAAATTTTCAATTCAAAGTAATTATGCAGGAAATGTAAGATTTAAAGTATCAACAAAAGTATCTGATGGAATAAAAGAAAGAGAGTATTCTGCCGTTCTTAGTATAAAAGTTAAGAAACCACAATCATCAGGAGGAGGATCATCATCTGGAACATCAAGTGGATCAAGTTCAGGCCAATTTACTATAAAAATAGTACCAGCTAGAGATAATTCTTATAGGGCAGGTAATTATTGTACATTCAATATCGTTTCATCACAAGATGGTGCTTCAAATTTCCAATGGGATATCTTATATGGAGGAACTGGTGATACTTCAGTTGCAAAAATAGTAGGATCTAAAAATACATCTTCTGTAAAAGTGTATTTGGGAAAATCAGGAAGTATAAGCTTATTAGTATCAGCAGAGAAGGGCGGAAAAAAAGCAAGTGATGGTTACAGTATTACAATTAAAAGTCCACAGGAAAAGTAAAAAACAAAAATATTTAATAAATACATAAAAATAAGATAGAGAAATAATTCTCTATCTTATTTTATATTATAACGATTGATTTCCAGGTATTAAGTAATCAACAACGCCATAGATTAAAGCACCTATTATTGCTGCAAACCAAGAAATAGAATATCCTGCTACAAAAAATTGTGTAACGTATAAAACGATGGCAGCTAAAGCAAAACCAACAAATCCTTTACCAAAAGGACTAGCTTGTAAACCAGTAAATCTTGTAATTAAGTAATCAGCTACTGTTAAAATAATAGCAGCAATTGCTAAAGCCCAAATATTATCTATTGTAAATCCAGGTGTAAAGAATGCAGTTATTGCAAGAACTACAGCAGAGGCAATTAATCTACCAATAATTTGCCATGCTGTCGACATTGTACTTCTAGACTCAGACTTTTCCATTTCTGACATAAAACCAACCTCCTTAGCCTTTTTATTATTGTAATTAAAAGGTTATAAAATTATTATTTACAAAAAAAATATATTTATACAAAATTATGAATATAAAAAATGCATTTTGTAAAAAATAAAAATAAAACAAAAGTAGGTGTAAACAAGTGTTAATTACATTTTTTAGAGCGGTTGTTTTATATATTTTAGTTTTAATTGTTATGAGATTAATGGGAAAAAGAGAAATAGGACAACTCCAGCCATTTGAACTTGCAATTTCAATAATGATAGCAGATTTGGCATCTATTCCTATGACAGAAATAGGAATTCCTATATATTATGGAATTGTGCCAATTTTAGGACTTTTAATGATGCATATGTTTATTTCATTTTTAAATATTAAAAGCTTAAAAGCAAGAGAAATAATATGTGGAAGACCAAGTATTTTAATATATAGAGGCAAAATAAGTGAAAAAGAACTGATTAAGCAAAGATTCACAATAAATGAATTAGAAGAAGCTTTAAGGGCAAATAATGTGTTTAATTTAGGTGATGTTGAATATGCTATATTGGAAACAAGTGGTCAAATAAGTGTTATATTAAAGCCTGAAAAAAGAAATATAATATTAAATGATTTGGGTATTATACCAGAATATGAGGGAATACCTTATGATTTAGTAGTGGATGGAAAAGTTATGGCTGAAAATTTAAAGCAGTTAGGAAAAAACTATAAATGGTTAAAAAATCAAACTGAAAAATTTGGTATAAAACCAGAAGAAGCTTTAATAGTTAGTTTAGATGCTAAGGGACAAATATATTGCCAGAAAAAAGAAAAAGGGGCTAAATAAGTAATGTGGAGAGATATAGTATTTTGTACTATTATAATAATTGTTATTGTAATAGTAGATTTTTTTATACAAGATTATATTAAAAATTCAGCAGAAGAAATGACATTAAAATTAAATGATTTGAAGAAAGAAGTTTTAAGTAGTGAAGAAAATACAATAAATGAAGTGAAAATAGAAGAAGTTAGAAAAAATTGGGAAGAAAGATACAAAGTCTTGGCATCTGTAATAGAACATGATGAATTAGAAAAAGTAGAAAAGAATTTAACAGGAATCTATAGTGCATTAGAAAGTAAAGAACAATCAGAAGCAATTTCTGAATTAGATGAAAGCATGTTTATATTAAAACATATAAAGGATAAATATAGTTTTAAAATAGAAAATATATTTTAAAATGAAACAAAGGGGAAAGACACTTTTTGTTTCGTTTTTTGCAAAATATAAATAGAAAGTAAATTAAACTTACGATTTATTAAATGGAACTTGCTATATGATTTTAAATTCTAGTGCTGAAACGTCAATGTAAAATGAGGGAGGAAAACTACTTTTTACTCTTAGAAGATTAAAGTAGCTCCGTCCCTTTTTAGCCAAAATTTAATTTTTAGAATTTATATTAGCATATTTTTTTAATTTTTCATAAACAAGATAGTTTACTGTTCCAGCAGGGAATTTTCCATTTTTATCTTTTTTACCTGCAGGTACGCCTGTTAGAACTTCAATTCCTTCTTCTATTGTTGAAACAGAATAAATATGGAATTTTTTATTTTTAACAGCTTCAATAATTTCATCAGATAGTTGTAAATTATCAACATTTTGTACTGGTATCATTACACCATGTGAACCATCTAATCCACGAATCTTACAAACTTGGAAATATCCTTCTATTTTTTCGTTAACACCACCAATTGGTTGTATTTGACCTTTTTGATTAACAGAACCAGTAACAGCAATTGATTGTTTAATAGGTATTCCAGATAAACTAGAAAGTAATCCATATAATTCTGTACTAGAAGCACTATCGCCATCTACGCCATTATATAATTGCTCAAAACATATACTTGCAGTTAAACATAATGGAATATCTTGTGCAAACATTTCTCCTAAATATCCAGTAAGTATTAATACACCTTTTGAATGAGAAGGCCCTGAAATTTCAATTTCTCTTTCTATGTTTACAATACCTTCTTTTCCTGTATAAGTATTAACAGTTATTTTTGCAGGTTTACCAAATGTATAGTCACCTGTAGTTAAAACTGTAAGCCCATTTAATTCTCCGACTTCAGAACCGGAGGTGTTTATTAAAAGAGAATTCTGTTCTATCATTTCTAAATATTTTTTATCATATTTTTTAACTCTTTCAATTCTTTCTAATAATGCTTTATCAATAAATTCTGATGTTACAATTTTTGATTTAGAAAGCTTTGCCCAAGTTGCTGCTTCACCTACTACTTGGATTAAATCATCAAATCTAGTTGAAACTTTACTATGGCTTCCTGCAATTTTTGATCCATATTCTACTAATCTGGCCATAGCAGTTTTATCTAAATGTGGCAATTCTTCATTTTTACAAAAACCATGAACAATTTGAGCCAATTTATTTAGATTTTCTTCTGTTATTTCAGCAGATTCCTCAAATTCAACTTTTATTTTGAAAAGTTTTCTAAAATCAGAATCCATAGCAAGTAAAGTTTGATATATATTACTACTTCCTATTAAGATTACTTTTAAATCTAAAGGAATAGGTTCAGGTTTTAAAGAAATTAAAGCCATAGAAGAACGTTGCTCTCCAGGATTTTCTATTCCTATTTCTTTTGTTCTAAGAGCTTTCTTTAGATTTTCATAGCACATTGGATTTGCTAGCAAATCTTTTGCTTGAAAAATAATATATCCTCCATTTGCTTGCTGAATTAGTCCGGGTTTTAACATTGTATGGTCTGTTTTTAATGCTCCAAAATAATTTTCATATTCTAACGTACCAAATATGTTTTGATAAGAATAATTTGAATCCATAATAACAGGAGCGCCACTTTTATGAGAGTTATCAACAAATAAATTAACTCTATAATTCAAACTAGGATCAGGTGCTTTTATGTTTGGCCCTTGTTGCTGATTATTATTTTGTTGTTTGTTTTTGTCTTCTAAAAATGCAGGGATATTTTTTAAAACATCTGCTTTAACATCATTTAGAAAAGCATTTATTTTTTTATTTCTTTTATATTTAGATTTTAAATAATTAATGTGAACGTTAACTGTAAGTAGTGCTACATTTGATTGCCATTCGGATATTTTTTTATCAGATAAACGTTCAATTTCTTTTATTTTTCCTATTGCATTCATTATTTGTTCTTGAACTATTACAGATTTTTCTTCATATTGAGCTTTTACATTATCAGGTAATTTCTCAAATTCTTCTTCTTCAATTGCTTTTCCGTTAACAATTGGCATCATATAAATACCGTTTTGTGCAGCCTTAACTTCAAAGTTATGTTTAGAAGCGTCTTGATTTAATTTTTCTAATAGTTCAGCTCGTTTTGTTTCAAACTCTTGCTTTATTAAAGTTTTTTCTTTTTCAAAATCATCATTATTAAAAGTTTTTTGAATATCCTTTTTGATTTCCTTTATAAAGCCATCCATAGAATCTTGAAATTCTTTTCCTTGACCTGCAGAAAGCTGAACTGCTATTGGTTCATTTGGATTTTGAAAATTATAAATATAACACCAATCAGAAGGAGTTTTTTGCTTTTCTGATATCTTATTTAGATAATTTTTAGTGTACATAGTTTTACCTACGCCACTAGGGCCTTCTAAGTACAAGTTATATCCCTTTACATTTACTTGTAATCCAAATTCTAGAGCTTTTATTCCTCTGTTTTGACCAATACCTTCTTGAATAGAAGAAAGTTCTTCAGTAGTATTAAAATTAAAAATTTCAGGATTACAAGTCATTTTTAAATCTTTGTAACTTAATTCGTTTTTATTTTTCATTTGTTTCCTCCATAATTTTTCTTAGTATATCCAATTTTAATTTATTTTATATTAGTTTATAAAAAAAGTAAAGAAAATAAGGATAAAATGTTATAAAAACTTTTGTAATATTTTTGTAATATTTCTGTAACAAAAATTTAATAAAAAAAAACAACAAACTTCTTGTAGTTTTTTGAGAGTTAATGTATAATAAGATAGAAAACAGTAAAAAGCAAATACGCGTAAGATAAAGGAGGGAATTTACGATGTCTAAATCTGGCATAGTAAATGTGAGAATGGTTATCACAGAAGAAAAAATGTTATCAAATATAGAAAAAGTTCAAAAACTAATTAACCCTAAGAGCAAGAAACAAATTGTTCAATTTGAAGATGATGCTTACTTTAAGGATTTGGTTGAATCAATAAAAACGTATTTAATTGAATATCCAAAGAAAAAGAATTTCCCATCAAGTGTTTATAAAGCTGCTTATGGGCTAGTTGAATTTGCTACAAATCAATTTGAAGACAATACTAAAAAAATAGAAGAGTTAATTAGACAAAGAGAAGAAAATATTGCACAAGCAGGAATTTTAAAAGAGTTGATTGAAAAAGTAGAAAACAAAGACAAAGATTGGAAAGATCAAGTTAAAGATGCAAGCAATAGTTTTGGGGAAGATATAATAGAAACATTAACAATTATAGGAAAATCAAAAGGAAAAACATCGCAAAATTATCAAGATGCCATGAAATTATTAAATGCTAGAGTAAATAATTTAGAATCTAATTTACATATAGAAATAGATATGGAAAGAATAGAAGATAGATCTAAAGCTTTAAGTTATATTGGAATCGAAATAGCAGATGCATTAAAATCAATTCCAACACCAGTAGAAGAAGTTCAAGCGCAAGTACAAACAGTTCAAGAAGAACAAGTTAAAGCTCAAACTGTAGCACAACCAGAAAATGTAGAACAACAACAATATGTACAAGATACTACATTTGAGGCAAAACCAAGCTTATGGCAAAGATTTAAAAATAGTAAACTTGTAAGAGCTATTAAAGTAATTACAAGAATTAGAATAGTAATCGAACCAGAAGCTTTACCAGAAGGTAGAGGAGAGAATGTTCAATAATATAGTAATCAAATAGTATAAATGGCTAAGGATAGGGTAAAACCTATCCTTTTTAATAGTTATTTTATTTGACTTATGCTAAAAAATATAGTATAATTTTATAAGTAATAGTATTGATCGGAATTTTAAATTATAGATAATATGTAGGTTAAGAGATTATAAAAGGCCACATATAAATAATATCTATTAATTTTGTACATAGTAATAAAAAAACTAAAAGATCAAGCGATTATAAATCGCTTTTTTAACATTTTTAAAAGAAGAAAGGAGAATTTATGGCAGAAGAAATTAAGAAAAGAACAAATAATAGAGGGGTAAAGAAAACTCAAACAAAAAATACTAGAACCAAAAAGGAGAGTTTAGAAAATAAAAATATGGTTACAAAGAAACGACCATATAAAAAGAAAAATCAGAAAAAAGAAAATACAATATTTAAAAAATCAAAATTAAAGATAATACCTTTAGGTGGATTACATGAAATTGGAAAAAACATTACAGTTTTTGAATATGAAAATGAAATGATTGTAGTAGACTGTGGGTTATCATTCCCAGAAGACGATATGCTAGGAGTAGATTTAGTAATACCAGATATTACATATCTAGAAAAAAATGTAGATAGAATAAAAGGATTAGTAATAACACATGGGCACGAAGATCATATAGGTGCAGTTCCATATTTATTGAAAAAAATAAATATTCCAATTTATGCTACAAGACTAACAGTTGGATTAATTAAAAATAAGCTAGAAGAACACAAATTATTAAAAAGTACAAAATTAGTAGAAGTTATGCAAGGTCAAACTATTAAATTAGGAAATAACTTTAAAGTTGAATTTATAAGAAGCTCACATAGTATTCCAGACTCTGTAATGCTTGGTATAACAACACCAGCAGGTACAGTGCTTCATACAGGAGATTTTAAAGTAGATTATACACCAATAGATGGTAAGTTAATGGATTTTGGAAGAATAGCAGAATTGGGTAATAATGGCGTGCTTGCTCTTATGTCTGATAGTACAAACAGTGAAAGAAAAGGATTTACAATGTCAGAAAGCTCAGTAGGAGAAGTTTTTGATAAATTATTCTTACATTGTACAAAAAGAATAGTAGTTGCAACATTTGCTTCTAATGTTCACAGAGTTCAACAAATAGTAAACTCTGCAGTGAAGTATAATAGAAAAATTGCTGTATGTGGTAGAAGTATGATAAATATGATTGAGACAGCAAGAGAATTAAAATATATTGATTGCCCTGAAAATATTTTTATAGATATTGATATGATAAATAATTATACAGATGATCAATTAGTAATAATAACAACTGGAAGTCAGGGAGAACCAATGTCAGCATTAACTAGAATGGCAGCTGGAGAACATCGAAAGGTAAAAATAACACCTAATGATTTAGTAATAATCTCTGCGACACCAATACCTGGAAATGAAAAATTTGTATCAAAAGTTATAGATGATTTGATGCAGATTGGTGCAGAAGTTGTTTATAGTTCATTAGAAGATATACATGTATCAGGTCATGCTTGCCAAGAAGAACAAAAATTAATAATTGCACTAGCTAGACCAAAATATTTCATACCAGTACATGGAGAATATAGACAATTAATAGCACATAGCGAAACAGCTCAAAGTATGGGAATAGATAAAGAAAATATTATAATGATGACAAATGGAAGAGTCTTAGAAATTGGAGAAGACTCAGCAGAATTTACTTCATCAGTTCCAAATGGAAGAGTACTAGTTGATGGACTAGGTGTTGGAGATGTAGGAAGTATAGTTTTGAGAGATAGGCAACATTTATCACAAGATGGATTAATTGTAATAGTTTTAACTATGGATTCATCAACAGGAGAAGTTGTAGCAGGTCCTGATGTTATTTCTAGAGGATTTGTCTATGTGAGAGAATCTGAAAATTTAATGGATGATGTAAAAGCAGTTGTAAGACGAGAAATAAAGAAGTGTGAAGAAAAAGGAATTCGTGATTGGGCTACAATTAAATCAACAACAAGAGAGAATTTAAGAGATTATATATTTGCTAAAACAAAAAGAAATCCAATGATAATACCTATAGTAATGGAAATATAAATAGAAGGTGATTTGTATGGGCATAGAAGATACACAAATAAAGCTATTGGAGGAAGTAGTTAAATATTTAGAAGATGATAAAGTAGAAAAAGAATTAAAAGCAATAAGAAACATAGCAAAAAAATATTTTAAGAGCGTACAGGAAATTAAAGCTCTTTTAGCTCGAATAGATGATGAAAAATCAAAACAGTTATTAAAACAAATTATAGAAGTGCAAGCGCCTGAAATAGAAGAAATTACACAAAAATATATTGAAGATGGATATACTGCTGCTGCATTATCTGTAGAATATGATATTGATCAAATCGAAATAAAACGACTTATAAGTGAGTATGCATTTATAACTAATAGAGAAAAACAATATAATAAACGTATAAAACATAAGGAATCAACAATGTATAAGCCAAGAGAAAAAAAGTTACAAAAGAATCAACAAATCAATATGATTATTAATCCTTCTATAATCCAAAATGAATCTTTAATTAAAGAAGGAGAAGATAGATAATGATAGAAAATAAAGAACAGAAGAAATATTTAGAAGATATTATGACACAAATTGAAAATGGAAAAGTATTATCTGAAATTGTAAGTCGTTATAATAGTAAAATTAAAAGACTACTTTTTGAAGAATGTGGTGAAAGAGGTAGAAAAGCTTTAATTCTAGATTTTGAAAGAACACAGCCTATTTTAGAAATAATTGAACTATATACTAATAATAACTTAAGTATAGAAGATATAGCTAAAAAATTACGAATTTCAGAAGGAAGAGTTATAGATATTATTCAAAAATATGAATATTTAACAGGTAGAAAAATAGAACATTCTGATAATGTCCAACAAGACGTTGATGAAAAAAGTATAATAGAAGATTATAGATCAGGTAAACAAATGATAAATATAACAAAAGAAAATAATACAACATATGTAATAGTTAGAAAAATAATTGCTAGATATTTGTCTGAAAACGGTCCTGGAATTGAAGAAGAACGTAAAAGAATTTTAGAATTAGAGAGAAAGAAAAAAATAGAAGATGAAATTGCAAAAAAAAGAGAAGGCAAAAAAGTAGAAAAAAGAAAAAGATACAAAAAGAAAAAAATAGCTTTAGATGTTGAAGAAATATATTTTAAGCATACTAAAAATAAAATGACGTTACAACAATTGGCAGATGAGTATCATGTTAGTGCGAGTACAATAAGTAGTAGGATACGAGAATATATAATAGAACATAATATTGATATGGTAGAAGAATCAGATCAACAAAATTCTGATGAAATTAAAGACAAAAAATTAAAAATTACTACTAGATATTCTATTGAAAATATATTACAAAAGTATAAATATTCATATGAACAATTAAGCCAAATGGCTTTAGAAGCGGGATATATAGTACCGAAAGATATTTATGAAAGTGTTGTAGAAGAGTTAAATAAACAAAGAAAAGGAGAGAGTAGATAATGTCAAGTTATAAAGAATTAGCAGATTTAATATTTCCAGATGTAAAGGATAAATCATATTACGAAGAAAAATATCCTAGAAGAGAATTGCCAGAAGGAGCAATGGTATTAAGAGTTGCACCAAGTCCTACAGGAAATGTGCATATAGGTACTATATATCAAGCTTTAATTAATAAAATAGCAGCTAAAAGATCAGGAGGAGTATTTTATACAAGAATAGAAGATACTGATCAAAAAAGAGAAATAGAAGGTGGAATAGATCAAATTATAAAATCTTTAAATGATTTTGATGTATCACCAGATGAAGGAATGATTTCTGAAGATGAATGGCAAGGAAATTATGGACCTTATAAACAAAGTATGAGGAAAGAAATATATCAAGCATATGCAAAAGATTTAATTGAACAAGGAAAAGCATATCCATGTTTTGCAAGTCAAGAAGAATTAAATGAAATAAGAAAAAAACAAGAAGCTGCAAAAATAAGACCTGGATATTATGGAGTATGGGCAAAATACAGAAATTTAACTGTTCAAGAAGCAATTGAAAAAATAAAAAATGGAGATCCTTATATTATTCGTTTTAAATCTCAAGGTAGAGAAGATAGAAAGATAAAACATAAGGATGTAATAAAAGGAAATGTTGAATTCCCAGAAAATGACCAAGATATAGTAATAATAAAATCAGACGGACTTCCAACATATCATTTTGCACATGCAATAGATGATCACTTAATGGGAACAACACATGTGACAAGAGGAGATGAATGGCTATCATCTGTGCCACTACATTTACAATTATTCTATGAACTAGGATTTAAAGCTCCTAAATATGCACATACACCAACATTACTAAAAAATGATAATGGAAATAAACGTAAAATAAGTAAAAGAAAAGATTCAGAAGCAGCAGCTAGTTATTATATTGAAGAAGGAATTCCAGCAGTAGCTGTTAAAGAATATTTGTTAAATATAGCAAATTCAAGTTTTGAAAATTGGAGAAGAGCAAATCCTGATAAAGACATTTACGAATTTGATTTTAAGTTAAATAAAATGAGTGTTAGTGGAGCTTTATTTGATATGGTAAAACTTTTAGATGTGTCTAAAACAGTTATTTCAAAAATGACAGCTGAAGAAGTCTATGAAAAATCATATAATTGGGCTGAAAAATTTGATAATGAGTTAAAAGAATTATTAGATAATAAAGAATATTCATTAAAAGTATTAGGAATAGAAAGAGGTAATAAAAAACCTAGAAAAGATATATCAAAATGGTCAGAAGTAAAGGAAAATATCGTTTACATGTATAATAATAAATTTATGATGGCTGATATAGAATATCCATATCAAGTAATTAATGAAAAAAATGATATAGAAGAAATATTAAAGTTATACATAGAAAACTATTATGATGAAAATGATGATAAACAAGCATGGTTTGATAAAATTAAAGAATTAGCAGGAAAACTTGGGTATGCGAGCGAAGTAAAAGAATTTAAAGCAAATCCTGGAATGTATAAAGCACATGTTGGAGATGTAAGTACAGTCTTAAGAGTTGCTTTGACTGGTAGAACAAATACTCCAGATATGTATGAGATTATGCAAGTGCTAGGAAAAGAATCAATAGTAAAAAGATTTGAAAAAGCAACGAAGTAGAAAGAGGTAGTTTATGGAATATAATATTGGAGATATTGTAAGAACAAAAAAACCTCATCCTTGTGGTAGTAAACTATGGGAGATAACAAGAGTTGGAGTAGACTTTAAATTAAAATGTCAAAAATGTAAGCATGTTGTTGTTTTAGATAGACAAAAAGCATTAAAAGCAATTACGAAAATAGAAAAAAAGGCGTAACATATTACAAAATTCGACATATTATATAATATAGTATTAATCAGAATGCTATATTGGAGGTGACTTTAATATGGAGCCACAAGAAAAAATTTATTGCTATGACAATAAAAAAGAAAAAGATACTAAAAGAAAGAGTTGTTTTGGTATTACAACAATTATTATTTTAACAGCATTTGCAGTTGTTATAGGATTAATAATAGGAGCAGCAATATCTGAAGCAATACTTGGAGCTTTAGCAGCAGTTATAGTATTAGCAGTTGTTTTGGGATTATTACTTATTTTAAGTATAATATTAGAAATATGTAGTAAAAGAAAAAGTAAAAAAGATAAATGCTGTTATTAGATAAAAAAAGGTGATAGGAAGAATTGAAAATCTCTCTCTATCACCTTTTTTAAAATAATTATATAAATTTTTCAATAAGATTCCATACAGCATCTTTATATATTTTCCTTTCAGATGAAAATGGAAGAGTAGTAATATCTCCGGATTGGATTAATCTGTTTTTGGAGATCTGAAACTGCATTATCTACTTTTGTTATTGCTATTTTATCAGCTTTATTAGCTAAAATTATAAAAGGTAACCCTGAAGATATAATATAATTGTACATAAGCTTGTCATTTTCAGTTGGAGAGTGTCTAATATCTATTAAAAATATAATTAAAGAAATTTCTTTTCTATTAAATAAATATTCTTCAATGAATTTTCCTACTTGTTCTTGCTCTTTTTTAGACATCTTACTATATCCATAACCGGGTAAATCCACAAAATAGAATGTTTCATCAATATTATAAAAATTAATTTGACGAGTTTTACCAGGTTCACTACTAGTTCTTGCTAATTTCTTTCTATTAATCATAGTATTTACAAAACTTGATTTTCCAACATTAGATTTACCAACTAAAACTATTTCAGGTAAATTATTTTTAGGATATTGCTTTGGACTAACTGCTGAAATCTCAAATTTAGGATTTTTTATTATCATAATTACTCCTTATTTACTTTTTTAATTGGATTTTTTCTAATCCACCCATATATGGTCTTAAAACTTCTGGAACGATAACACTTCCATCAGGTTGATAATTATTTTCAACTATTGATATAAGCATACGAGGTGGAGCAACAACAGTATTATTTAAAGTATGTGCAAAGTAATTTCCATTTTCTCCTTTAATTCTTATACCAAGTCTTCTAGCTTGTGCATCTGTTAAATTAGAACAACTTCCTACTTCAAAATATTTCTTTTGTCTAGGAGACCAAGCTTCAACATCACAAGATTTTGCTTTTAAGTCTGCTAGATCTCCAGAACAACATTCTAATGTTCTTACAGGAATGTTCATACTTCTAAAAAATTCTACTGTATATGACCACATTTTATCATACCAATCCCAGCTGTCTTCTGGTTCACAAACAACAATCATTTCTTGTTTTTCAAATTGATGTATTCTATAAACTCCGGCGTTCCTCGATTCCATGTGCTCCTTTTTCTTTTCTAAAACAAGGTGAATAAGATGTCATTGTATATGGCATATTTTCTTTTTTCAAAATTTGATCTTTAAATTTACCAATCATTGAGTGTTCAGAAGTACCTATTAAATATAAATCTTCACCTTCAATTT
>CAMKEH010000024.1 GCA_946411515.1 uncultured Clostridium sp.
TATTTGCCCTTATAGGGCATGTGAAAACCACCCGTTTCACGGGTGGTTATTATTTCCATGTCAAACATTTGTTTTTTCGGAGGGCCTATGAATTTTAAAACGAATAAAGAAAAAGGAAATTCTAGTTTAGGAATAGCTATTGCATATTTTTCTACTAATGGATATACTGTTTCTATTCCTTTAAATGATACTCAAGATTATGACTTAGTTATTGAAAAAAATAATAATTTAAGTACAGTGCAAGTTAAAGCAACGGGTTGCAGAAGAAACTCTGGTATCTATCAAGCTTCTTTAAAAAGTTGTGGTGGCACGAAAGGTATTACATATAAAAGCGTACTAGATACTAAAGTTGATTTTATTTTCATACTATCTGGAAATAAAGAAATGTATCTAATACCTAAAAAAGAAATATTAAATAAATCTACTATAAACTTATGTAATAAATATAAAAAGTATAAAGTATCATTATTATAAAATATTTTTATTTATTTCTTTATAATTAGTAACTAATTTAGCACCTTGTTTTATCAATTCATTTGTACCTACAGAATTAATTGAATTTATATTACCAGGAACAACATATACATCTCTTCCCTGTTCTAAAGCAAAATCAACAGTTATAAGAGTTCCACTTTTTTCTTTTGCTTCAATTACTAAAACTCCTCCACTTATTCCACTTACAATTCTATTTCTTGCAGGAAAATTCATTTTATTTGGTTTTGTACCTATTGGATATTCAGAAATAATAGCTCCTCCTTTGTTTATAATTTCATCATATAAATATTTATTTTCTTTTGGATAAATAATATCTAATCCGCTTCCAATAACAGCAATAGTTTTACCAATTTCTTTATCTTTGCTTTCTAAATTTAATTCATCTTGTGCACAAATATTCCCAATATGTGCATAACTATCTATTCCTTTTGCTAGACCACTTACAATATTTATTCCTTCTTTTGATAAATTATAAGAAAAATATTTGGCAGCTTTTATACCATATTCCGAAGCATCTCTACAGCCTATTATTGCAATTGAATTATTATTTAATATATCTTTATTTCCTTTTATATATAAACTAACAGGTGGGTCATATATTTCTTTCAAGTTTTGTGGATAACATTCCACATTTATAGGTATAATATTCACATTATTTTTTTCCATATAATAAATATCTTTTTCTATATTTTTTCTTGTATTAATATCTAAAATATTATTAGCAATTGTTTCTCCTATTCCATCTATTTTTAATAATTGTTTTTTATCTAAATTATATATTACTTTTGGATCTTTATATATTTCTAATAATTTTAATTTTCTTCTAGCTCCTAAATTTTTTATTTTAGAAAACCATATCCAACACTTTTTATTTTCTAAATTTTCTATTTTTAATTCCTCCTATCAAAAAAGAGCATTATTAATAATAATGCCCCATTTTATTTAATTATTTTTGATTTATTACAAATTTGATTTTTCTTTATTTTGTTCTTTAGTAGCTTTAATTACATTATTCATTAACATTGCAATTGTCATAGGTCCAACTCCTCCTGGTACTGGTGTAATGTAGCTTGCTTTTTGCTCTACATTTTCAAAATCAACATCACCAGTTATTTTTCCATCTTCGCCTCTATTTATTCCAACATCAATTATAATTACTCCATCTTTTACCATGTTTGCCTTTACAAATTTTGATTTACCAATCGCAGAAATTACAACATCAGCTCTTTTAGTATGTTCTGCTAAATTCTTTGTTTTAGAATGACATACTGTTACAGTTGCATTTCTTTGAAGGCAACATTGAATTAATGGTTTTCCAACAATATTACTTCTTCCTAAAATTACAACATCTTTTCCTGTTAAATCAATATTATATTCATCAAACATTTTCATAACACCATAAGGAGTACATGATACAAAAGTGTCTTCTCCAATACAAAGCTTGCCAACACTTGATGGAGTAAATCCATCAACATCTTTTATATATGTTATTGCTTTAAAAGCTTCATTAATATTCAAATTCTTTGGTATTGGGCTTTGAAGTAAAATTCCATTTATACTATCATCATTATTTAATTTTTTTATTAAGTCTATTAATTCTTCTTGAGTTGTTTTTTCTTCTAAAATAAACTCTTCATAATCTATTCCAATTTCATTACAGGCTCTACTTTTATTTCTCACATAAACTTTAGAAGCTGGATCATTTCCTACCATTATAACTGCAAGCTTTGGATTAATATTTTTTTGTTTTAATTCATTGCATTCTTCTTTTAGCTCTTCTCTTATCTTTTTTGCTAAACTTTTTCCATCAATTATTACTGCCATATCTATCACTCCTTACAAACAAACCAATTTTAATCATTATAACATAATGATTATAGTTTAACAATAAAAATCGTTCCTTTTGGTTCATTATTTTTTACCTTTATACTTCCATTATGCATTTCAACAATTGTGTATGCTATTGATAATCCTAGACCTGTTCCTTCAATTTTTTTTGAGTGAGATTTGTCAGCTCTATAAAATCTTTCAAAGATATGTTCCATATCTTCTTTTTTTATTCCAATTCCAGTATCTGCAACTTCAATATTTAATTTTCCATCTTTTGGGTATGTTCTTATTTTTATTTTATCTTTTTCATTTGTATATTTTATAGCATTATCTAATAATATAACTAATAATTCGCTAATTTTACTTTTATCTATTTTTATATTTTTATTATACTTAAGATCTAATTCTATTTCTTTATTTTGTAATTTTGCATATTCACTATATGGTAAACTTATTTCTTTAATAAGTTTATTAATATCTGTTTCTTCTTTTTCTAACTTAACTTTATTGCTATCTGCTCTTGCTAATTCCATTAATTCTTTTATTAATTTTGTAATTCTTCTTGTTTCCTTTAAAGTTTGATTTATGCTTTCTGAATTATCAATTATTTTACTATTAGGATCTCTTAATAATAATTCTTGCTGTGCCTGAATTATTGTTAGTGGTGTTCTTAATTCATGCGATGCATTTTGAACAAATTCAGTCTGTTTTCTATAGTTTTCAATAATAGGTTTCATTACTCTTTTTGACAGCAAATAACTTGCAGCAAGTGCTATTATAATTAATACTGTTGTTCCTATTATTAATACATTTATTAAATTATCTAATGATTGTTGCTCTCCATCAGTATTTGCTAACAATTGTATATATAATATTTCATCATCTTGTTCAACTTTATAGTTTATACATCTATAATGATATTTGCCATTTATCTCAGTTGTATAAATACTATTTAAATTTGTTTTATCAAATGAAATATTTTCTCCATAATCTTCATAAAATCTTCCTATTTGCTCACTATTTATTATTTCATTATTACTATTTCTTATAATAGATATAACTCTTGGACTTATTTCTTTTCCTATATCAAATTCTCTATTATTTATAGGTTCTGGTTTTGTAATATTTTCTTCATCTTTTAATAATTCTTTTCTTTCTCTTATTGGATTATTAGATTGTATCTGATTTGATTTTAATAATTCCTCATCTATTTGATTATATAAAGAATTTGATACTTGATTATAAATTATAAAATCAAATACAAAAAACATTATCAAAAATACTATAAAGTTAATTAATATATTTTTTCTCATACCATTTTTAATTAATTTTTGTTCCATAAATTTTCTCCTAATTTTAATCTGATAATATATATCCTACTCCTCTTACTGTTTTAAAATATTTATCATATCCATATTTTTTTAATGTTTTTCTAATTCCACTTGCATATACTTCAACAACATTACTTGCAGTTTCTGATTCAAATCCCCATATTTTATCAAAAATTTGCTCTTTAGTAATTATTGTGTTTTTATATCTAATTAAGTACTCAAGTAATTCAAATTGCTTTCCTTGTAAAATTATTTCTTCACCATTTATGAAAGCTTCACGATTTAACAAATTTAGTTCAATTTCTTTAAATTTTACTATATTATCTTTATAATCTCCTTTAGTTCTTCTTATAATTGCATCTAATCTTGCAATCAACTCTCTTGTTTCAAATGGTTTTGTTAGATAATCATCTGCACCATATTCTAATCCTTTTATCTTATCTTCTATCCCATCTTTTGCTGTTAGAATTAAAACTGGTGTATATATATTTTCTTTTCTTAATTTATTTAATACTTCATATCCATTCATCTCTGGAAGCATTAAATCTAATATTATTACATCATATATATCTCTATTTGCTAATAAATATCCACTCAAGCCATCATATTCTTGATCTACTTGATATTTATCACTAATTGTTTTCTTTATTGTATTTGATAAAACTTTATCATCTTCTACTATTAAAACTTTCATATTGTTTTTCCTTTCGTAAGAATTATTGCTATTTGTTTTTTGCATTATATCATGTTGTTTGGCTTATATCAATTAAAAATTTTATTATTCTATATCTTAATTTGATAAAAGTGATTATATACAATAAATATATAACCACTTTTTTAGTATTTTTTTATTGATTTTTATTATTTGTTGGTACTGTTTCTTCTTTAATATCAGCTTTTGAATCATCTGCTTTTTGTTCTGGTATTTTATTTAGGTTTTCTTTATTTTGAGATTCATTTTTTTGAATTTCTTGTCTCCTATTATCTTCTTTTCTTTCTTGCATTTGCATACTTTGTGGTCCTTTAACCATTTTAAAATGTTTCATATCATTATGTCTTGCAATTAAAAATATTGCTGTTGTGATAATTGTTCCTGCTAAAAATCCTAGTACAAACATTATTATTTTTTCTTTCACATTTATTCCTCCCTTTTCTTATTAATACTAAATTTTAAGTATTAGATTCATTTGTCATTGTATTTTCTTTTTCATTAGTTTTAGTTGAATTATCACTTTGTGACTTATCTAATTCTTCACTTGGTTTCTCACCTGGCTTTTCACCATTAGGTAGTTCCGGTGGTTCACCATTTTCTCCATTTGGTCCACCTTGCATTTGCATACTTCCAGGTCCTCCAGATATTGAACTTGTATCATTTTGTCTTATAACTAAAAATACTCCTGTTGTTATAATTGCTCCTACTAGAGCTCCTATTATAAACATAACTATTTTTTCTTTCATTTTTCTTTACCTCCTTATTTTTTATTTAATGTTATTTTAGTTTCTAAACCTTAAATTAACCTTAAAAATTTATGTTTTTTTCGTAAAAAATAAAATGGAAATTTTTTATTCTTTCCATTTTATTAGCTAAATTATATAATACCCTCTATTTTATACTCAATATCTTCCATATAAGGAAACATTTCACTAACTCTTTTTAATGTAAGCATTAACATTTTTGGTTGTGGATTTTTCTTATTATTTGATAACAATTTTTGTGTATAACAATTTTCAGCTGTTTTAAATAGTACATATCTGTTTCCTACATAAGTATAATATATTTGATATCCATCTCTTAAATCCATCCACATTTTTTCAAAAGTGTAATCTTCCATATGTCCTCCTAATTCTTCTAATAATCTATTTAATCATTTCTCTAAATTGTTCTTCTGTAATTATATTAATTCCTAATTCTCTTGCTTTTGTAAGTTTACTTCCTGCATCTTCTCCTGCTAACACATAACTTGTTTTCTTAGATACTGATCCTGATGTTTTACCTCCAAATTTTTCTATTATATCTGATGCTTCTTGTCTTGTGAAATTTTCTAAACTTCCTGTTAATACAAAAGTTTGTCCTGAAAATCTTTCATCTATATTTTTCTCTTCTAAACTTTTTGTATTTACTCCTGATTCTTTTAATCTTTTAATTAAATCTTTTGTTTGATCTTGTATAAAAAATTCTCTAATACTATTTGCAACAATAGGACCTATATCTTCTATCATTGCTAATTCTTCTACACTTGCTTCCATTAAATTATCAATATCTTTATACTTTTTAGCAAGTACTTTCGAAGCTTTTGCTCCAACATGCCTTATTCCTAAAGCTGTTATTAATTTTGATAAATCATTTTGCTTACTTCTTTCTATACTATCAATTAAATTTTGTGCAAACTTACTTCCATTCTTTTTTAATGATGCTATATCTTCGAATTTCAATGCATATATATCTGCAATATTTTCTATTAATTTTCTTTCTAGCAGTTGTCCTATAATATTTTCTCCTAAACCATCAATATTCATTGCTTCTCTTGATACAAAATGAACTAAGTTTCTATTTAATTTTGCTGGGCATTCTATTCCTGTACACCTAATTGCAGCTTCTCCTTCTTCTCTTATTGCTTCTGCTCCACATACAGGACATCTATCTGGCATTTTAAATTCTTTAGAATTTTTTGGTCTTTTTTCTTTTATTACTTCTACAATTTCTGGTATTACATCCCCTGCTTTTTGTATTACTACTGTATCTCCTATTCTTATATCTTTTTGTTTTATAAAATCTTCATTATGAAGTGTGGTTTTTGATATTGTAGATCCAGCCACTACTACTGGTTCTAATATTGCCATAGGAGTAATTACACCTGTTCTTCCCACTTGACAAATAATATTTTTTACAATTGTTTGTTTTTTTTCTGGTGGATATTTATATGCAACTGCCCATCTTGGAGTTTTTGCTGTTGTACCTAATATTTCTCTAAATTTTAAGTTATCAACTTTTACAACGGCTCCATCGATTCCAAATGTTAAACTTTCTCTATCTTCTCCAATTTTCTTAATTGCTTGTTTTATTTCTTCCATTGTGTTACATGCAATACGAACTGGATTTACATTGAACCCTAATTTACTTAAATATTCTAATTCTTCAAAATGAGAATCAAATGTTTTACCTTCTATTTTTTGAACATTAAATATATATATATCTAGAGGTCTTTTTGCTGTTATTTTACTATCTAATTGTCTAAGCGATCCTGCTGCTGCATTTCTAGCATTTTTGAATAATTCTTCTTCGTTTGCTTCTCTTTCTTGATTCATTTTTTCAAAATCATCTTTAGATATAAATACTTCTCCTCTAACTATTATATCTATTTTTTCAGTTAGTTCCATAGGAATTGTTTTTACTGTTTTTAGGTTTTCTGTTACATCTTCTCCAACTATTCCATTTCCTCTTGTTGCTCCTCTTATAAATTTTCCATTTTTATATTCTAAAGCTGCAGATAGTCCATCTATTTTAGTCTCTACTACATATCTATTTTCTTTTATTTTTTCTTCAATTTTTCTTTCTTCTATTTTGTTTATATATTCTTCTACTTCTTCTATACTAAATACATCTTGCAGGCTTTGTAGTGGTACTTCATGAGTCACTTTTGTAAAACCTTCTTTAACATGTCCACCTACTTTTTGTGTTAGAGATTCTTTTGATTTAAATTCTGGAAATTCTTTTTCAAGATTTCTTAATTCTACCATTAACATATCATATTCAAAATCTGATATTTCTGGATCATCATCATCATAATATCTTTTTGCATGATATTCTACTTGTTTTCTTAAGTTTTCTATTCTATTTTTTGCTTGTTCTTTATTCATAGTTTTTCTCCTATAAAGTGAATTTTCGTATTTATTATATACAATATAAGAAAAAAAATAAAGGAATTTTATAAAATTCCTTTATATATTTTATTTACGGTTATTCTTATTCTGCTTTTGCACATATAATTAATCTTGCTTTACTATCATCTGTACATGTAGATAATGATACTTCTGGTTTTCCTCCAGTATCTCTTTGATAGAAAGATGTATCTTCTGGAGTTGTTTCAAATTTATTATATATTGTATATGTTAATTTTCTACCACTATTATCTGTAATAAATATTTTATCTCCAACATTTAATTTTTTATTATTAGAGAAAAATAATCCATTTCTATAATTATGCCCTACTATTACTGTATTTCCAGGTTCATTTAATCCTTTTCCACTACTATAAAGAAAAGCTACTGCTGTTTCAATTGATTTTTTAGTTACTTTTTCAAGTACTGGATATTTAAAGTTAGTTGCTGGTATTTCCATTGTTCCTAAAACGCCAAAACCTTTATATGTTCTTTTTGTTGCACTAGAAGAACTAGTATCTGCATCTTTTATATTATCAAAAGGATTACTTCCATCATCACCAGTATTTGTATTGTTTGCCTCTCCTTCTGATACTTCTCCTTCAAAATTATCTACATAGTCACTTGCATCTTTTGATAACATTCCGTTCGCAAAAAAATCATAAGCTAAATAACCTAATAATCCTACTATTGCTATAATGACTATTACTAATATTACTGTTAATAATTTACTATATTTACTCTCAAACATATTTTTTACCTCCGTATACTTTTATTATAACATATATTAAATAAAATTTAAAGGTATTTTACACTATTTTTTGTCCTAATTTTGCTCCTGCAAGAAGGTGAAAATGTAAATGCATAACTTCTTGTCCTCCATCTCTTCCACAGTTTACTATTACTCTAAATCCATCTTCTTTTACACCTTGTTCTTCCGCAATTTTATTTATTACACTATATATTCTTCCAACTAAAGGTTCATCTTGTTTTTCTAACACAGCAATTGAATCAATATGTTTTTTAGGTATTACTAATATATGAACTGGTGCCACAGGGTGTATATCTTTAAATGCTAAAATCTCATCATCTTCATATACTTTCTCTGAAGGAATTTCTCCTTTTATTATTTTACAAAATAAACAATTATCCATAATTTTATTCTCCTTTACTCATTTATTAAAATAGCTTTTATTCTTCTTACTCCTGATGAACTTGATTCTTCTTTTTTAATTTTAAATCTTCCTAATTCACTTGTATTTTTTACATGAGGCCCACCACATAATTCTTTTGAAACATCTCCAATTGAATATACTGTTACTACGTCTGGATATTTTTCAATAAACATACATTCTGCACCTGATTTAATTGCATCTTCTTTTTTCATTTCTTCTTTTGTAACAGGTAGTCCTTGTTGTATCCATTCATTTACTAAATCTTCTAACTTTTTCTTTTCTTCATCTGTTAGTTTATGATCACAGTTGAAATCAAATCTCATTCTATCTACTGTTATATTTGATCCTCTTTGATGAGCATCTTTTCCTATAACTATTTTTAATGCTGCATTTAAAAGATGTGTTGCTGTATGATATTTAATTGTCTCTTCTGTTGCTTCAGCTAGTCCTCCTTTAAATTTTGCTTCAGATCCTGCTCTCGATTTTTCTTGATGCTCTTTAAATAGTTTTTCAAATTCTTTTAAATCTACTTCATATCCATTTTCTTCTGCAAGTTCTTTTGTTACTTCTGGTGGAAATCCATAAGTATCATATAGTTTAAATACAACTTGTCCAGAAAGTGTTTTTTCTCCATTTAATCTATTTATTTCTTTTTGGAATTCTCTTTCTCCATTAACTAAAGTTTTTACAAATTTATCTTTTTCTTCTACTAATACTTGTTTAATTGTTTCTTTATTTTTTACTAATTCTGGATACATTTCGCTTAATGTTTCCACATTTATATCTACAAGTGTTGATAATTTATTTAAGTCTATTTGTAATTTATTCATATGTCTTATCATTCTTCTAATTAATCTTCTTAAGACATATCCTCTATCTAAGTTACTTGGTCTTCCCCCATCTGATATTATCATCATACTAGAACGCAAATGTTCTGCAACTATTCTTCTACTTTCAATACTATCTACTTTTTGTAGTTCCTCTAATTTTTTCATTACAGGTGCAAAAAGCTCTGTATCAAATGGTGTTTCTTTTCCTTGTAATAGCATTGCCATTCTTTCTAGTCCAAGTCCTGTATCTACATTTCTTTGTTTTAATTTTGAATATCCGTTTTTATCTTTAAAATATTCCATAAAAACATTATTCCAAATTTCAACATATTTACCACAGTCACATGATGGCTCGCAATCATCTGAACATGCTGGTTTTCCTGTATCATAGAACATCTCAGTATCTGGTCCACATGGTCCTTCTTCTCCTGCTATCCACCAGTTATCATCTTTTCCATAATAGTATATGTGATCTTCTAATATCCCTGCTTTTTTCCAAGCATTTGCTGCAACTTCATCTTTTGGACAATCTTCGTCTCCTTTAAATACTGTTACAGATAATTTTTCTTTTGGTATTCCTAATTCTTTAGTTAAGAATTCATAACTCATAGCTATTGATTCTTCTTTAAAATAATCCCCTAAAGACCAGTTACCAAGCATTTCAAAATATGTTAAATGCCTATTATCTCCAACTTCTTCTATATCATTTGTTCTTACACATTTTTGATAATCTGTAAGTCTTGTCCCCTCTGGATGTTTTTCTCCTAAAAGATATGGAACTAATGGTTGCATTCCAGCAGTTGTAAACAATACTGATGGATCATTTTCTGGTATCAATGGTGCTGATGGAATTACCTTATGGCCTTTACTTTTAAAATAGTTTAAATATTTATTTCTTATTTCTATTGCTTTCATCTAATCTCTCCTTCTTTTCTTGTTGTTGTATTTGATAAATTGTTTTTTGATTTTCAATTTCTGCTCTTAGCTCTTCTTCAGTAGGTAAATATAACTTATATTTTGAAGCAAATAATTGCTCATTACCTTTCAAAATTGAATATTTTGCTATATCTTCATCTGTGTCTGAACATAGTAAAATTCCAATTGTAGGATTATCTTCTTTTGCTTTTTTAAGTTCATCATACATTCTAACATACATATCCATTTGTCCAACATCTTGATGTGTTATCTTTTTAGTTTTCAAATCAATTAACACAAAACATTTTAAAATATAGTTGTAAAAAACTAAATCTATATAGTAATCTTCTTTTTCTGTGTGAATATGCTGTTGTCTTGAAACAAATGCATAACCTTTTCCGAAGTTCTATTAAAAATTTTTGTAAATTATTTATTATACTTGTTTCTAATTTGTTTTCTGTAAATTTGCTATCTAATGAATATCCTAAAAATTCTGCTATCACTGGATTTTTTACAAATTCTAATTTGTTTAATAAATAATTTTCTTTATTTTTTTCTTTCATTTCTTTTATTACTGGTTCTTTTATCTGTGATTTCAACAATCTATAATAGTATTGTGTAGAAATATTTCTTTGCAGTGTTCTTGTACTCCAAGTTTGTTCAAAAGATTCTTTAGCATACCATTCTCTAGCTTTCTCATCTTCAACTTGTAATAAGGTTCTATAATGTGTCCATGATAATAACATTCCAGATTGTCGACTCAGTGCGTCGACAATTTGTGGAAATTTTTTGTAAAAACTTAAAAATCGATATAAATTACTTCTATCAAAACCTTTTCCATATTGATTTTTTAATTCTTTAGATAATTTATTTATTATTTCTACTCCATAATCTGCTCTATTACTTCCTTTTAATTCTTCTTCTGCAATTCTATATCCAATTAGCCAATTTCTTTCAACTAGTGCAATATTAACAGATTGATACGCATAATTTCTTGCAGATTCAATTATCGAACATATATCTTCTAATACATTATCTGTATTTTGATATTTAATACTCATTAAATTTTTATTTTTTTCTAAATTCAATCTTTCACTTCCTTATCATTGTTAGCCCCTCTTTACTTTTTTATTATATTTTTTATCTTTCTATTTTTTAATTGTCATTTTCTACCTTTAAGATTATACTTCAAAACATTAGAAAAATCAATATTTTGTCATTGTTAATTAAAAATATTTTTAATACTATATATTTTTTAGATTAAAACTTTAATAAAAAAGATCTAGTATTAATAATAAATTTATACTAAATCTTTTAATATGTTTATATTCAAAATATGAAATTAATTTTTATTAGTTATAATTTTTCTATCTCTTCTTTTGTTAATCCTGTTGTTTCCATTATAATGTCTATATCTATATTTTTTTCCTTTAATTTTTGGGCTATTTTCATCTTACTATCATATAATCCTTTATCATAGCCAGCATCATGTATTGCATGTTTATCCATTATCCATTTTTCTCTTTGTTCCGCTAAATATCTTTCTCTTTTTGTTCTGCTCATATCTTCTAATATTTCTCTCGCCTTTATTAATTCTTCTTTATCTCCCATTTTTGGTTTCTCCTCTGGATTATTTATAAAATCAAGCCAAGCTTTTAATGAAGTATTTTCTTTACTTTCTTTACTTACTTTTCTTAATTCTATTATATAAATTTCTAATACATCTGTCAATATTAATTTAGGAGTTTTTTCTTCTCTTATTTGCCATTTTGTCATATAGTTATCATTTTCTTTCAAATTATCTAGATTATAATCTGATATTAATACTACTATTCCTTTTTGTAGTTTTTCAAAATTCTCTCCTTTCTTTATACTTCCTGTATACATTTTAGACCAGTAATACAAAATTCTTTTTTCAATATTTTTTCTATCTACTATTTGCATTTCAATATTACAATTAATACTATTATTTAGTTTTGCTTTTATGTCTAATATGCCTAGTTTATCATCATACAAATCTTTTTCTGTTATTGGATTACAATCTAATTCTATGTCTGTAATATTTTCTTTTGTTACAGCTCTTAAAAAATCTTTGGTAATTTCTTTGCTCTCATTAGAACCAAATATTCTCTTAAATACATAATCTAATTTTGGATTTAATAATTTTGCGATACGCATCACTTCTTTCTAATTTTATTTTTACTTTGATTTTTGAAAATTTTGGCGAATTGCCAAGAAATAAATTTTGAATATAAACATGTTAAACATAAATCGTTTAACTTTTATAGTTATAATACGCTTGTGTTTATTTGTCAATATTTTCCAAATAAAAATATGAATTCCAAATAATAACCACCCGTGAAACGGGTGGTTTTCACATGCCCTATAAGGGCAAATA
>CAMKEH010000025.1 GCA_946411515.1 uncultured Clostridium sp.
TTACAAAAAATGTTGAGGTTTATTTAATCACCCCAACATTTATTATAGAACCGTTTCATTTTATTTGAAAAAACTATTTACAAATGAATTATTATAATATAAAATATAATAAGAAAAAACAAAAGAAAAGGAGATAAGTCAAATGCTTGAAAGCCTTGAGACTCTAACACACACACACACACACACACACAAGTAATTTAATAGAAGAAAAAAGACAAGCATTTTTATGCTCTATTTGTGATATTTATGAGAGATAGATTTAATTCTACCTCTCTTTTTGGCGTTTAGGAGGAAAAGAAATAATGAAAAAAGAAATAGGAATAACATTAATAGCACTTGTTATAACAGTGATTGTATTATTAATATTAGCTGGAGTTACAATTTCAACTTTAACAGGGGAAAATGGATTACTTTCAAAAGCAGGAGATGCAAAATCGCAATCAGAAATTGCAGAAGAAAAAGATATAATTTCTATATCTGCTATTCAAGCACAAGCAGAAAATAAGCAAGGAAATTTAGAAAAAAACAATTTTAATGAAGCTTTAGTTGCAAATTCAAAATCAGGAAATAAAGCAAGTATAATAGCTGAAGATATAGGAAGCTTTACAGTAAAATTTGAAAGTAATAGATATTATGAAGTGAACAAGGATGGAAATATAAGCCATATAGAAAATGCAACAGGAGAAAAAACTCTAAAAGTACAATGCGTAAATAGTAAAAATGAAGTACTAGGAGAATATGAATACACAATAGTAACAAATAATTATTCAAAATTACCACCAGCAATTGATAAATATGAATCATCAGAAGAACGAATAGAAGGAGAAATAACTGAAAATAAAACAATACAAGTATTATATTATTTAATATGCAATGATGATACCACATTAGTATTCACTGGACTAGACAATAATGGAAATATAACAACAACTGAAAGTGAAATAGTAAGTTATATGGTTGGAGATGGGAATAGTACAGCAAATGGAAATGGTTTAAAAGAAAAAAATATAGAATCAATAATTATAATTCCAGATACATATAAAAATAAGAATGTAATAAGAATATACAGAAATGCTCTTTCATATATTAAAAACACAAAAAAAGTTGTTATAAGTGATTCTGTTAATATAATAGATGACTATATAATGTATTCAACCAATGTTGAAGAATTAACAATCGGAAAAAGTATTAATAAATTAGCTTCACACGCATTTATGAATAATTCAAAATTAAAAAAAGTAATAATTAAAAGTGAAAATATAGAATTTGGAATAGGTTCATTTAAGAATTCCCCAAATTTTAAAGAAATAGTTTTAGAGGGAAATGAAGATAGATACATGCTAATTGAAAATGTGGTTTTTTCCAAAGATGAAAAAACATTGTTGCTATGCCCTTCAGGAAAGATCGGAAGATATATTATTCCAGATAAAACAGAAAGGATAAAAACATCAGCATTTCAAGAATCTAATATAGAACATGTAGAAATACCAGATAGTGTAATTGCAATGGAAGATTGGATTTTTTATGATTGTGAGAACTTAAAAGAAATTGAAATTGGTAAAAATATAGAAGTGATTTCAAGTCATGTATTTTCATACTGTTCTCAATTAAAAAATGTAATAATAAATTCTCCTAATATTGCAAAAAAGATAACAACACAAACTGCACAAGGAAATATTGTTAATTATGCAGAAACAATATATATAAATTCAGATATAACAGAAATAGGAAGTTATATAACTGATAATTACAACATACTAGAAAGTGATAAAGAAGGATATGTGAAATATGTAAAGAAATAAAATAAAAAACTAAGGTAAATATGCAATTGTTTATCTTAGTTTTTAACATTTTAAAATCTTTTTCATAATATGAATATGGGGAGGATAGGAAAATCATATTATAATAATTGATTATCAAATTTTTTTATGATAAGATATATACGTAAAAGTACATAAATATTTTTAATAATATTTATGTGAAAGAAAGGAAAAATATATATGCAATTAACATTAGGTTTATTAATCCCATTTGTTGGAACAACATTAGGATCTGCAATGGTTTTCCTAATGAAAAATCAAATGAATAAAAAAATAGAAAAATTACTACTTGGATTTGCTTCAGGAATAATGATAGCAGCTTCAGTATGGTCTTTGCTTATACCTTCAATTGATATGGCAGAAGAAAGTGGAACTATTGCATGGGTTCCTGCAACAGTTGGATTTTTAGCAGGAATGCTATTCTTACTATTACTAGATAATTTGATACCACACTTGCATTTAAATACTGATAAACCAGAAGGTATAAAAGCAAAAATAAAGAAAACTACAATGATGGTATTTGCTGTAACACTTCACAATATTCCAGAAGGAATGGCAGTTGGTGTAACTTTTGCAGGAGCATTAATTGGAAATACAGGAATAACAATGGCAGGAGCATTTTCATTAGCTCTAGGAATTGCTATTCAAAACTTTCCAGAAGGTGCAATTATATCAATGCCACTTAAAAGTGAGGGTATGTCAAAATGGAAAGCTTTTCTTTGTGGTGCGTTATCTGGAATAGTTGAACCAATAGGAGCTGTACTTACGATACTTCTTACAAATACAATAGTGCCATTACTTCCATATTTTTTATCTTTTGCAGCAGGAGCAATGATTTATGTAGTAGTAGAAGAACTAATACCAGAAGCACAATCTGGAGAACATTCAGATATTGGAACAATAGGGGTAGCAATAGGATTTGTTATTATGATGATATTAGATGTTGCTTTAGGATAGTAAATTTAGGAGTAATATAAATATGATAGATAAAAGTGAAAAAAGAGATTTATATGATATAAATAAAAAAGTAACAGGAGAAACAATATATAAAGGAGAAGAAATTCCTGAAAATAGATATATATTAGTAGTCTTAGTTTTTATACAAAATTCAAGAGGAGAATTCTTAATACAAAAAAGAAGTAAAATAAAGCAAGGGAAATATGCTTCAACAGGAGGTCATGCAAAAATTGGAGAAACAAGTTTAGAAGCTATACATTCAGAAGTAAAAGAAGAAATAGGCTTTGATATAAATTGTAGAGAATTAAAGTTATTTAATTCAGGAAGATCTGATGAGGGGAAAGCATTTTTTGATATATATTACTTAAAAAAGGATATAGACATAGATAAATTAATTCTTCAGAAGGAAGAAGTCGATTCTGTTAAATGGTGTTCGACAGAGGAAGTAATACAATTAATAGAAAAAGGAGAATTTTTAGAAAGTCATGCAGAAGAATTTTATATTCTTTTAGATAAGTTAAATAAGAACAGATTATAATTAAATAATCTGTTCTTATAATATTGCTCCTAAAATTAATATTCCGAGATTATCGTTATAAATTTCGTTAAATTGAGAAATCGGAAGAGGGTTATTACCTAATCCTGCTTCTATAGTATAACCGGGCTTATTATAGTTTTGAATAAACCAATCTTTAAATCCAGCAAAACTAGAATTAAAAGGAACATTTGCTAAAGTATATCCGCTAGCATTTGCAAACTGAGTTCCAATTTGATATCCATTTGGAGGATTAATATTTTGAAAATTCCAATAAATTTCTTGCCCTTGAGTATGATATGAAATTACTAATCTAAAATTATTTCTAAGCGTAAAATTATAAACTGCAAGAGATTCTGGCTCAGTTAAAGGACCATATCCAACAAAGTCACGAGGAGCAGGAGAAGTAAAGCCTTGAGAGTATTTTATTTCTTTAGCTTGTTCCCAACCAGCAGGAAATTGTAGGTTTAAGTCAACTCCATTGAAATTTGCTTTCCAACCATTTGGAAATGAAATTCTAGGATAATTATTTGCTATACTTTGAAATGAACGATAAATACTACTATTAGTGTTGTAAGCACCAGTTACTAAATTAACGCCATCAGGATTTACCATTGGCATAATATAAATAGAAGTAGTCCTAAATAAATTTCTAATATTATATCCAAATAAGTTAGTATTGTTTACATATGCCATACAATAGTCTTCAATAAATTTCATTAATACAACACTTGTAATCCATTCATTTGCATGAAACGAGGCTGAGTAAAAAACATGTTTAGAACCTTGACCTAACCTAATTACATGAAGAGTTTTACCTAGCACACTGTACCCAATATTTTGTACTTGAATAAAAGGATAACTTTTATTTAATTCATAAATATTAGAACGCATAATTTCATAAGTATAATTTGTATTTGTTTGAACAATAGCCATAAAATCACCTAAGATATTTTATTCATGCTACCCAAAAATGTGAATAAAATTATAAAATTTATGATATCTAACTTATTTAACCAATATATTGAAATTTTATATTAAGAATTATATAATCTTAAAAAAGGAGTAATTATAATGGATAATGTGAGAAAAGAATTAATAGATAGATATGAAGAGTTTTGGCTATGTATTTATAATAATGAAAAAGAAGAGATAAGAAGATTAAAAGAATACATAGATTATGTTGAAAAGTCATTAAGAGAATATAATGTATTGGATAACTCGTATAATTCATTCAAAAGTTTATTTATGAATAAACATTTAGATTATCTACAAGAAGCATTTTATTCTTTAGTATTAGGAAATTACAATTCTTGTATATGTTTAATTAGAATAATAATTGAAAATTATATTACTTTTTTGTTAATAAAAAAATATCGTAAAGCTGAATTATGGAAAGATTGGTATATATTTGGATATAAAAAATATATAAAAATGGTAGATAAAGAACCGTATCACTTAAAAATATTAAATAGTTATGATAGTATATGTAAAAATCTCAATTTTAACAGTAGTATATTTAATAATTCAGAACCATATGCTTGGCTAGAACGAGTGGTAAAACTAAAAAGATATAATATTGGAAAAATATGTAATTCTCCTAAATGCAATATAAAAGAGGGAAAGAAAATATATAAGGATTTTGAATATTTTAGTAGTTATATACATAATAATGATGTAGTTGCAAAAACAAATTGGATTGATATGAAATTATTATCATCACTTTTATTTGCTATGTACAATTATACAGATAAGATAATAAAAGAATATGATGGAAGATATTTAAGAAGAATACAGTATACATATTTGAAATACAATTTATTAGAAAGTTTAGATGAATGTATAAATTATTCTGAATCTAAATAAAATTTTAAGTTATAAAAAATAAACCATAGTATAAATAAATATACTATGGTTTTATGCATCATAAAGATAATTATATAAATATTCATCGATGGGAATTGAATCATATATATATTCATCAATATTAAATAAATTTTTTAGTATCTGCGGATCTAATCCATTTGATATCATTATTTTTGAAGAAGTAGAGGTAATATCACACATAGTTATGAACTTAATAGTTTGATAAAATCCTCCAAGTGAAATATGTGAATAGTAATATTCACTTTCTGCAAATGAAATATATGGAAATTTTGATGGGATCCAATATCTACTTATATCACAAAAATTATCATTTTTTATTGATCTAGTAATTGAAGGATAATTATTATATATACTAGTAGAACATATATTATATGTTTTATTATAGCAAACGATTAACTTTTGTAATTCAGTATAAGTTAATCCAAAAATTTTTCTTGTTAGTTCATCTTCTAAATCTTTATAGTTACTAGAATATACACCAAATGATGTATCTGCAGGTTGAGGCATATGAAGTGATGCAGGAATTACTTTATATTTTAGAGAAGTATTAAAAGCAGATTTTTCATCTATATATCTTTTATCATAAAAAATTCTTCCACCACTTATTCTAAAATATCCTCTAATATAATCTTTTATTTCCGATGTTTTTTTTTCTTTT
The DNA here is from genome assembly GCA_946411515.1 of uncultured Clostridium sp. GTDB lineage: Bacteria > Bacillota > Clostridia > TANB77 > CAG-508 > CAG-269. Next base: position 5,858 of record CAMKEH010000025.1, read on the forward strand.
AAATAATATGGATAAGAGTTAAATAAAAATCTGTCTTTATCTATTGTTCCATTATAACAATATACATTATCGTGTTCATCGACATAGATGATTGGTAAGTATTTGGGCATTATTATATCTGTACACAATATTTCAGCTTCATTTATTTTTTCATATATACTCATAATAATCTCCTATATTTTGATATTCGAATGTTACATAGTAATGGAGCGATTACGAAACAGGTATGCGAAAAACGACATGTTCTGTTTCTAGCTCTATTAATATAATTCGATTTATTGTATTTACTTTAACATAAAATTTATAAATTTTCAATACCTTTTAAAAACATTTATGATATGATGCAGAAAGGAGATGCTGTGTTAAACATCATCTCCTCTCGCACGTTGAGTTTACTTCATCCGTTCTTTTGCCCATTTCAGCCGTTTAGCTGCATCTTCCTTTTCTTCTTCACTCAGCTCACGACCAAGCTTAGGGCAATAGAGAGGTTTGCGAATATTAGTCCATTCGCTAGGTCTCTCAAGAGAACCTTCAATTACTCCGTTAACCTCAAGGCACACAGCCTTCTTGTCGCCATCTCTGAACCAATCATATGGATCAGGATCAGGAAGCAACCTAAAGGCATTGCATTGGTCACAGAATTCACTGCCACCCATACCTTGAGTTGAGTAATCCAGTGTTCCACCACTGCCTATAGCAACGACGTCAATACCAGCCTCCTCGTATTCCTTGATTTCCCGAAGCTTCTTTTCACTCAACATATGCTTTACCTCCTTAAAATAATAATTTTCCAATAGCTGCTATTATAAACCTGTGATGAAAAACAGGAGTATAAAATTTAATCTAGCAATTTGCTAGAACATAATAAGTATACCACAAATTTGTTTATTTTTCAATAGTTTTAGAACTATTTAGCTATAATATATTATTCACCCATTATTTATTTTTCTTTTTTAAACTTTTATTATTCTCTTTTTCTAATTGTTTTAAGCTTTTATTAGGTGTTGGCAAATCCTCAGGCATAGTTCCACCAAGTTCTTTTATTGTTTTTCTTACTTTTGCACCTACATTATAATGAGTTTTATTTGCATCTTTTTCAGTTTGTATATTATCTCTTATTAACTTTTCCTCTGTTTGTGATATTCTAAATAAATTAGCAATTAATTCCGTGCTTCCCATATTATCTAAAATATCTTCTCTATATCTTAGACCTTTTCTTTTTGCAATATCATCAGCAGTTTCTCCATTGTATAAACCTTTATAACCTGCATTATGAAATTTATCAAAATTTTTTACTCCTGCTTTTTTTGCAGTTTGATTTAAGGAATAATTACCTTTACGTGTTAAATTTCTTTGATAAAATCTTTTTTCATCTTCTGTTAACATACTATATTCTTTTTCAGTAATTTCTTGTTTTCTTGTTTGAACTGCAAAATATGTTTGTGCAAGTGCAATAACTTTTTTTCTACTATCTCCATTTTGAGCTATTAAATAACAAGCATAACGAGTAAGCTTATAATCTAAAATTGTTTTTTCAGCACCTTTAGGCATTTTGATCGTTTTACTGACGTCAGTAAAATGATCAAACACATTAATATCACTATTTTTACAAGATATTTTTGCTTTTTCAATTATCTTTTCAAAATTCTGCCAATTTGAATATTGTAAAATAGGCATAAGCTCTCTAGCGTGCCAATATTCAACGCCATTTTCATTAATATGTTTAATATCTTCAAATGATTTATTATTTTTATCTATTTCTTTCAATAGTATCAGCTCCATTTCTTTCCATTATATTTTGTTAATATTATAAAACATCTGTTCTTGCTTGTCAATTAGTTTTCTAATATTTGTTAAATTTCTATGTTATTATACAAATAAATTGCCACTTGATTTTGCTCAGTATAATTCATTTCCATTATTTTAGCCATAACGAAAAGAATCGAAGGATATTTTCTCATATTTACATAGCTTGCTAAATATTCGTTGTCAATTTCTTTTAATCTTTTATCAAATATGCTGTGTATGTGTGCTTTGTTGTATTTTAAATTTGTATAAGCACTTGAACTCATACAAACACCTAATCTTAATTTATTTTTCAAATCCATATTCTTAATTATATCTATTACATCTTTTACTTTATCATCTATTATATTTTCATTATTCATAGTACAAATGCTCCTTTAATTCAAATTAAAATCATTTTTCTTTTTTAGTTTGTTATTCTTATTCTCATCTGGTATAGTTACTTTTCTATAAATATTATTTGCTATTTCATTATCGTTATCATCAAATATTCCATTTTTATATAGATCATCACTAACAATTTTATAATTTTGGTCATTATCATAAGTAATTTTCTTATGGAAGTGGCTCATTAGATTATGCCAAAATCCTTTAAATTTCTGTAATTGTGCTTTTAAACTCTCTTTTTCTTCTTTTAGTTTAATAATTATATTTTCTTTTACAGATATATTCTCCTTTAAACCTTTAATTTCTTCATCTTTAAGTTCTATTTGATATTTTAAAGAACTATTTTCTTCATCTATCTTAAAAGCAGAATGTTCAAAATCTTTAATAGCTAAATTTAGGTCATTTACACTTCTAACTGTTTTATTGGTATCTTTTACGTCTTTAGTAAAATTTTTTATTTTCTGGACATCCTCGCTTGAAATAACCATATTATTTTTATTCATTAGAGTTGGTTTAAGATTATCTAATATTCTATTTATATTTTTACTTGCATTATCTAGTTTTTCAGTTTGCTCATTTGCTTTAGCAAGTTTTTGTTCTTTTCTTTTTAGCTGTTTTTTAAAATCTTTATAGCCATCCATATCTTTAACATTAATATCTTGATTTCTGCCTTTTTGTTTTGTTTTAAGCCTACTATCGACATCATAGAATTTATTGTAAGACTTAATACAAGCATTTCTCATTTTGTCTTGTATTTCAGATAATAAAGCTTTAGTAAATAGTTGTGATTTGCCAACCTGCTTTTTCATACCTCTTTTACAATTTTCTATAACAGGAACACCAACAACGTGCATATGTGGAGATGTTTCGTCAAAATGTATTGTAGCATTGGCTACTTTAAAGCTAGGAAGTATTTTATTTAAGTCTTGTATTTGCTCATTGTATACATCTATCATCTTAAATCTATATTCATCATCTTTATCTTGCCAAAAGTCCATATCTCCAAGTTCTATAATAATTTCACAAGCAATATCATTTTGAGCATTACATATTTTCTCAAAATAATTGTTTATCCTTCTATCAGCTCTTGTTTGATTAGTATTATATTCAATTCTAGCTTGTTCAAATTCATCTATATATACTTGCTTAACATCTTCTACAATATCGTTCGTTCCATAAATAGTAGTAATTAAATCTCTTTGATTATCATAATCTCGTAAATTGTGCTTATTTACTCTTGATAAATCATTTGCATTTTGAATAGCATTATTTGAAAGGGAAGTAGTACCAGATACATTTCCTTTAGCTGTCTTTTTTGCCACTTTACTCTTGTTTTTATCACTACCCAAGTGAAATGAATATGCTAATTCTTGCTCCATCTTTTTCCCTCCTTTATAATTTGCTTCGAAGCGCAGGACTTTGACCTTGTCATAAGTCCTAACCCCCTATGAGTTATGACGTGCCATCATAACTCGGGGGCTCTGCGAGGCAATAAATTTTCTCCCAATGGGATAAAATTTATCCAAATTACCTCACACAAAATTTATATTGCTAACACAAATACAAATTTGTATTCACTAATTTGATTGTTGCAACATAGCCCACATATAAAGTTCTAGTTGCAACAATTATTTATGCTGTTTCTTTACAGTAGTATAAGTGACAAGCCCTAGTCGTAATTTTCCTTCTGGTTTTGCCAAGAAGTTTTTATATTGTTTTATTGCTACCATTCTAATCACTTTTTGATTTTTTTTTAACTTAAACTCAATATGCCTATCTCTAATCATAGCAACTTTGGATTTATTATCATAGTTTTCGTCTATCTTATCATCGTGAAAATAATATTCTCCTAAATCCATATAGTTTATATCTAATTCTTTTTTCAATGTACTTAAATAGTCTTGTAATTGTTCGATATTCATATTCACACTAATTTTAGTATCTTCAAATTTTCCATCTCTTTCTAGCATAGTAGGAAAATCTACAACACCTATATCATATAATTTATCTATCTGATCAACAAAGCTACTTCTAAAATTGATTTTATCTATATCAAAATTGCCATCTTTATCTTTCTTTAATGTTGCATTTTCAATAAATTTAGATATAAAAGATTGTTTTTCTTCTTTGCTTTTCATAGTCCAAAGTTTTAGTAAAACATCTTTATACATCTGATGTTCAGTTAATTTTTCTCTTTCTATATCTCTTTCAGCAAGTAGATGTTGTGGATTATAGGTTTCTTTGTTAAAATCTAAAGAATCAATTCTCTTGCTTTCTAAATCTGCCAATTTCTTTTCTATCAGTTTATAATCTTCTGCAAAATCTTCTTCTTTTACAATTCCAGAAAGATAGGCTTTCTTAATTCTTTCTTTTTGTTGCTCTAATTTTTTGATTTCTTTTTCAATTTCTTTAGTTTCATTATCTTTCTTTTCAGCAAGTAAAGGGTAGAAGTATTTATTTACATGAAAGTCATATTCTACTAAATCTAAAATATAATCAATTAAACAATTTTCTATTTCAACTTCATTGTAATATAAATTGCAGTTATCACAGAAGTAGTACATATATTTAGCTTTTTTACCACCTGCACCTTTACAAGTCATTATTTTTCCGACAAGTAGGACATACAAGTTTTTGAAAAAAGATATAAACTCTATTTCTGCAATAAGACCTTTGATTTTTCTCTTTCTGTTTTTGAACTTCTTCCCACATTGCTCTTGTTATAATAGGAGGAACAACATCTACAAATAATTCAGTTTCTTTATCTGTATCATATTTATATCTTTCATAATCTCCCATATATATTTTGTTATTTATAATTCTATCAATAGTAGAGTCACACCATTTCTTATTATTAGGAGATAAGACTTTTTCTTCGTTCAAAATATTAGATATAGTTTGATAGCTTTTACCTTCTAAATACATTTCAAATATTCTTAAAACAATATCTTTTGTAGTAACATCTACCTTTAATGTTTTATCAGTATCTCTATAATAACCCAATGGAACTTTGCCAGGAATATGACCTGCTTTAATTGCACCATTTAAACCGAACTTTGTTCTTTCAGATACTATTTCTATTTCAAGTTGTGATAAAACAGTTAACATTCTAACAAAGAAACGACCATTTGCAGTAGAAGTATTAACATCATCTCTATCACAAATTAAATAGCACTGGTATTGCTCAAGAGTGCTGATTAAAACTTCTAAATCTCTTACAGAACGAGTTACTCTATCGAGTTTATAAGCTACAATATAATTAAGTTGTCCTGCTTTCATATCTTCTAACATCTGCTGAAATGCTGGTCTATCTTTCATATTTTTAGCTGATATTCCTGCGTCTTTATATACTTTAAATATCTCAAAATCCTTATATTTGCATAGCTGTCTTAATTTATCTTCTTGTTCTCCTAAACTAAATCCCTCACGAGCTTGATCTTCGGTACTTACTCTAATATAAATACCTGCAATTTTTCTTTCTTCGTTCTCCATTTAAAACCTCCCATAAAACAAACAAAGTGCTAGAAAGCCATTGCTAACTAACACTAAAAAACTCTAATATTTTCTTATTATACTACTTGCTGAAAAAAAAAAGTCTTTTAGTATTAGTCGCCATTGATAAATTCTCTTAATTTTGAGAGTGGGTATTTATTGGCTAAATTACCTATGTAAAAGTATTCATGTTCATTAAAGAATAAATATAACTTATCTTTAATAACAACAGTATGTGGTTCTACATAAGCAATATTAGTTTTTTCTACCATTCTCAAATTACCATTCTTTATCTTTGGTTCACAATTACTAAAAGTGCAAGCCCATTCAATCTTAGAATGTAATTCTTTACTCATTGTTATTTCTTTTTTAACTGTAGATATCATATCACAAAAACCTCCTTTTTTCAATATTCTGAGGCTAATTCTTACTTTTTTTACCAGTTAAGATAAATAAAAGCAAAAAAATTAAGCCGACTAAATCGACTTATATATTGTGAAATGATATTCACTTTGTTTTCTTCAAACTCTGTTATATCAATATGTATAACTGGTTCGACGAAAACGCATTATGGAGCGGGATGCGAGAATCGAACTCGCGCAACAAG
>CAMKEH010000026.1 GCA_946411515.1 uncultured Clostridium sp.
ATAAATATCTCCTCTACAAATTACTATTTTTCTTTATCCAACATGTTAACAAGATAGTATAATCAACTCTGTCTGATATTATATCATAACAATAAAAATATTTGGTGGAATTTTACAAATTTTTTAACTTAATAATTCAATTACATCTGCAAAACCATTCCTATAATACTTTTCATTCCAATAATCTAAATACTCCATATAATTCTTATCAAGCTCTTCAAGTTGTTTTTTAACATATTTCTTATTCTGTTCAGGAACATTTTTTAGTATTCTCTCTGAAATTTCATCAAAATAAATACAATACTTTTTATCTTGAGGTGTCATCTCACAAAATGCAGTTTCTTCTCTAAATTCTATCCATTCTTTTAATAAATCATCTTTAACTTCTCTTAATTTATTCATCTAAAATACCTCCTAAACATATATTAATTCACTTATAACTAATCCTTCAGCTTGATTTTTAATAGCATTCATAGTTCCAACCCAATAAAGCATATTGGTATTTTTCATATCTTCAGTTAAATCACTTTTTTCTTTTAGTTGGTTAATTATTTGATTAACTCTTTTTTGAGCTGTTTCTTGTATTTCTTTTAGATGTTTAGTAAGAGTTCCATCCATTAACATTATTGAATATTCAGCCTTTTTATTTTCTTTTAAATACTTTAATCTCATCCTACCATATTTATTAAGAGTAACCTTTTCTTGCTTCGGTAATACTAAATTAGGAATATAATAATCTCCTTCTAAATGATATTCTATTCCTGTCTTTTCATCTATTATTGTTTCTTTTAACTCTTTATTCATAATATTTTCCTCCTATAAACTACTACATATTTCTTCAAATTTATCTGCTGTTTCATTTTCCATTTTTTGTGTTACTCTTACATAAATATTATAAGTAAAATCAATACTTCTATGTCCTAGTCTTTTTGAAACAGCCTTAATATCTGCTCCAGATTCAATTAATTTTGTTGCGTGTGTATCCCTAAAATCGTGAAATCTGCAAGGAATACCTAATTCATAATGAATTACTTTAAATGGATATTTACAGCTATCTGTACCTTCATATACTCCATTTTTCTTTACAAATACAAAATCAACTTCTTCCAAATGTATTGGTATTTCAGCATAAGCATTTAATATTTTTATTTCTTGCTTATTGTTATATGGATTTATAACAACCTTTTTATAGTGTTTCATATATGTATCTCCATAATTGTTTCTGTTTTCCTCTTGTTCTCTTTTATATTCTTTTAAAGCATTTAATAAAGTTTCTCCAATAGTAATAGTTCTATAACTTGTTTGAGTCTTGCAAGTTCCAAAATACCATACTGTTGTTGAGTTCCCACTTATGTGTCTTTTCTTTGTTCCACCAACTTGATTCTTTTTTAGAATGTTTTTATTTACTGATATTGTTCTATTTCTAAAATCTATATCATTCCAAGTAAGTGCAAACACTTCTGCAATACGAAGTCCTGTGCAATATGCAGTTAAGAATGCATAATATACACAATGATTATTCTTAAACCTATTAAGTATTAAGTTAATTTCCTCATTTGTTAAAATATGAGCAGGATCTTCTGGTGGAATATCATATTTAGGTAATTTGATTCCAATAGCTGGATTTACTTTTATAAAATCATTCTCATAAGCAAAAGTAAATGAACCTTTTATAACTTTCTTTATATTGTTAAGAAAGTTTTTGCTGAAAGATTTATCTACATACATTTTATTTATAAAATCTTGCAATGTACTTCTAGTTATTTGAGATATTTTATAATGACCAATATTAGGTTTTATATGATTTTTTGTAATACTGCTATATGCTTCTATCGTGTGATATTTGAGATTAATATGACAATGTTTTTCTAACCAATAATCTAATAAATCTGAATAACTCATATCGCTTGGTGTAAAATCATGACCAGTATTCATATACTCATTAAAAGCTTTTATTCCCTCCTTTTCTGCTTCAGCCTTAGTCCTAAAACCAGACTTACTTGCAAATTTTCTTTTACCATCAATCTTTGCAGTTTCAAACTTATATTGATAGTATTTTCCTCTTTTTTGAATTGTTACATTCGACATTTTACAATACCTCCTTCCACGAAGGTAAACAAAAAAGTGTTACCACGAATGATAACACTTTATATTTTGTTTTCAGTTTGTTTGCAACCTGCAAAGTCTTTATTTTAGATAGTTTTAGAGATTTCGTTTACTTTTATGAAAACAATTTGCAAACAAAATGCAAACAATTGGGGTTGTTTTCATATTTATGTAAATTTATCTAATCTCTGAAAGTATTGATTTTACGCGTTTCTACCACAGCAATTTTTATATTTCTTACCACTTCCACATGGGCATGGATCATTTCTTCCTACTTTTGGTCCATCATTTCTAACTGTTCTATCTACATCTGTTCCTATTTTAGCACCACCATCAACACTATGGATTGCTTCTAGAGCTTCTCCTGTTATTTTAACAGTTTCTTGTCTTTTAACTTCTCCTTGTTGTCTGATATGCATTAATATTTTTGTTACATCAAATTTAATATCATTAACCATTTCATCAAACATATCAAAACCTTCTAGACGATACTGAACAACTGGATCTTTTTGTCCATATGCACGAAGTCCTATACCATTTTTTAATTCATCCATGCTATCTATATGATTCATCCATTTTTCATCGACAACTTTAAGCATTACCACTCTTTCAAGTTCTCTCATTTGGTCTGATGTAATTTCTTCTTCTTTTTGTTTGTATATATCTAATGCTTCTTTCTTTAGATGATTTGCAATTTTTTCTGGATCATTCTTATTTGATTTGATATATTTTAACATATCAATTCCAAATTCAGCTTGTATTTCAGCATCTAAAGATTCTACATTTAAGCTTCCATCTTCGGCATCAATAAACATACTTGGAGTATTGTCTGCTACAAATTCTATCATATTTATAATGCTATCATGAATGTTCTCACCATCTAAAACTTCTCTTCTTTGTTTGTAAATAATTTCTCTTTGAGCATTCATAACATCATCATATTTTAATACATTTTTACGAATACTAAAGTTTCTTCCTTCAACTTTCTTTTGAGCATTTTCTACAGCATTAGAAATTATTCTTGATTGAATTGGCATATCTTCATCTGCACCTAAAGTATTATATACTCTAGTAATTGCATCTCCACCAAATATTTTCATTAAATCGTCATCTAATCCAATATAGAACTTAGATTCACCAATATCTCCTTGACGTCCAGAACGTCCACGTAATTGGTTATCAATTCTTCTTGATTCATGTCGTTCAGTTCCTATTATTTTTAGTCCACCTGCATCTATAACTTTTACTTTTTCTTCTTGAATTTGATCTTCGTATTTTTTAACTAATTCTTTAAATTGCTTTCTAGCATTTAAAATTTCTTGATCGTCTGTTTCATAGAATGTAGTAGCTTCTTCAATTAATTCAGGAGAAACTTTTTTCTTTCTCATTTCTTCTTTTGCTAAAAATTCGCTATTTCCTCCAAGCATAATATCAGTACCACGTCCTGCCATGTTTGTAGCTATTGTAACAGCTCCAAATTTACCTGCTTGAGCAACTATTTCAGCTTCTTTTTCATGATATTTAGCATTTAATACTTCATGCTTAATACCTTCTTTTTTAAGTAATCCTGAAAGTTTTTCTGATTTTTCAATTGAAACAGTACCAACTAGTACTGGTTGTCCTTTAGAGTGGCTTTCTTTAATACTTTCTACTATTGCTTTATATTTTGCATTTTCATTTTTATATATAACATCATTTTCATCATTACGAATCATTGGTTTATTTGTTGGTATTTCAATAACATCTAAGTTATATATTTCTTGGAATTCAGCTTCTTCTGTCATAGCTGTACCTGTCATACCAGATAATTTGTCATACATTCTAAATAAGTTTTGGAATGTGATTGTAGCTAAAGTTTTTGATTCATCTGCTATTTTTACATGTTCTTTAGCTTCAATTGCTTGATGCAATCCATTGTTATATCTTCTTCCATACATGATACGACCTGTAAATTCATCAACTATTAAAACTTCTCCATCTTTTACGATATAATCTATATCTTTTTTCATGATACCATGAGCACGTAATGCTTGATTTACATGATGAACTAAAGTAGAGTTTTCTAAATCATTGAAATTTTCAAGATTAAAGAAATCTTCTGCTTTTTTAATACCTTTTTGAGTAAGTGAAGCTGATTTTGCTTTTAAGTCAACAATGTAATCATATTTTTCATTATCTTCTGCTTGGTCAAAATCTTTAACATCTTCTTCTATAATAACTTTTGGTGTTAATTTTGAAACAAAGTTATCTGCTCTTTTATATAAATCAGATGATTCATTAGCACGTCCAGAAATAATTAATGGAGTACGAGCTTCATCTATTAAAATACTATCTATTTCGTCGACAATTGCATAATGTAATCCCCTTTGAACTAATTGATCTTTATATATAACCATGTTATCTCTTAAGTAATCAAAACCAAATTCATTATTTGTTCCATATGTTACATCTGCATTATATGCTTCTTGTTTTTCTTTTGGTTCCATTCCTGCAATTACAAGTCCAACAGATAGTCCTAAGAATTTATATAATTTTCCCATCCATTCACTATCTCTTTTTGCTAAGTAATCATTAACAGTAATTACGTGTACACCTTTTCCTTCTAAAGCATTTAAATATACTGGTAATGTTGCAACTAATGTTTTTCCTTCACCAGTTTTCATTTCTGCTATTCTACCTTGATGCAGAATAATTCCACCTATTAATTGAACATCAAAATGTCGCATACCTAATACTCTTTTTGATGCTTCTCTAACTACAGCAAAAGCTTCAGGTAATATATCATCTAAAGTTTTTCCTTCTTCTAATTGTTTTTTGAAATAATCTGTTTTTGCTCTTAATTCAGAATCCTTTAGTTTTGAAATTTCTTCTTCCATACCATTTATTTTATCGATAATTGGCTTGACTCTTTTTACTTCTTTTTCACTATAAGTTTTAAATAACTTCATTTTTTAATTCAATCCTTCCATTGTCAAATTTATACTTTGTTACTATATCATTAAAATTTAATTTTATCAAGCAATTTAGTAAAAAAATCATAAACAATTCATAATATTAATAATTTTTCATATATTTTACTAATAAAATTATTTTGAAATGAGGAATTTTATATGTTTATATATAATTTTAAAATAAATGGTAGTAAGGTCTTTAAATCATTTCTTTTTATAGTAATTATATTAATAATTATTATTACAGGAATTGTAACTTTTAAATTATTTGCTGGTGCTTCAGAAAACAATGATTCTACTTGCATATCAAATTCAAAAGTTGCAAAATTAACACCTAGTAATTATACAAATATTTTAAAAACTGTACATGAAAACATTGATAAATATATTGGGCAACAAATAAGTTTCACAGGATATGTTTATAGAGTATCTGATTTAAATGAAGATCAATTTATTTTAGCAAGAGATATGCTAATTTCTTCTAACTATCAAACAGTAATTGTAGGTTTTCTTTGTGAATATGATAAAGCAAATGAATTAGAAAATAACTCTTGGGTTGAAATTACAGGAACAATTACAAAAGGAAATTATCATGGTGATATGCCAATTATAAGAGTTACAGAGATAAAAAAAATAAATAAACCAACTGAAGAATATGTTTATCCTCCTAATGAATCTTATATTGAAACTGATAGCTTAATTTAGCTACTTGTTAATTTACAAAAAATATGATATATAATATTAAAAATACACGTAAAGGAGTTTTTAATATTATGATAGATTTACATATGCATACAACTTATTCAGATGGATCTGAAAGTTGTGAAACTGTTTTAAAAAAATGTCAAGAGAAGAATTTAGATTATATATCTATTACAGATCACAATACTGCTTTAGCCTATGAAGAATTAGAAAATAAAAATGTTAAAGATTTTTATAATGGAAATATAATTCCCGGAATAGAACTTAATACAAAAGTATTAAATATTCCTATTGAAATTTTAGGGTATGGCATTGATTATAAAAAAATGAATAACCTTGTAAAAGATGTCTATATATCAGCTGAAGAAAGAAATAAACTTGAAACTAAAATATTGTATGATAAATGTATAAAATATGGAATCAAATTAGATTCAAATTGTTTAGACAATTATAATTCTAATATGTTTGCATCTGTGTTTTTTCATAATGAAATAACTAAAAATATTAAAAATAAAAAACTTGTTTCTGATGAAGCTTGGAATTCTAGTAAAATTTTTTATAGACAATATATGTCTGATCCTTCTACTCCCTTATATGTTGAAATGGATGACTTTGTGCCAGATTTTGATACAGCTAGCAATTTAGTTAGACAAGCTGGGGGCTTAGTTTTTATTCCACATATATATGAATATAGAGAAAATTCAAAGGCAATTTTAAACTACATCTTAGATAATTATAAAATTGATGGTATTGAATGTTATTATACAACTTTTTCAGAAGAACAACATAAAGAAATTTTAGATATTTGTAAAAATAAAAATTTATTTATATCTGGTGGTTCTGATTTTCACGGTAAACCAAAGCCAGATGTTAATATAGGTTCAGGATATGGAAATTTAAATATCCCTACTTCAATTATTGATAGCTGGATCGACAGAGTAAAGCTTTTCTAATTTGACATAAAGTGCCAAATATTGTATAATTAAAGTGTAGGTTTTTATATTTTTCTGTACAATAAAACAGAAACTCTAATGCAATATGAAAGGTGGCAATTATTATGAAAGAGAACAAAAAAACCTTATGGATAGCAGCCTCGGGGCTTGATGGCTCCGGCAAAACAACTTTAGTGGACAATCTCTATGATTGGTTTACTACCGAGTTTGGACTCAAAGTCTACCGGGATCGACTCCCTCATGACAAACATATCGTGAACGAACTTCTCGATGCCAGTCATGACAAGTATACCGACAGATTGTTGTTCGCAGTTGATAACCGAATCTTCGGTACCAGATTAAGGGATATCCTTAAGTCTGGCGAGTATGATATCGTACTCACACAGCGCTGCTTCCTGGACTCTTTTGTCCACGGAGCTGTCCAAGGGTACTCATACTCCTGGATTGAGGATCTCAACAGAACTTCTGAACTTCCGAGAACTGATGTCATCATCCATATGGTAGCTGAAGCTCGCACAGCATATAGCAGGATTCGTAATGATCCTGATGCTGACAAGTTCGAGTATCCTGCTTATATTCGTAAGCAGGAAGTTGAGACACGGCGTGCTTACGCCGAGTGTGAGACCGGCAATAACATTGATCTGGACCCGTTCAATACGGCTCAACATTTTGCTATCGACTCAACAAGAAAGTCCACTGATGAAGTTTTTGAGATTGCGAAATCTCAGCTTCTCAAACTCGGAATAGTTTAAGCTATCCCCCCACTTTTACTTAAAGTGGGGTTATTTTATTTATAAAAATAATAAATCCTTAAATATCAATTTATATCTAAGAATTTATTTTAATATTTATAACTATTTTTAGTAATCTTGTTCATCATGCTCATTTTTTTCTTGTTGTTCACGTATTTCTTTATATATATTAGGATAAACATCTGTGTAATAAAAAGTTCTTCTTTTTCCATCTTGAGTTTTTCTATTAAAAATTCCTTCATGGTCATACAAATCAGATAATTTTACAGTTTTCGCTCTTTCTTTTGCTTGTTCTTCAGTTAAATATTGACATTTTTTATATGGAATTAAAGTTTTTCCTAAATTTGCTAGAGCAAAATTTCTATGATGACCTTCTATAATATAAAATTTACCATCTACTTCTATTACTTCTATTTCTTTACTTGGGTCATATCCATTAATTTTTATTAAATCTCTAATTTGGTTGAAATCTAATCCACTTCCAAATCCTATGCCTCCTGTCTGCATTACTCCTTGCAGCGGTAAAAATTTTTCAGGGCTTGCCCACATTTTACCATATGGTTTTTCTTCTCTATTACATTTCTCACATTTTATAATAGTATCTGCAACTTCTTCAGCATCAGCATATGAAGTATCAATAATCAAGTTATAATTATCAGTGTCCAATAGGTCTATTCCATATCTTTGTTTATATCTATCTTGTTCAGCTTCTGTTCTTTCTATTACCTTTTTTCTAGCATCTCCAATATCAGCATATCCAGTGTCTTCTTTTCCTCGTGTCTTATCATTAATTAATCTTTCTGCAGCAACATTATCTTTTACAATTAATCTTACTGAAAAAGATTCAGGAATATTATGAAATGCTAATCTTGAATCAAAAAGCCAAACATCATTTGGATTATTTTCTTCTAATATTTTTTTACCTAGATCAGCCACATAAGGATCTACTACTTCATCTAAAACATATCTTATATTAGCCAATTCTTCGGCACTGTTTAAACTTGAAATATCAAAATCATCAATATTTAATCCTAATTTCTTAAATTGAACAATTGTATCTTGAATTTTTTGTCTATGTTCAGGATTAGCTAATAATTTTTTAATATCTTCGTCTTTACTAATTTCTGATAATTGATTTTCATCATCTATACTTTTTATAAGATTAACTATTTTATTAAAATGTTCTCTATATATTTTTCCAGTAGAAACTACATGCAGATTTTCTTCTAAAATTCCTCTATTTTTTAAAATTTCAATTAATTTGTTTATTACTGTACTTTTTCCACTTACAGGATTTCCTGAAATTGAAAATATTGTTGGTCCTTTTTTCATATAATACCACCTCACCAAAACTATATATATTTTACCATTTTTTAGGAATTATGTCAATTAAAAATATATTAATACATGTTTTATTAATATATTTATTATAAAATTATATTTTTTGTATATTTTAGGAATTTTTTATGCTAAAATGTATTTGTAAAATATTAATGGAGGTATTTAAAAGTGAAAAATGAATTAATTTTAATATTAGACTTTGGGGGTCAATATAATCAATTAATTGCAAGAAGAGTAAGAGAATGTAATGTATATTCAGAAGTTGTTCCTTATAATATTTCTTTAGATAAAATTAAAGAAAAAAATCCAAAAGGAATAATATTTACAGGAGGACCTGCAAGTGTTTTTGGTGAAGATTCTCCAAAATGTGATAAAGAAATATTTAATTTAGGTGTGCCAATTCTTGGTATTTGTTATGGTATGCAACTTATGACTTATACTTTAGGCGGAAAAGTTGCTCATGCTGATAAAAGAGAATATGGAACAACTAATGTTACAATTGATAATAATTCTTTATTATTTAAAGAATTTGGTAATACAAATGGATTTTTGATGAGCCATACAGATTATGTAGAAATACTTCCAGATGGTTTTAAAAATATTGGTTCTACCCCATCTTGTCCAAATGCTGCAATAGAAAATGCTGAAAAGAAATTATATGGTATACAATTTCATCCAGAGGTTAATAACTCTGTAAATGGAACTCAGGTTATAAAAAACTTCTTATTTAATATTTGTAAATGCTCTGGAGATTGGATTATATCTTCTTTTGTTGAAGATAGTGTGAAAAAACTAAAAGAAAAAATTGGAGATAAAAAAGCTTTATGTGCATTATCTGGAGGAGTTGATTCTTCAGTTGCAGCTGTTCTTTTAAATAAAGCAATCGGAAAAAATTTAACTTGTATATTTTTAGATCATGGTCTTCTTCGTAAAAATGAAGGTGATGAAGTAGAAAAAATATTTAAGTCTCAATATGATATAAATTTGATAAGAGTAAATTGTAAAGATAGATTTTTGAGTAAACTTTCTGGTGTTACTGATCCAGAAAGAAAAAGAAAAATTATAGGTGAAGAATTTATTAGAGTATTTGAAGAAGAAGCTAAAAAAATAGGAGCCGTTGATTTTCTTGTTCAAGGAACTATTTATCCTGATGTTATTGAAAGCGGACTTGGAAAAAGCGCTACTATAAAAAGTCATCATAATGTTGGTGGTCTTCCAGACTATGTTGATTTTAAAGAAATAATTGAACCTTTAAGAGATTTATTTAAAGATGAAGTTAGAAAAACTGGACTAGAATTAGGTATTCCTGAGAATTTAGTATTTAGACAACCATTCCCAGGTCCTGGTTTAGCAATAAGAGTAATTGGTGATATTACTGATGATAAACTAAATATTTTAAAAGATGCAGATTATATCTTTAGAGAAGAAATTGCAAATGCTGGTTTACACAAGAGTATTAATCAATATTTTGCAGTACTAACAAATTTAAAATCTGTAGGTGTTATGGGTGATGAAAGAACTTATGATTATACTATAGCTCTTCGTGCAGTTGAAACTACAGACTTTATGACTGGTATTTGGAGCAAAATACCTTATGAAATATTAGAAAAAGTTTCTAGTAGAATTGTAAATGAAGTTAAACATGTAAATCGTGTGGTTTATGATATTACTTCTAAACCACCTGCAACAATTGAATGGGAGTAAAAATAGAACACTATATAACTTTATAAGTTATGTAGTGTTTTTTATTTTATCACAAAAAACTTAAATATTCTTATATGTATTCCACTTCTCTTCTTTTGATTCTTTTGCAATAGCTTCTAAATTATAATTAGAAATTTCGTCAATTACTTTACAAGCTAATTCATAGCTTAAAATTTTTGTCTTTCCTTCTTTAAAGAATACTTTATCTTTTACTTCAAATGGTAAATTAATATCATATTTTTCCATTAACCTTTTGTTAATAATATCATAATCATTGTAAATATCTTTTGAAAATTTATCTAAATAGTAATTATAAAATAAATAATCAGTAATAAGGTGTAAAAAATATCCTTTATTAAAACTATTATTTATCTGATTTTTCTCTAAAAATTTATTAATATTAGTAAATCCTGAACTTTTACCATAATGAGTAGTAGATTTGTTAGTAGTGCAATCAGGAAAAATTGTACCTTTAATAAATTCTTCTTCATCCTCTATATTTTTATGTTTTCTTAAATATTCCTTAGCTGTTGCTATGTGTATAACATAACCTGGCATATCCCATCATCTACTTTCTTTTAAACATTTTACTTTAATATTATAGTAATTGCTTTTTTATTTGTCAAATATATATAAATGCGCATAGATTTTGAATTCTATGCGCACTTTTGCTTGACTTATTTAAGAAAGCTTGCTAATTTGATCTCGATAATAGGTCGAACTTCTCGTTTTCATTTTTTCTGGATCACGATCAGTAAATATAATTTTGAAGTTTTCAGGATTATGAAGATCTTTGTTCATCCAATCCGATCCAATAAAAACAGCATCAATTGGGTGTCCAAACTTTTGAATAATCCATTCGTTAGCTGCACCTCTTTCAAGTGTGTTTGCTATGAATACAGCATCCACTATTCTGAGTTTTGAGATAATTTCAGCCCTAATCTTGGTTGGCATATACGGATTCTTATGTTTATATGAATAAACAAGTTCATCATCATTTATACCTACTACAAGAATTTCGCACTGACTTGCAGCTTCTGAAAGATGTTCAAGATGCCCTTGATGTAACAGATCATATGTTCCAGGCGCATATCCAATCTTGTACTTTTTAGGAGATGTATTATTATTATAAAACTCCTCGTTGTTAACAACTATATTGTTTTCATCATTAACTTTAAATACAAAATCTACATTTTTAATTGAACTTATGATACGAGCCCGTTCTACATATGGTCTTAACGGTTTCCGTTTAAGGATGTGTATAGCAAGTTCGTCGGAATAAACTCCAACTCCCAAGCTTTCACAATGTGCTTTTGCTTCTTCAATTCTGTCAAGCAATTCAACTGTGATAAGTTCACAGCAATCGCAAATATAGTCCATAAATTTCATGGATCTACACTCCTTTTCTGCAGTAAATCAACATAAATATAACATATTGTTTGTTTTATGTCAATTCTGTTATTTTTTATCAAAAATAGTTTTAAATACTCCCTTATCTATTAAATTCGAAAAGA
>CAMKEH010000027.1 GCA_946411515.1 uncultured Clostridium sp.
TTTAAAGTAAAAAAAATTAGTAATTAAGATTCAGAAATTTTAAAAATTAAAATTTGTGCAATGTTAAATTTTAAATGTTCGATTTATAATTCTAAAAAACGAACATTTGTTATTTGATAAATTTTTAATCATAATTTCAAATATTATAATTATTTTATAAATCTAAACCTCTGAAAATCGTTTTTAAGACATTTTAATAATATTCTCATAAAACTAATCATCTTAATTGATTAAAACTTTATTTTACAATTACAAACATCTTGATATTATAAAACTTATATTAAATTATTATAAGATTTTTATACATATTTATTATAATAATATGTAATTATAAATGATTTATATAAATCCATGTAATTATTGCAGCAACTTAGATTTAGCTCAAAAATCGCTAAAATGACGACACACGAGAATCGATTTTAAGCCGTTTTTAAAAATTAGCCATATAGTTTGTCTAAGAAATAAGGCTATTTTAAGACGAATCGCTAAAATCGTTTTTAAGGCGTTTTTTTATTTAAGTAATATAAGTTGTTGTTTAAAATATAAGATCTAATATAAGAATATAAATATAATGAATAAAAATTATAGTAATGAATATTAAATATAGTATAAATAAAAAAATAGCCGTTATACTGAAAATACTGAAAATGGATAAAATGAATATAAATTATAAGAAAAATAACTAAATATAAGATACTATCAAGAGCTTGTAAGCAAGTAGTATCAAGACTTGAAGGGGATACCATAATCAGGTATTCTATATTTTACTCCTATCTTTTTTTGCACAAAACTTTTATTTTGTGCAATGTTGTATGTCTTAATTTATACTAATCTTAACCTCGTATTTTCTTCTCTCTCCTGCTATTCTTATTAAGATTTTATGGTGATATTTTGCTAGATAATATTTTGTTAAATCATTTAATTTATAATTTTAATTGATTTTTTATTTACTATTAATCATATCTTATTATTTATATTTTATATAAATAAATTTACTTTTATTTAATATAAAAATTTGCAATTCTTGAAATTTTATTACTTCAAAAATTGCAAATTTGTTTCTATTCCCTATTTTATAATACTTTTTAAAATTTAAAATCTAAATATGAATATTTAGCTGGTCTATAATTCATACATTTTTTTATATCTTCTTTTGCACTTTGAGATATATCTTGTAATCTACAATATGCATTTTTTGTATTAACTAAGGGATTTATATATCTAACTTTCATTTTTTCTATGCAAACAAAGTATTTATTTGCTGGTTCTGTATCACTTGTATTAATGTCAGTAGCATTTCTCCAAATACTAAAACATTTTTTAATTTTTTCATCATTACAATTTTCTATTTTTTCTATAATTTGTTTTTCTGATAATTTATACAAGTCATTTATACTTATAATGTTTTTGCCAGACATTTTTTTCATTATATCTGCCAATAATTGCATTGAAAATACTGTTTTTTCTCTTCTATATAATCTAGATAATATACTCATTGTATGTACAAATTTTTCAGCTATATGTATATCTTTAAATCCTAATTCTTGAATTCCTTCCTCGTTTTTTTGAATTTCAATATTTTTATATACTTCCTCTATTTCATTTAGTCCCCATATTTTTTCTGTTGCTCCTAATCCATTTGAAAGGGTATATTCTAATCTATCACTAGAAAGCATTGGGGTGTCATTATCTGCAATAGGATATATATGATAATCAGCAACTTCTTCAATTTTTATTCCGTCTCTATTTAATAAACTCATTATTTCTTTAGAGTCTCTAATTATTTTTGTAGTTAACTCTTCTGTTGATTCTTGCTTTTCATAATCTTTATTCATGAAATCGATACTATGTTTGAATACTGGTGTTGCTATATCATGAAATAATCCTGATAGTGTTTGTTTTTTATCTTTTGTAAAATTCCAAATAATTAAAGCTACCGCTACACTATGATCCAAACTAGAATACCACATTTGATTATACATTTTTGAATATATAGTTCCACAACTTACACTTATTCCGGCTTGTTTTTTCATTTCAGGTGTATTTATATAGTCAAGTAAAAACTCTGGAAATTCATCCGATAATATTTTAAAATATTTTTGTATTGCTACATCTAAATTTTCTAAATAATTGTTCATTTTTCCTCCGATTAATCTATTGTTATTATTTATATCAATCCTAAAATTTTTAAAACTTTTGCGATTTTTACTTACTTATTATTTTATTGATGATTTTGTCTTTATCATATCTTCCGGAATTAAATCAGAATCAAACATTACTAATGAATGATTATCCCATATTAATTCTCTATCTATAATTTCTTTTGTTGATTTGTCAATTGTATTTCTATAAATTTTTGATACTCTATAATATTTTCCATCTTCTTCTTCAAAATGATGATCTTCCTCTTCAATATTATATTCTAGCGGAAAATCTCTTTCGCTACGTAATTCACCATATAATTTTGATTCATCACACCATAATAATAATTGAATATCTTGATCTGTATTATTTTTAAATCTATAATCTATGTAATTATAGCTTACAGATGTTCCATTTGCCATTGGAACTCTATGCTCTATGTCAGAAGCTAACGCATCTGAATGCTTATGAAATTCTATTATTTCTAATGGGCTATGTAAAACTAAATTATTTATAGTATTTGCAAGATTGCAAAGTCCTCCCCCTGTTCCTTTTACTAGCTTATCTTGTTTTATTACACGTCCTTCTTTATATCCTTTTCTTTTATTTACTGTACCCAGTGTTCTCCAGAATGAAAATACTTCGCCAGGATGAATTACAATTCCTGATATTTTGCTAGATGCTAGTTTTATATTAATTGCTTTATTTTCTTGTGTTACAGGATCTATACCTTTCCCTTTTTTTATAATAACCGAATTATATTCAGACACTATATTTTTTAATTTTTTATTTTGTTTGTTTTTTGCAAATTTTATTTTACTGAATAAATCTTTAATATTCCTAATTAAAATCCCTTTATACATGGAAATATTATAAAAAAGTGGATTCATATCACAAAAATTTTTATTTTTTTTAAATAGCATTTTATTTAACTCCTTTTATATTTGTATTCTCCATATAATCACATACTTTATTTATCTGCTTTTCAAAATCTTTTCCAAATTTATTTTCAAAAAAAGCACCACCAATTGTATAAGCCCATGGATTAGCATTTTTTATTTCGTCAAGTCTTTTACAGCTATTTATACTTCCCGCTATACAAACAGGAGCATTTACATTGGCAACAAATTTTGTATTTAATTCTACGGGATTGCCTGTATATCTGTATCCTAGAATGTCAATGCCATAAGCTCCTTTTTCTATATAATTATTTGCTTCTACTATCATATCATCAATATCTCCCTCTAAGATAGAAGGTCGTTGTGATACTTGTCCAACAAAAGGCATATATTTTAGATTATTATTTTTACAAAATTGATTAATAGAATCGTAAAAAACTGTCCCCATTAAAATGTCTACACCACATTCTAATGCGGTTTTTGCACCTTTTAATCCATTTTCTTCATCATATGCAATAACTTCTAAAAAAGTAGTTTTCCCAAGACTTTTCATATATTTATAAAGTTTTTTCATTTTGTCTAATGGTAAGGGTTCTTCTTTAAATCCCCAAAATTCAGCTTTTGAATTTTTACATTGTTCAAATATTTCATGTGCATTAAGTACAGTTTTATCGTTATGCGTTAACATTACAATAAGATTTGGTATATTATTCATTTTCACATTTCCTCATTTAATATTTTTAAATTATTATAATAAAAATTGTCTTTTAGTATTTATTATAATTCAATATTTCCTAATCTGTTTTTATATTTATTACTATTTTTATATATTTTTAGAATTATTTTTTCTATATGTCTTTTTATTCCTATTTTCTTTTCGGTATAAAAACCGATATATTTTACTAGAATGTTAGGAATTTCTGCTCTATTTGCTCCTAAAATATCTTTAAAAATCTGATCCCCTATATATATAACTTTATTCTTATCTAATTTCATTATATCAATAGCTTTTAAGTAGTTATCTGGTTTTGGTTTATTAGCATTATCAATATATCCGGAATTTTCTATATTTTCTAGAAACTTTTCTATTCTCTTTTTACCATTGTCAGATAAAAAGAATACTTTAAAACCAATAGTATTTATTTTTCTAAATAATTCATCTACTTTTGGTGTTGAATTTTCACCATGAGGTACTAAAGTATTATCTATATCAAATATTAGCCCCCTATATCCTTTTTTATATAATTTATTATAATCAATAGTAAAAATACTTTCCACGTATTCATATGGATAAAATTTTTTAAACATTTTTTACCGCCATTATTTTATAAAATCATTTTTTAACATTAATATTATATCATTCTAAGAATAAATGTCAATAATTGATGAAAAGAAAAAGTAAGTCTAAAATAGTTTAGCCTTACTTCATTTTATCTTATTTAAATCTTTTTAAGTATTGATCCATTATTTCTACAAACTCTTCATTATTTTTAGTTTTTGTCATCTGACTTATGACTTGTTCTGTTACATCAGAAATAGGCATACTATTCATAGCTTTTCTTAATGCAAAAACAGTTTCTCGTTCTTTTGGTGATAGCAGCAAATCTTCTCTTCTTGTTCCTGATTTATTAATATCTATTGCTGGGAAAATACGTTTTTCAGATAATTTTCTATCTAAGTGTACTTCCATATTTCCAGTACCTTTAAACTCTTCAAAAATCACATCATCCATTCTGCTTCCTGTATCAATTAATGCTGTTGCCAAAATTGTTAAACTTCCTCCATGCTCTATATTTCTTGCTGCTCCAAAAAATTTCTTTGGTTTGTGTAATGCTGCTGGATCAATACCTCCAGATAAAGTTCTTCCAGATGAAGGAATAACTAAGTTATATGCTCTAGTTAATCTTGTAATACTATCTAATAATATAACTACATCTTTTCCTTGTTCTATTAATCTTTTAGCTCTTTCTAAAACCATTTCTGCAACTTTTACATGATGTTCTGGTAATTCATCAAATGTAGAATGAATTACTTGCCCTTTTATTGAGCGTTTCATATCTGTTACTTCTTCAGGTCTTTCATCTATTAATAAAACTATTAATTCTACTTCCGGATTATTTTCTGTAATACTATTTGCAACTTTTTTTAGAAGTGTTGTTTTTCCTACTTTTGGTTGTGCAACAATCATTCCCCTTTGTCCTTTTCCAATTGGACACATTAAATCTATTATTCTTGTTGCATATTCATTCGATTTTGTTTCTAATTTTAACCTTTCTGTAGGATATATTGGAGTTAATTCGTCAAATCTTTTTCTTTTCATTGCTTTTTCTGGATGTTCTCCATTAACTTCTCCAACAAATATTAAAGATGGAAATTTTTCTCCTTCTCTATATCTAGAGATACCTTTTATAATATCTCCGGTATCTAAACGAAATCTTCTTATTTGAACCATTGATATATATACATCTTTGTCGCTAGATAAGTAGTTTTCTCCCCTTAAGAATCCATATCCATCTGGTAAAATTTCAAGTATCCCCTCAACAATTGTATCCCCTTCACTTGTTAATTTATAATCTACTATTGGTTCTCCATTTTCGTCATATTGTCTTTCTATTTGCTCATGCTCTGAACTTTTATTAATGTTAGTTTTTTCGCTTTTTAGTTCATTTTTTATAATTTGATTTAATACTATAATTAGTTCTTCTTTTTTTAATTTTGATATATTTTTAATATTATTTTGTTTTGCTAATTCTCTTAATTCTGTTAATGTCATTTCATTTAAATTTGGCATAAAAACCTCCTATAATTATTAGTAATTTATTTCTAACTTTTTTGGGGAATTTTTAAGAATCTAATAACAATATATATTATATCATATTTCTTAATAAAATGGAATGAATTTTTCTAAAAAAACAAAAAAGAATGCAATATATTTACATTCCTCTGTCTACATATACTCTTTCATTTGGGTAATACATATCTAATTTTTCTCGTGCCATTTGTTCTATGAATTCTAAAGAATTAACATCTTCTTTTTTCTTAGCCAATTCTTCTTTTATTTCTTTTTCCTTTTCAATTTTTTGTGACAAATCTTTAGCATTTTGTGAATATTGGTTTAATGTATTTTGTTGACTAATTAATGTAAAAATTACATATATACCTATTGCTAATATTATTAAATTTCTATATAATTTTCGACTTTTTTTCATAAGTTTTTCTCTCCAATTCTAATGTATAAATCCTTACGGATAGTCCTATATTATATATTTCTACATATCTTTTTAAAATCCTTCTTTATTTTTCAATTTATTTGATATTTTTAATTTGTTTTTGTAAGAATTTGTAGAAAGTTTTCGTATATTTATAAAAATAAATAAAAATGGTCTTAGAATTATTTTTCTAATTAATTTAAAAATATATTTAATTGGAATATTCAAAAAATAAAAAAATATATTAAAGATTTTTTTTAAACATGTTATAATAAATACATTTGTTTTTATTATATATTTGCTAAATAAAAGCATATATAAAAATATACCTATAATAATTGCGATAAACATATAAAATCGTATTTCACCATTATTGAATGTAAATATACTATAAAGAATAATTGTTCCTGTTAAAATCCAAAATAAAAAGTCTTCTACGTATGTTACTATATCTTTTGTCTTGAAAGACTTTCTTAAAATTCTAAAAAAATCAAAAATAATACCTATAAATATGCCGTTTATAATAAAAATTAGAAATAATTGAGATTGATTAATAATCATAAAAAAGCTCCTTAAATAATACTATCTAAATATTTTACTAATTAAGCTACCTTTTGATTTATCCAAATTTTTATTATCACTATATGTTAAACTATCAATATCTCCTTCTACTATAACTTCAGAAGTATCTATACTTAATTTATTTATTCTAAGTTCTTCACCTTTTACTGTTAACAATCCTAATTCTGTTTCAACAATAACAACTTGATCATCAAAACTTAATACATCTTTTACTCCAGAAATACTTAATTTTTCTCTATTTTCTAAGACTAAATTTTGTATTACACTAGAATTAATCATTTTTCTTTCTTCAATAGTCATAGCAAAACCTCCTATAAATCACTTGCATAATTATATATATTCAAGGTTTGTCTCATTTAGAACCAACAAATTTAAAAAGATATAGAAAAATCTATACCTTTTGTTTATAATTATTTATTAAAAATTGCATCATGAAATATATTTAAAATTTTGTCTTCTATGGTATTTTTAAATGTAATACTAATTTTAGATTCAAATACCTCAAAATTTAATAATTCCAGTTTTTCTTGTTCTATTATATCTAGAATTTTTTGGATAGTATCCAAATTTCTAGATATACCATTTCCTACAATTGAAATTCTTGAAACATCTTTTTTAATTATACTTTTAATAGTATTTTCTTCTATTTTATTTGATATTGTAGAACCTTTTTCATTATTAAATGTGGATTTTGTAATTATTGGTATGTTATATTTTTCTCCTATTTCTACGCATCTATTGTGAAGTACTTTTGCTCCTTCATTTGATATTTCTAACATTTCATCATATGAAATATTTGAAATCTTTTTTGCATTTGGGAATTTATTTGGATCTGCTGTATATACTCCATCTACATCAGAAAAAATATAGCATTTTTTAGCATTTAAGGCTGCAGCTAATGCAACAGCAGTTGTATCTGAACCTCCTCTACCCAAAGTTGTTATATCTAAGTTTTTATTTATTCCTTGAAAACCTGCTACGATAACAATTTTATTTAAAGCTAATTCTTTTAAAATTCTTGATGGATCTATTTTCTCAATTATTGCATTTTGATTAGTATTATTTGTATATATTCCTGCTTGCCAACCAGTTAAAGATATTGCATCATATCCCATAGAATTTAATAGAATAGATAACTTTGCAATAGATAGCTGTTCTCCTGTGCTAAGTAAAGTATCTAATTCCCTTTTAGATATATTATCAGACAATTCTTTAGCTTGATTAATCAAATTATCTGTAGTCTTACCTTGAGCAGATAGTACTACTACAATTTTCTTATTTGTGTTATAATATTCTAATATCTTATTAGCGACTAATTTTAATTTTTCATTATCAGCAACTGAACTTCCTCCAAATTTTAAAACTATTATATCGTCCATCATTTAGTACCTTCTTTAAAAAGTATTAAAAAGCAGTTTAAATTTAAACCAGCTTTATATATTATTGTATTCTAAAAAATATTATTATGTTAAAATAATATTTTTATAAATTCATTTTTAAATAACTTTCTATAAATTCATCTATATTTCCATCCATAACTGATTCTACATTTCCTACTTCATAGTTTGTTCTATGATCTTTTACCATGGTATAAGGGCAAAATACATAAGAACGTATTTGACTTCCCCATGCTATTTCTTTTTGTTCACCTTTCAAATCTTCTATTTTTTCTTTTTGTTCTTGTTCTTTTAAATCTAATAATTTTGATTTAAGCATCTTCATAGCAGTTTCTCTGTTTTGTATTTGAGATCGTTCTGATTGACATGCAACCACTGTGTTTGTAGGAATATGAGTTATTCTTACAGCAGATGAAGTTTTATTTATATGTTGACCTCCTGCACCTGATGCTCTATATGTATCTATTCTTAAATCATCTGGATTAATTTCTATTTCTATATCATCAGTTATTTCTGGTAAAACTTCTATTGAAGCGAAAGAAGTATGTCTTCTTCCTCCAGAATCAAAAGGAGATATCCTAACTAGTCTATGGACACCTTTTTCACATTTGATATATCCATAGGCATTTTCACCTATTATTTCAAATGTTACACTTTTTAGACCTGCTTCTTCTCCTTCTAAATAATCTAATTCTTTTATTTCATAACCATTTTTATTTGCCCATCTTGTATACATTCTATATAACATTTCGGCCCAGTCTTGAGATTCTGTTCCGCCAGCACCTGGATGGATTGTAACTATGGCATTATTATTATCATATTTTCCAGATAAAAGCGTCTCTAATTGTAATTTTTCAAAATCTTTTTCTATTTTTTTTGTATTTTTTACAATTTCTTTTGCAACTTCTTTATCATCTTCTAATTCTGCAAGTTCTGTTAATTCTTTTAAATCATTTATTTCTAGTAGAATTTTATCATAATTAATACATTTAGATTTCAGTTGTTTTATTTTAGATAATACTTTACTAGAATTTTTACTATCATTCCAAAAATTTTCTTTTAATGTTTGTTCTTCTAAATCTTTTAATTCAATTTTTAATTTTGATATGTCAAAGAGAGTCACCCAAATCTTTAATTTTTTCACTTAATTCATTTAATAATCTAGTATTTTCTTCTAGCTCTAACATTTTTAATCACTTCCCTTATAAAAGCATTAGCCCTCTGTTTGAGAATTGTTACAAACAGAGGGAGCTCTCTAGTACTGGCTTTTTATAGTCTCATGCTTAAATGGCTTTGTTGTATTGCCAAGAGGAGATGCCATTATTTGCTAAAAGCAAATAGCCAGTTTTGACTTGAGCTTGCTACGTTACCGGAGATTCCAATGGTAACCATATTTATATTATATATTAAATTATTAAAAAAGTCAATTTATAAGATCTTTTATCACTTCTCCTGCAATAATTAAACCTGCTACTGATGGCACAAAAGAAATGCTTCCTAGTATTTTGTTTTGAGTTTCTTCATGTTTAATTGGTTTTTCTTTTGAATATACTACTTTTAAGTTATTTATATTTCTAGACTTTAATTCTTTTCTTAATAGTTTACATACAGGACATACTGAAGTTTGGTATATGTCTGCAACCTCAAATTTAGTTGGATCTAATTTATTTCCAGCTCCTGTTGCTGTTATAATTTTGACATTTTCATTATTACATTTTTCAATTACTTTTAATTTGCTTGTTATTGTATCTATTGCATCTACAACATATGTAAAATCTGATGTAATTAAATTTTCTTCTCCACCTTCAATATCTGTTGGAAAATATTTTTGGACTTTTATATTAGGATTAATATCTAATATTCTTTCTTCCATAACATCTATTTTATACTTTCCTATTGTAGAGTGTAAAGCACCAATCTGTCTATTGATATTTGTTTCATCAAATTTATCATAATCAATAATAACTAGATGTCCAATACCTGCTCTTGCTAATGCCTCTACTACATAAGAGCCTACTCCTCCAAGTCCATATACTGCAACTTTAGCATTTTGTAATTTTTCTATTCCTTCTTTTCCTATTAATAATTCTGTTCTTGAAAATTGATTAAGCATTTATATTTCCTACCTTTAAATTATTTTCATTATTATAATAATTCTTTTCTTAAATCTTCTGGGCTTTTTTGTGATAATAAAATAGGTGGTATATCTAAAATTGTTTTTGCACCATATTGCCCTTCTAAATTCATTCTGTAAGTTGCTCTTGCTAAAGCAATTAATACTGATGCAGTAAATTCTGGATTCGAATCTAACTTTAATGAATATTCAATAATTTGTTTATTTCCCTCTCCTGTTTCTCCACTATGAATTACAAATCCACCATGTGACATTTTACTATGATTTTTCTTTAATTCTTCTTCACTAATAAAATGTACTTCTGTATGATAATC
>CAMKEH010000028.1 GCA_946411515.1 uncultured Clostridium sp.
TCTTTTTTACAATCAACACCTTCTTGATGTTTTGGATCTCCTATTGCACAGCATATATGTTCATCTTCAATATTTTCTAAACTTAAATTAATATATTCATTCATTAATACTTCTCCCTTATTAATTACTATTTATTTTTCTAGTTTATTATATAACATATTCATAAAAAATAAAAGACTATTCCAGAAGAATAACCTTTTATTTATCATATTTATAATTTTATAAGTAAAAGTTTATTTAAGTATTTTTACCATGACAATTCTTGTATTTCTTGCCCGAACCACATGTTCTGGAATGGTTAATATTATTAGTATTTATGGTATTATTGTTACTATTAGTATTCTCAAGTTTTATAGCACCTATATTATTTAATTATATATATTTCAATTTTCATTTTATTCCCATTAAATAATGGAGAATTAAAAACAAAAAAATCTAATTCTTATTTTTACTTTCTTTATCAGCCTCTTTAACAACTGCACCTACATGGCGAATTTTTTTAATCATTTTTAATATTCCTACATTATTGCCATATTCTTTATTTGCTGTTCTATATTCTTCTATAGTAAAATCATATCCTAATTCCTTTGCTACTTCTACAATTTTTCTTTGTTGTTCTTCTCCAACAGAATCTTTATCATAACTGCATGCAGGTTTTAAAACTCCTTTTTTATATAATTCTTTGATTAATTCATCATCTTCATAAAAGTTCTTTGCAAAACTTCTTGCACTTTCCATTGCCATAATACAATACTTCCTTTCAAATTTATAGTTTTATTATTATATAGTATAACATATAAATATAGTTCTGTAACTAAAAATTTTAATAAAATA
Source organism: uncultured Clostridium sp. (assembly GCA_946411515.1). Lineage (GTDB taxonomy): Bacteria > Bacillota > Clostridia > TANB77 > CAG-508 > CAG-269. The sequence goes on from CAMKEH010000028.1 coordinate 835, forward strand.
ATAAAAAAACTAAATTGCTAATATAAAAAGTAACAATTTAGTTTTTGTTTAGATTAATCTAATTTATGTATTTTTCTATTTTTCTTTTCTTGCTTGTATTAGGAAATATAAACCACATAAATCCACAACTGCATCAAAACTTAAAGCTCTTCCAACACCTTTAGTAGTAAAGAATGATACTAAACTGCCAACAATACCTAAGATTAAAAGAACCATATACAAATTTCCTTGGCTCTTACCATCAGCAACTCTTCTGCAAAGCCAGAAATACCATAAATTAAGTACTACAACAACCCCAGCAGTAATATTTAATGTTAACATTGCATCATTGCCTAATCCTTCAGTAAGACCATTCTTAAGTTCTGGCATAACATTACATATAATGGTTCCAACTACATAAAATATGGAAACTACAATGTAAATCCAACTAAAAGATTTTAAATTTTCGCTTGCACTTCTTTTACTCATAATTTTTCCCCTTTCTTTTTATTTATAAATATTATATATATTATATATATTATATATATATAATATACTAAATAATAAAATTTATCAATCTTTTTTCGACATTTTTTAAATTTAATATTTTCCTTCTTTCTCCATTAATTTTAATCTTCTTTATAATTAATTTTTATTACAATCTATATATTATATCAAAAATTAGGTTTTTTACAATAAAATTGCAAAATTAATATAACAAGTTTTTCTTATTAAATTAATAGTTAGAGAATATTTAAACAATACTGTTTTTAACTTCAAAAAGAGCAAAAAATTACTATTTTCTATTTATCTTCTTTATCTTTTTTACTGTTTATAAATGTTAATACTATTCCCATAAAAAATCCAAATAATACTGGCTGTGTAATATGTTGATGTGCTGAATATACAAAATTTGAATTTGTTATAAACTTGCATAATATTAAATCAAATAAAGGATATAATATAATTCCCATAATTGCAGTTGTCGCACCATATACTAACGCATATAACAATTTATTATTCTCAATTTTTCTAATATTAAATCACCTCCCTTATAATTTACTATTTTTCTTGCACCTTATTATATAATACTATTATAAAAATTAAAACTATTTTCAAAAGATCTTGCTACTTGTATTTAATCATTCTCTGCACTTGAACTATATCCATTAAAAAAGAAGTGTCACCCAATTTTCATTGAATACACTCCTTATTTTTCAATGCTTTTCAGCTATGTTTTTATATTTTGGGTGACAATTTAAATTTTGACACCCATTTTTTATTTCTTTGAAATTCTTGTAATTAGTTACTTATGCGTTCTTTCCGCAACAGTTCTTATATTTCTTGCCCGAACCACATGGCGATTTACTGATTGTATTATCAATACTATGCATATCTATTTATACTAATAGTATCAAGCATTTTTGCCATTTATATTTATTGTATTATTAGTATTATTTTTATTATGCTTTCCAATTTTTTGCAAACAAAATGCAAACAATGTTTACATTCGTTATTATGTTTTTAGTATATACTAACTAAAAAAAATATGCAAGTTTTATAAATAAAAAAGAGCTAGTAAATATACTAGCCCTCTACATTTTAATATGCAATTTCATATTTTATAATATCATTTATCAAGTCTGAAGTCATAACCTTATCAAATGCTTTTGTAACATCTTTTCTATCTTTTTCTGTACTTGTTATATAGAAGTTTTCAGTAGTTTCAATATATTTGTGTCCTAATATATTTGCAACATCTCTAATTTCAACTCCATTTCTTAAATTAGTTGTTGCATAACTTCCTCTTAAATCATAGAATCTGCAATCATTAATACCTAATTCCTTATGAATTATCTTGAATGGATAGTTTAATATATTTCTTCCTACATATTTTCCATTAGGTCTTGTAAATACTAAATTTGCATTATTCATATGAAGAACATTTCCAGTATTCTCAATAATTCTCTTTTCAATTAATTTTCCATTCTTGCCGATTATATCTTCTAAATGATATGTTATATAGTTAGATCCATATATTTTCCTTATATATTGTTGTTTATTCTTAAAATTCATTAAGGCTTTAAATAAAGTTGGACTCATATATATTTGTCTTACTCCATTTTTAGTTTTAGTTGTACCCATATACCATCTGCCTTTTCCATCATCTGGTTTATCATACACAGTATGCTTAACATTTATAATTCTGTTTTCAAAGTCTATATCATCCCAAGTCAAGCTACAAACTTCTCCTGTTCTCATTCCAGTATAACAAGCTGTAATAAAAGCACAAGTAAATACATCATCATCCTTAAATCTTTCTAGAATTGCATTAATTTCATCTTGATTATATAAATGCTTTTCAAATTCAACCTCATCTTCTATTTTAGGCAGTTTTAAAGTTACAGCTGGATTATATCTTATAAATCCAAACACATCTGTTGCTAATCTAAAACTTGTTTTTAAAACTTTCAAAATATTATTAAAATATGATTTTTTATAATTATATTTATTGCAAAGTTCAACTATAAATGAATTTAGCTTAACACTTGTTAAAGCACTTAATCTATATTTTCCAAGTTCTGCTTTTAGATATTTATCCATTATAGTTTTATAAGTTCGTCTTGTATTATGTTTTAAAGTAGTTTCGCAATAATTCTCATACCAATAATCTAGATAATCACTAAAAGAAATCGTTGTTTCTTTAAAGCTTAATCCTGTATTTAAATATTCTGCATAAGCAAGATTTCCAGCCTTTATTGCTTCTTCTTTTGTTTCAAACCCAGATTTATTTATAAATTTTCTTTTTCCATCTACTTTAGCCACTTCAATTTTATACTGATAATGATTACCTCTTTTTTGTATAGTGACATTACCCATAGACTTTATCTTTCATTGTCTTCATATTCTGATAATCTTCTAATATTATCTATATCAGACAAATCTTTCCCCTCATTTTGTTTTAGGAAGTCTTCTAAAGCAGATTTAAGAATTCGTATGCTCTTTAACTTAAAAGCCTTTAATTTTCCTTTTCGTATTAATTCATAAACATAATTTGGGCTTGCGTGTAATATTTTAGCTACTTCTTGAGCTGTATATACTAATTTTTCTTCTTTTACTATTTGCGACATATAATTTTAACCTCCTATCTTTCTCTATTTTTTCTATTTCTTTCTTCCCTTTGGATTTTTTCAATAATATCCTCTGGAACTTTCTTTATAAGTCGTTCGTATTTATTAACTTGATTTTGCATTAGTCTAATTCTTTCACTAACTTCTAAATCTTTATTCTCAATTTTTTCTTTTAAGTCAAGATTTTCTTCAGCTAGTTCTCTATTATTGTTTCTCTGAATTAAAACTCTTTCTTCTAATTCATTTATATAATCGTTATAAGAATTTACCTTTGCTGAAAATTTTTCTGCCTTTGGAACAAATTCTGAAAGCAAATCAATAGCTTCTTCTTTATTCTTTTTCATTCCTATCATATTTATATTCTCAATTTTCTTTAATAATTGATTATATAAGTTATCTAAATTATCAGCTAACTTAAATAACCAAGTAGGAATATGCTTTCTTTTTGTTTCTTGAGCTGATTTTCCTCTTTCAAGTTCATTCCATCTTTCGTGCATATAATTATAGTATCTCGTTTGCCATTCTGAAAGGCTTTTTTGATTTCCAAGAATACTTTTAGCTGATAGCTTACCATCTTTATTTATAGGACAAAATACTAAATGCATATGTGGTGTTGCCTCATCCATGTGTACTACTGCTGATATTATTCTATCTTCGCCAATTTCATCTTTCATAAATTTAACCGCTCTTTCAAAATATTTTCTTTGTTCTCCTTTGCTTAATTTATTCATAAATTCAGGAGAAGCTGTTATCAATGTTTCAACTAATTTGACACTATCTTTTCTTGTTTTACAGCCATATTCTTTTATTAATTCTTTTATTTTTCTTGAATATGTGTATTGTGGTGCATGTATGATATGATAGTTCTCTTTAGATTTATTCATATCTATATCTGGATTACTTTTATATGCTTCTTTTTTTCTTTCATTGTGTCTTTCACATCCAGCTATAGCACCACCTTTGTCTTTCTTAAATCGCAATATTGTGTATGCCATTCTATTTTCTCCTTCCTTGTTTTATCTTCGTAGCCCACATTTTGATGACGATAATGACGCTAAAATCCTATTGGACTGCTTCATCAAAATGTGAGAACACTCATATGCTTTTTCGCCTGTTAAATATTATCTTGCCAAAGGCAAATAATATTTAACATTCTCCTTTTGAAAAATTAAAGTAACAATATAATCAGCCACATAATTTTTCAAAATCGCATTTATGAGTGTAACACACTACACTTTTTACAAAAGTTGTGTGCCAGATGTTCCCTCTGGACTTCCTTCCAATGACGATTCCTGCGGTATAGTTTTACCGTCATCATCGTCATTGCCGTCAATATCTTTTTTCAAATTTACTAAACGAGATGTGCTTGTCCTTGATGTCTTAAAACAAATTTTATTATCAAATAAAATTGTTTTACTATACTCGTTTAATAACTTTGTAAGATATTGCGGTGTTATATCTTTTTCATCCAAAGAAGTAAGAAGTTCTGTTGCTGTGCCTTGCCACTCTCCTTTTTCGTTAACAAAAGATATAACATTATAGATAATCTCTGGAGCATTTTTCATTTCAATATCCTTTTGAAATGATCTTTCTAGTAAGTTCCATCTGCATTCTTCAAATCTCAATGTGAAAGTTTGATATTCAACATCTCTACCTGTAACAAATAATGTTGCTACTGAATCATCTCTAGATTTCTTTTCTAGTATAAATGTTGTATCGCTACTTCCCATTATTCCTGTTGTTCCAGAAATTCTATTAAATACATCACTATCATCTTGTTTTCTTAGATGGTGTACTAATATTACAGCTATCTTATTTTTGTCTGCAAATTGTTTTAATAAAGATATATCTGTATAATCATTAGAATAATTTATATCGTTATTTTGCTTTCTTACCTTCTGAAGAGTATCAATAACTATTAATTTTGTATTAGGATATTTTTGTAATGTCTGTTCCAATTGAGATATTAAACCATTAGCAATTTTGTTTGACTCTATTGATATATGAAAATTAGAGCTTATATCATCAGTTAGCTTAAACAATCTCTTTTGAAGTCTTTGATAAGTGTCTTCTAAAGCAAGATATAAAACATCACATTTATTTGTTTTTAAGTTCCATATTTCTTCGCCCTTTGAAACTTTTATACAAATATCTAACATTAACCAGCTTTTTCCTACTTTAGGAGCTCCACAAAATATATGAAGTCCTATTGGTAAAATATCTTCTATTATAAATTCTGCTTCATCTAAAGATGTATATAATAGATTATCTGCATTTACTATTTTTAAGTCTTCCAAGTGTTCCTCCTTTCTAGCAAGTATGCGTTTGTAAGCACAAAAAAGGCTTCGTTATCATAAACGAAACCTTTTATTTATATCACTATTATTGGCTATATCTATTATTTTCCCTTTTGGAGCCATAATTGATATGATGTTTCGCTTACTCTTACTGAAAAACTTCTTTGCTAACTTGCATTAAAATTTTTCTAAAAGAGATATCAGATTTCTTACTTATCCACAGGGTACAATTTACTTGCTAAAAGCAAATCATTAATAAGCCTAATAGTTTTAACACTTTTAGACATATAAAATATTGTACCTGTAAATTAAATAAGATATCTGTTAGCGCTTACGACATCAAAATTACTTCTTTATATTGGTTGGAGATAAATTACATATCCTATGATAAAACCAACACTGAGCCTGTGAGACTATGGGCTCCTTGAAACGAACTGGCTTCCGATCAGTAGGGAAAGTATTATCTTGCGATGTACTTTTTTGCGTTCAACCACCTCAAATATAATGTAATTCTGCGGCTCAACCTACAACAGGGAAATATCTACTATTTAATTTTTCAGTTGTATCCTTTATCGAATACACCTATTTTATATCATCATTTTTTTATTCTGTCAACTAATTATGATGATTTTGTCAAAAAATAAAAGTAGAGATTTTTAATTTCTCTACTTTATTATGTTTTTAACTTGTTTACAATACCAAAATATTGTTAGCATCCTAATAAATTGTAATTTTTTGTTCTCAATATCAAAATCTTCTGAACAAATTTATTTTTACAATAACCTAAATATTTCATCTGATTTTTTTCTTATATTTAATATTGATTTACTATCAAAATACGTCTTTTTAGGATTTATTTGAACTATTTTAGCATTTTTATTTATATGATTCCCATAAGACCAATAATATGAACCATTTGCTCCAATTATGATAATCAGTTCTGCAAGTTCTACCCATCTTCTTGCTTTTTCTGCCTCTGTTCTTAATTGTCCGACATGAGCATATATTGGAAAAGCCCCAATTACTCCTCCACACTCGCATCTTGGTGTTTTTCCTTTATTCCATATATTTATATCATTATACTGTTTACCACATTTTAAACATTTATTAACTGCAAAACTTCCCTGTATTTCTGCTACATTTTTTGAACCTGCAAGCGAATGTAAATGATCTATATTAGTAGTAATAATCCCTTGTATTTTGTTTTGGCTTTCTAGTTCTGCAAGTTTTTTATGTGTAATATTGGGTCCAATATTAAATATTGGATTTAAAAATGATTTCCAAGCTGCTTTGTAATATTTATTAGGCATAGTTTTTAGAACAAATGTAGAACTCATTTGTAATACTGAACCAAAATTCCAATGTTCAAAATCTCCAATACCAGATGACATTGAAACACCTGCACCTGTTATAACAATTGTATAATTACTATTATTAATAAAACTTTTTAATTCTTCAATTTGACTATTCAATAGTATCAGCCTTTCAAGTTATTTGAAATTTCCTCTATCTTTTTATTGATAGAAATATATTGCATTATTTCTTCATCAGTTAATTCTTTTATAATACTTTCTATAAATATAATTGCATTTTTTCTTTTTTGGAGAATGTCTTTTTTTCCTTTTTCTGTAATTGTAATAATAGTCTTTCTTTTATCATTAGGATCTGTTTTCTTAATTACTAACATTTTATCTTGTAATGTATTTATTATTGCAGCTACTCTAGGCATTGTTATATTTAATTTCTCACTTAACTCACTTTGACTTACACTATCGTTATTAAGCAAATATAATAAAACTCCCGATTCTCCTTGTGAGATATTAGATGGCATTTTATCTACAAATTTTTTTCTATTAGTTAAACTATTAAATATTTCTTCTGCCTTTTCATTATAGTTCATTTTTAATTCTCCCATTCAAAATTTCCTTTTCCTGCACCTAGTTCAAAATGATATTTTATTAAACCAACATTACTGCCTGTAAATATACCATTACTACATTCTATCTTTACTCTATTCCCATTTCCTATGAGCATAAAGTCTTGTTTGTTTAATGCTGTTGGAGCAAGTAAAGCTCCATCCACACCACTAATAAACCAAGATGGAATAATAGTACCTTCATATTTAGAAACATCTTCTACATTTTTTGACTTATGTGGTACGCCTTGTGTTTGACCATATCCAATAGCAATTATTCCAGTTACCTTTTTATTATCTACATAACTACTTACAGACCTATTAAATGTTCCACCAACCCACCAAGTATTTAATCCTAATGTTTGAGCATATAACATTATATCTGCTCCAGAATATCCTAATCTTTCATCTAAATTTCCACTTACATCTCCTGCAAGAATTATAAAGTTATTTACACCTTTAGCCATTATTAACTTCATAATACTACTTACACCTTTGCTATTATTAATCATAAGTTTCATATTAAGATTATAAGTTTTATTATTCAGTTCAATTCTTTCATTTATTTTTGCAATAATCTCATCGGATAAAGGTTTATCTGTATATTTACGAACCATGTGTCTTTTTTGCATAGCTTCTTTAAAATCCATAGCAATCACTCCTTAATTATTACTTAATACTATTAACTAATTTATCATATTATATTAATTTTGTAAAGATAAATACAAAAAAATTAGAAAGAATTTTAATCTTCCTAATTTCAATCTATTGTATATTTTTGTTCTAAATGTAAAAATTTTGTGAACTTCTTGATAAATTATAATTTTTTTGTTCTAATACTTGTTAACAATACCAAAATATTGTACACATCTTATTATTTATTTTTTGTTCCTAATAATAA
>CAMKEH010000029.1 GCA_946411515.1 uncultured Clostridium sp.
TTGGGGAAAAGTTGGGGAAAAAATTCTCAAAAAAGTACAAAAAATCACACAAATGTTCTAAAATTCATTTCCCCAATTTTCATTGATAAATCAGCTAAAACCATTGATTTCACTAAAGTTCATAAACCTCTCAACTAGCCCTCATAACCCGAAGGTATATCGTTAAATGTTATATTTTAAATATGTAAACTATCAAGAAATTAAAATTTTTTATGCTGTATTTGATTTTTTAATTTTATATATCAAGGTTTAATCAAAAGATTGATTGAAGCTAAAAAATAAATATGTTATAATTAATATGAAAAATTATTAATTGGAAGGATTTTTATAATTATGAGTAACGTAAATAAAATGAGTATGAAATCTATTTTAGATAGAGTGAATATAATATTAACTGGAGTCGATCAAATTTTTTATTTTTATGAAGATAAAGATAGAAAAGAAAAAATAGATATATTAAAACAAAAAATGAAAAAAAATGCTAATGCTATATATGAATTTTTAATAGAAAATGATGATAAAATAAACAAAGAAAAATTTTTTCTATTAGTTACTAAAAATCATGTAGATCGTATAAAATTTTTTGATAGTAAGATAAAAGAAGTAGAAACAAAATTATCTAATAAATTAGTAAATGAGGAAGAAAAGGGAAAATTAAGAAAATCTTTAAGTGATTTTCTTAAAGAGAAGAAAGAAAAAGAAGACAATTTAAAACAATTAAGAAAATTAGGTAATAATTTAGATGTAATATTTACAGTTTATTATTTTGATGAAGGAAAACAACAATATGATATAGATGTATTTGATTCAGAGATAATAATTAAAGGAAAACGAAGAAATTCAAGTAAACAAATTGAAAAATTTAGAAAAGTGGATGAGGAATTAAAAAAAATAATAGGAAAAGACTATAACGGAATAAATTATATACTTCAAATTTTACTTTTAACAGATTTTAACGAAATATTTGAAGATAGAACATTTGGAAATACAGTAAGAGCAGATATAATTGACAATGAGTTGATAAATAATAAAATTAGGACAAGAGACGAAATAGAAGCGATGAGATCAGATGAAGTCGAATATGATGCAACAGCAGAATTATTAGACTTTGACCAACTTGTAGTAGATATAAGAGAAAAAACAGAGCAATACATTGATTACTTGGATTTTGATAAATTATTAATGATATCTGCTTGTAAAATTGAAGATGTATTAGAAACAGGTTTAGTGGAAGAAAAATATTTCAAAGGAGAAAAACTAATATTACAATGTATATTAAATAACTTAGAAAAAAACAACAAAAAATACACATTAAATCTACAATTTAATAGTAATAGAGATGGAAAGTACATACAAAAAGAATTAACATATTCTAGAAAAAATATTGAAGAGTGTATAAAAAGATTTACTGAAAACTCATATTTAACCAAAAAATATATTGAAGAAAAAAGAGATGATATACAAGAGGGAATGTTTAATATAAGTGATTTAACTGAAGAAGAAATAAATATTATATTTTCAGATGAGGAATTAAATAGTATAGAAAATTTAAGTGATAACGATTTGGCATATTTATCAGAAAGATTTAATTGGGATACACAAACTATATTAGAAAAACTAGCAAAAAATAAAAATGGATGCTCAAAAGAAATACTAGAATATTTTATTAATTTACAAAAAATAGAATACAAAGATGTAGTAAATTTATATTTAAATCAAACTATCGATATGGATAAATTTAAAGAAACATGCAAAAAAACAGATGTATCAAAATTAATTAATCCATATGAACTAATTGATTGTTATAATGCTAGTTTAGAAAATAGTGATAATAAACAAATAAAAGAAAAATATAATAGATATATAAATTTATGTAATGAATATATCTTAACAGATGAAGAAAAAGCAAATCAATTTTCAGAAGATTTAATGGAAAGTTTAGTAGAAGGTTATGATGAGAAAAATAAAGGAGAATATATAAATAAAATTGAAGAATTCTTTGGAAAAAAATTAATATCACTAGATACCCTATTAGAATGGAATAAAGAAGATCAGTTTATAATAAAGCAAATCATTACTGATATGTATAATAATGGAGTAGTTAAACTAGAAACAGTAAAGGATCTTATAAAATCCAAAGTGCTAGGATTTGAATATCTAGAAGAATTAGTTACTACAGAAGGAATGAACCACGATAAAATAATGAAAATATTAAATCAAGGAGTGATTGATGAAAAAATCATATTTGAATTATTTGCAAAAAAACGTATATCTGGAGAAGATTTAATATCCTTAGGAAACAAAGATATTGTAGATTCAGAAGAGGTTAATCAAATATTAGGAATAAAAAGAGATAATACAATAACAGATGATCAGTATATATTATTAATTAGTGGTGCTTTACAAAAAATAAAAACAACAGGAGGTGGAAAAAGCAGAGGTGTAGAAACAAAGTACAATAAAAAAGTTATAGATCCAGATAAAAGACTTGAACTTTTTGAATTGTTAGGAGCTAGAAAGTATGAAGCAATATTACCTAAAAATAGTCCATTTTACAATTATGATTTTTTTGTAATTCCAGGAAAAGAAGGAGACTATAAAAATGGGATTATCATAGCAGAAAGGATATATGAAGAAAAACCTAAATATTTAGGTGAAGATGAAGAAGTAAAATATGCTGCAGATAATGCAACGTATATTTTTGAAAATATAGAAGATATAAAAGTTATAGAAAGATCTGAAAAACAAAATAAAACAGATGCAATAAAAAAGAAAAAAGGTATTATAAAAAGAGTAAATCACGTATTAGCAGATGGTAGAAAAAACGGAAGGTGGGCTTTTGATTTAAGAGATGCAATTATAAAGATAATGATAGAATCTGACTTAAAAGAATATAGCAAAGCAAATCAATCTACAATAATAAATCAAAAATTGAGAGAAGTATATGGTGTAGATAGATGGATGAAAATAACAAATAAAGCAGCAGAAATTGATTGTAGTAGTGATCATAAAATGGTAGATGACGATGATGATGCAAGATAGTAAAAAGCAGCCACTAAGGCTGCTTTTTGAAAAATAATTAACAAAAACATAAAAAAATATTGACAAATTATGGAAATTAACTTATAATATATTTAATTTAAATCTAATTAATTTATTAATTCAAATATTTTAATCAATATTAAAATCCATTAAGACTTGAAAATATATTTAGATATCTGAGGCCATTATAGCCCCCATATTTTAAATTATAATTTAATCCCTATATTATAAATTTAAGTCGAAAAAAGTTAATTTCAAGCTGTTCGGCAAAATCCATCATACCTATAGAATATAAAAATCCCTTTATTTTAACTATAATGGCTTCAGATATCTAAATATAGCAAAAACTATTGATAAAACTATATAACTTTTGTAAAATAAAAATAGGAGAGGACGAAATAAAGAAATAATAGTACTAATACTAATAATATTAGAAATAGTTTTTGCAATAGTAAGTATAAGAAAAACGGAGAGTGAAACAGAAAAATTGGAATAATAACAGGAATATAAGTATTAGTTTATGTGCATTTATATACATATGCATGACACTAATAATATTAATTGTTAATACTTACCAAAACCTGTAATTTAATAAGTAAAAAGCGCAATAAAGTTGTAATAAAAATGTAATAAAAAAATAATGAAAATTTAATAAAACTCTTAAAGCCCTAATATTATACCATTAGGTTATTTTAAGAGTTTTTTTATATTGACATTTAATTATAAAAATAATACAATCAAATTGTATTATTTAAAAAGAAAAGGAGAAATTTAATTATGAAAAGAAAAATAGTTGCATTAATGATGTTAATAATTTTGTTATTTACAAGTTATGCTTTTGCAGATAGTGGAACAGCGAAAAAAATTAATACCATTGCTAAAATTATAGACGAAAATACAGTAATTGATAGAAATTTTTCAGCAGTTACTTCTTTGACAGCACAAAATTATAATAATAAAGATTATTCTAGTATTGTTAATATAGAACAAAGTAATGAGCCTACATATTTTTCAGAATCTAAAAAATTCTATATACAAGAATATGATGATGGAAATGACGAAAATACTTATACTAATAGATATGTTGCCTTAAAAATGAAAAAAACTGATACTGAATCAGATATTTATTTACAAAATAATAATCATATTACTTTTACTTATACTGAAGCAATAATAGATGGCGATAATAAATATGATCTTCAAATTACTCTTGACGGATTACAAGTAGCTAATGTTACAGAAGATTATGAAATTTTATTTCAAGTTGGAAGATATAAAAAAAGCACTAAAGAGCCACTTGCATTTTATCCAGGATTAGGATGTACATCAGTAACTGGAAACATAAATATTGGTATTTCAGAGAAATATTTGAAAAACAATGAAAGTGCCAAAGTAAGTGGTATATATAGAGTTTCAGATTTAGATCAAAAGCAAGAATTATTAATTGATTCAGTTACAAAAGATTCATCTGCAAATGAACAAGAAAATGATGGTGGAGGAGATAGCAATTCTCAGTCTACATACAAAAATAGTGAAATTTTAGATAATGTTTATATGAATAAACAAGGTGAAACTACAACTGCTACAGATACTATAGAATATATTGATTATGGAACTGAAAAAGATGATAAGGAATTAAGAATATATTCTAATACAACTGAAAACCTAAAAAGCAATATAAGTGATCTTTATTTTACTTTTGAAAATATTACATCAATAACAAATCATTTCAAATTTAATGAAATAAGTGCATTTTCTAGTTTTGGATTCATTGATGTTAGAAATTATTATTCAGTAAATACTAATGCGATAAATGGATCGATAAGTGAGAGTAAAAAGGATTTATTAAAAGGAGACAATTTTACAGTTGAATATGAGCCTACTGATGAAACATATTATTTGAAAAGAATAACAATAGACAAAGAAGATCAAACTTTATCAGATGATATAAAAGATTCATATACATTTTCTAATATACAAGCAAATCACCAAATAGAAGTAGAGTATGCTAAAAAACTTACAGTAGAGTTTGATAGTAAAGGTGGAACAGAAGTAACAACACAATTAGTTATACCTTCACAAAAAGCAACTAATCCAGCAGAACCAACAAAAGAAGGATATGTTTTTAAAGGTTGGTATACAGATGAAAATTATACAACATTATATGATTTTAATAGTCCAGTAAATGAAAATAAAATTTTATATGCAAAATGGGAAGAGGGAGTATTTCATAATATTACATATGTAATAATTGGAACACCAAACGATAATAATGCTAATAACCCGGATAGATATATGGAAGAAGATACTAATACAATTACAATTGCAGAACCAACAAAAGAAGGATATACATTTTCTGGTTGGTATGATAATCAAGAATTGCAAGGAACTAAAATAGCTAATTTAGATGTATCAGATAAAAAAGATGATATAACATTATATGGAAAATGGATACAAAATGAACCTCAAAATATAGATTATAAAATAAATTACTATTTAGAAGATGAAAATGGAACAATAACTAAAGGAAATAAAAAATATAAATTAGAAAATACTGAAACAAAACAAGCACCAATTAATTCAACAGTAAACGTAAATGCAAAAACATTTGAAGGTTATGATCCTGAAGATTCTACTTTAAGTGGTGTTGTAAAAGAAGATGACGAGCTAGTATTAAATTTCTATTATAATAAAAAACAATATACTATAACTTTTGATAGCAAGGATGGAACAGAAATAGAAGACCAAACAAAAGAATATGGAGAAAAAATCACAAAACCAAATGATCCGACTAAAGAAGGATATAGATTTTTATATTGGTATGAAGAAAAAGATGGAAAGAAAGTAATCTATGATTTTGATAAACCAGTAAATAGTGATAAAAAATTAATTGCAGAATGGGAAGAAAATAAAATAATTCCTGATGCTTCACAAACAGAAAAACAGATACCAACACAAAAAGAAGATACTACAACTTCTAAAAAAATATTACCTAATACAGGGGTTATGGGAACAATGATATTATTTTCAGTAATAATGATATTAGGATTATTCTTTGGAATAGGATACTTTAAATTAAAAAAATATATTAAATAATAAGTGAATTCGTATAAGGAATTGAATATTAAAAATAGCTTAGGATAGAAATTTTCTATCTTAAGCTTTTTATATATTCCAATATTTTTCATATTTTTCTTTTGCTGTATCAGGGTTATAGATACCTGTAAAGTCCTTTATAGGTGCAAATTCTTCATCTTCATTTACGCGAAGTAAAAGCATATCATCAAAAAACATAAAACTATCAAAAATGAAGTTTTCAAACTTAAAAGAATTTGGCTTATCAGGAACTTGTTTCATTCCTTCCTCATTTACAAATGCGTTTTTCTTAAATGCTCTATGATAAGGTAATTCTATAGAACAAGCCTTTTTTACAGCATCGATTGTCATTAAGTGAGATATAATATTTGCTTCTCTATATTTATATTTACCATCTTCAAATCTTGAAACAGATAATTTTATATCAATATCATCATAATCTAAAATTGCAGGCTTACCATTTTTTCTGCAATAAACTGCTGTTTTTTCTAAAGGTTTTTGCTTAAATATAGACTTTGATGCAATTTCAAAATTATTTTTATAAGTTAAACCTATAAACAATGGGTCAACATTTTGTAGTAAAACATTATCTATTCCTCCAAAGAAAACCCATTTTATATTATTTAACTCTAGATCTTCTACAATACCATGATATTTCATTGATTTAAAAACATTACCATTACCATTTGAAGCACCTTTTACTAAGTATGGTTCTTGCAAAATAAGTTTACCATTTAAATCAATAATTGGAAGTTTTCCTTGGGTAAAAAATTTTATTTTATTTTTCGGATAATCAAAAAAATTATTATTTTCAAAGAAATCTTTAGTAGCCTTATTATTATCTTGGCTTGTCATAATATACCAAGGAATAGTTATATTGTATTTTTTATTAGCTCTTTTTATATCTTCACACATGATTTGAAATAATGATTTTTTTTCATTCTTTCTTTTGAAATGTAGTTCATAAGTTCCTTTAGGTCCTTTATAACCAAGTCTAGATCCTTGCCCGCCAGACATTGTGACAACAGCAAAAGATCCTGATTTTAGTATAGCTTCACCTAAATTTATATAATCAGATAATTCTTTTTCAGAAAAAAGCTCTTTTTCATAATGGGGAAGAGGAGATACTTTAGAAATATCTAGTTTGTCATTTTTCATAGAATTTTTATATAAATTTAGTATCTCTTCAAAATCAATATTTAATAATTGATTTAATAAAGTTTCTTTTTGATCATCTGAAAGTTCATTATAAAAATACAATAAATGCTCTTGATTGTATTTGGTTAGAATTTCTTTTACTTTCGATAATTTATCAATCATAATTATATTCACTCCTAATTAAAATTAGTTGATGTAGGAAGAGCACCTTTTAAGCTTCTTATCACCATGTTTCTATTTTTTAAACCAGAAACTTCTAAATCTTTTATTTCTTTTTCAATATTATAAGGAACTCTTATAAAATTGAAAGAAATTGAGCCTAAATTTTTGTCATTATAATTTCCTTCTACTATTATATAAGATGCAAGAGTCGAAAATTTGTTACTTTTGTCAGTTACATCTGAATTAAGCATTTCAACTGGGATACCTACGCTTCCAGTGTTAAATAAAGTTTTATTTTTAAATCTAACTAAACAAGGAGTATGAATATGACCATAACCAACTATATCAGGTTCAGGATCATTTTCAGTTTTACCAATAAAAGCAGTATTTTTAAATAGATCTTCGGGATTTTTTATTTCATTTCCTGCATATATTGTTCCTTCATTTGAAAACATAGGATTATATATATTATCTAAACCATAAGGCGAAGCATGAAATAATCTTATTAAATGTCCACTCATATAAAATTCATGAAAAATTGGTAGATTATATATAAAATTTGCTCTTTCTTCTCCTATTTTTTTTCTAGACCAAAAATTTTTACTTTTGGCTTCAGGACAGCAAATTGCATAATCAGAGTTACCAATTAGCATAACTTCACAAACTTTTCTTAATTTATCTATTACCAAATCCGGATGTACACATTTTATGACATAATCACCTAGACAAAAAATTCTTGTAATGCCACGATTTTTAATATCTTCTAAAACAGCGTTTAAAGCTGTAATATTTCCATGAACATCTGATATAATTGCAATCTTTTCCATAAACACCTCCAAATAAATTTTTAAAGTATCTACATAATAGTTTATAACAAAAAGTGCGAAAAGTCTAGAGTTTTTAAGTAAATTATACAATCTATTT
>CAMKEH010000030.1 GCA_946411515.1 uncultured Clostridium sp.
CAAAAGTAGAATGTGCCGTTATTTTTATTCCTTATTTATAATTACATTTGAATATTGCATATATATAATTGTCAATAAGGCTACGTTTATGGTTAATGATGCCATTAAGGCAACTAATATGTAAAATATAAAACTCATAAACACCACCTCACTTTCTGATAGGCAAGCTATCGAAGTAAAAGTGGCAACACATATCTACTATCTCATTTTCTGTAATACATAATATACAATATTTTACAATTAAAAACAAGCGAACACACTAATTTTTTTATTTATTTTTTAATTTTTTTAATTCTTCTCTATCTTTTTCATCTAAATTATCCAAACTAAATTCTAATAATGAAATTACCACTCTATTGAAAGATAAATTTTTTAGATTAGCAAGATTTTGAATATCATCAACAATATTTTCTGGTAGTCTAAGTGTTTTACTTACTCCACTATGATTTTCTGGTATTTTTAATTTATTCATTTTTTCACATTCCTTTCTTAATTCTTAAACCTAATACTTTCTTGCAATAAATTTTATATGAAAAAATAATATAAATATGCACCTATTTTCACTTGCATTTTAATTGCTAATATGATAATATTTTATTAGAAAATCAAAAGACAAAATTGAAAGGAAATATTTAATATGAAAAAATCAAAAAAAATAATTTTTAGGGCTAAAAATGCTATAACACTAGTAGCACTTGTAATTACTATTGTTGTCCTACTTATTTTAGCAGGAGTAACAATTAACACACTAGTAGGAGATAATGGATTATTATCAAAAGCAGGAGAAGCAAAAAATACAACTGAATCAGCTACAGAATTGGAAAAAATTGAATTAGCTGTTATTGCAGCACAAGATAAAAAAAATTTTTTAACTAAAGACTCAATAACTAATTCATTAATAAACTATTTTGGAAATGATGTTAAATTAACTGAAAATGCACCTTGGATTTTTGAAGGAGCATATAATAATTATTTTATTTATGAAGACGGTAATGTAAAAATAAAAGAAGATTATTCTAAATTATCTATTGGTGATTATATCAATTATCCAGTAAAATATGAAAATCTATTTTCATATAACAATCAATACAAGCCAAAAGATGAGTATTCTGGATGGAGAATACTCTCAATAGATACTCAAAATAATACTGTTAGAATAGTATCTGCAGGAATACCACTAACCTATTATGCTCCATATGATAATACTATACCAGTTCAAGAATTAAATAATAATTTTTTGAATATAAATTTTAATAATTATGGTTTTAAAGATTCAGATAATAATTTAATAGATAATAGTTCAAGTTTATTAAATTTATTTACAAATACATATACTTCTGTTCAAAATGAAATACCACAAGTTAGTTCATTAAAAAAAGAAGATATACAATCAATAATAGGAAATTTAAGTTGGGGATCATCTGTCAAAAGTAGTGATTTATTTGCTATACCATGTAATAGTCCAAATGAAGGAGATTTTTCATTTTACTGGTTATCGTCTCCCTATCTTGGAAAGCAACAATTATGGGCCATTTGTAATAATGGAACTATACAAAATCAAAATGGTAAAACTCTTGGAATAAGACCTGTTGTCACTCTAAAAGGAAATATACAATTTAATCAAGATGTTGAAAACTCATCTGATAATAAAATAGTTTGGAATATTAACTTTTAATTATTTATAAATTAATCAATTATATTATTTAGATTTAACTTTAAAACTCAGAATGATCAAATATCATTCTGAGTTTTTTTAAAATATTCTTATTATATCATTATAAGTTACATATAATGATAATGCTATTAATATAGAAAATCCAATTAGTTGTATATTTATTTCTGTTTTTTCATTCATAGGTTTTCTTCTAATTGCTTCGATTATTAATATTAGTATTTTTCCCCCATCTAGTGCTGGAATTGGTAAAAGATTTGTTATTCCAAGAGATAGTGAAATTAATGCTAACATATAAACAAATTCTCTTATACCATTTGTTTTAGATACAACTTCTGAAATTCCAACTGGTCCCATCATTTGGTCGACACCAACATTTCCAGTAAATAGTTGTTTTATATTATCTACTATTGATAGTAAAAATTCTTTTGTGTTTATCATTCCATTTATACATCTGTTTATAAAGGTATCTTCTGCTTTTTTTAAGTTAACTCCTAAAAAGAATGTTTTATAACCATTTATTTCTTCTGATTTAGGAATTGTTTTATATTCTTCTATATTACCATTTCTTTCAACTTTTACTATTATTTCATTAGTGTCTCCATATTTTTGAAGTGTATCATTTAGCTCATATAAGTTATTTATTTTATCTTCATTTACTTGTATTATTTTATCTCCTGGCTTAATTCCTATTTCTTGTGCTGGATACCCATCTATTATTTTTTCTACTTCGTTTGTAATATATGGTCCTGATGTAGATGCTAATATAAAATAAACTACAATTGCAAAAATTATATTAACTACTGCTCCTGCTGCAACAATTGCTATTCTCTTTGGTATGATTGCTTTAGAAAAAGATCCTTCTTCATCGGACCTTTCTTCTTCTCCTTGCATACTTACAAATCCACCTAAAGGTATTAATCTTAAAGCATATTTTGTTTGTTTTCCCTGTTTTTTTAATATTGTTGGTCCAAATCCAATTGCAAACTCATTAACTTTTACCTTGCAAAGTTTTGCAACTGTGAAATGTCCAAGCTCATGTATAAAAATCAAAAAACCTAATAAAACTATTATTTTTATCGCTGAAATTATAAAAGAAATCACTATCTTTCCTCCTGTTCTTCCTTAGCTTGCATCATTTTGGTCATTTTCATGCACCTACTATACACATTATTTATTGTTTCTCTTTTTTTTTTCAAATCTTCATAAAATTTCATTAAATCTAAAAACATTTTATCATTTTTTTTCATCTCATCAGTATCAATATTTGCAGAATCATCTTTTTTTCTCGTATCCATATTTATTTTTATTTCTTTAAATCTTTTTTCACATCCAGGTATTACTTTATCATAATCTTCTTCTCTAGCTTTTAAAATACTTTCTTTTGCTGTAGTATATCCATATGTTTGATTATTTTTTGTTACAAATTTCTTTTCTTTTATAACTTCTTTTGTTTTTTCTTCTGTTTCTTTATTTAATCTTCCATATATTAATTCTGGTTCAGAAGGAACTTCTCCTCTTCTGAAAATCTCTAAAACATCATATTTTTCATTTTTCTCTATATAATCTATTGTTTCAGGCATTCCATTATATGTTTGATTATGATGTTCAGGAACAACTAATCTTCCCCAACCTTTTTTTGTAACTTGAGCTTCATATCTTTCTAAAATTGATAATCTACTTTCTAAATCACAAACAGCTAAACCTCTAACAATAACAGTATAACCGAAGTCTTCTTAATTTTTCTATTGCATCATCTGCCACTCTATTATTTTTCATAGTTCCTTCAAAAATTATATTATATCCATTATTCCTTGTTTCTTCAAAAAGCTTACTAGTCCATGTATTGCTTTCTTGATCTGTTATTTTTGTATATAACTGAGGATATAATCTTGCTATTTCTGAGCTTTTAGGATGAAATGGTTTTATTTCATCACTGTTTATTACAACTACATTATCATCAAAAAACATCTTTTTTGAATATGCAATAATACCACTTTTCCCTGCTCCTGTTTGACCACCAATTATAATAGCTACTGGATTATCTACTGGATATTTCTCATCTGTCCATATCTGTTTTATCAGTCTATAATAATTTTCATGTTCTTGCTCTGTTAATTTGTATTTTTTTAGTATTTCTTCTTCGTTTTCCAATTTCAACTCTCCTTAAATATTTTGTTTTAATTCTTTGCCATAAACATTTAAAATTTTATCTATTATTTCATTGTTACATTTATACATTTCATTTTTTTCTTTTAACAATTCTTTCATTTCTTTACTATCAACTGTATAACCTTTTTGTGCCATATCAGCTATTTTACTTGCCATTATTTCTATTGCAACTTCTAATCTAACATTGTCATCATCCATCAAAACTCCTCCTACTTATAATACTGTAAATAATGCATATGCAAATGGTGCTAAAAATATCAAACTATCAATTCTATCTAGCATTCCTCCATGTCCTGGTATTAAATTGCTAAAATCTTTTATATCTACATATCTTTTAATACTTGATGCTGAAAAATCTCCTATTTGACCAATTAGACTTAATACTACTCCTATTACTCCTATTTGCAAATAAGAATATGACATACCCCAATAAGTATTAGCTACATATGTATAAGCAAGCATTAATATAACTGCAGCAACTGTTCCTCCTATACAACCTTCAATAGATTTTTTAGGACTAACTTTACTAAATTTATGTTTTCCAAAATATTTACCTATTATGTATGCAAATATATCTGTTCCCCATGCTGCAATAAGTGCATACCAAATTAGTATTTTTCCATTTGGCATACCATCAATAAACGCAACAAACATCATAAAAAATACTACATAAA
Source organism: uncultured Clostridium sp. (assembly GCA_946411515.1). GTDB lineage: Bacteria > Bacillota > Clostridia > TANB77 > CAG-508 > CAG-269. The sequence continues at coordinate 4,519 of CAMKEH010000030.1, forward strand.
ATATTCCAATAAAAGTATAAGCTATATCTTTAAAGGATGTTTTCATTTCTGTTGCAATTACTTGTGCAAAAAGTATTGTTAAAATAGTTGGTACTGCAAGTGTAACCACCATTCTTAAAGCTTCTGCTGGCACTATGTGTATAACTGCAATACTTAAACAACTAAGGTATCCAAGCCATCTAACAGGTTTTGCAACTTTTTGAATCGCATTAAAATATTCATTCATTGCAAGAAGAGCAATAACTGATAATGCACAATCTACTATTATTTTATTCCCAATTAATAGTATTATTAATACTAATGGAAATCCAAGTAATGCAGAAGTTAATCTTTTTATATCCATATTTTTTCCTCGCTTTTATAAATTTTAATTTGCTCCAAATTTTCTTGTTCTTTTTTGATATTCTAAAATTGCCTCATCTAGGTCCTCATTACTAAAGTCTGGCCAATTTTTATCCATAAACACAAACTCTGAATATACTAATTGCCAAGGTAAGAAATTGCTTAATCTTAATTCTCCACTTGTTCTAATAAGTAAATCAGGATCTGGTTGCCCTTTAGTGTATAAATTATTTGATATAATGCCTTCTGTTATATCTTCTGGGTCTAGGTCATTATTTTTTATGTCTTCTCCTATTTTTCTTACAGCTTTTACAATTTCATCTCTACCACCATAATTTAAGCATATATTAAATGTAATTCCAGTATTATTCTTTGTTCTTTCCATACAATTTTTTATACTACTTTGCATTCTATCTGATAATTCACTAATATTTCCGATTATTTTTACTTTAATATTTTCTGTATCTGCTCTTTTTGAATAATCATCTAAATATGTTTGGAATAATAACATTAAAGCTTTTACTTCTTCTTCAGCTCTTTTCCAATTTTCTGTTGAAAAAGCATAAACTGTTATATATTCTATTCCTATTTTATTTGCATATCTTACTATATTTTCCAGAGTTTTTGCTCCTTCTTTATGTCCGAAAACTTGCAGGTTTTCCTTGGGCTTTTGCCCACCTTCTATTTCCATCCATAATTATAGCAATATGCTTTGGCAAATTTTTTTTATCAAAATTCATTATTTATTCCTCTTAAAATTTTATTTTCAATTCTTATATATTTATTTTTGTCTTTCTTTTATATAAAGAGCAAGTTCTTTTAAAAATTTTGCTTTTTCTCCATATATACTTATTTCTTCTATTGCTTCTTTTGTTATTTTTTCCAAAATCTGTTTAGATTCTTCTAAACCATATTTAGAAACATACGTACATTTTTCAAGTTTTTCATCATTTCCTACTGGTTTTCCAAGTATCTTTTCATCACCCTCAACAGATAAAATATCATCTTTAATTTGAAAAGCTAATCCTATTTTTTCTGCGTAATTAGTCAGCCTTTCTAAATCTGTTTTATCTGCATCTGCAAGAATTGCTCCTATTTTGACACATAATCTTAAAAGAGCTCCTGTTTTATTTTGATGTATATAGTCTAAATATTCATTAGATATTTTCTTTCCTTCATATTCAGTATCAATATATTCACCTGCAATCATTCTATCAACAGCTAAAGAAAATTCATTAAATACTTTTATTTTACTTTCTAATTCTTGAATCTTAGATTTTTTTAAGTCTCTACTGATAACAATATATGCCTCATTTAATAAACTATCTCCTGCAAGAATTGCAGTTGCTTCATTAAACATTTTATGATTCGTAGGCTTTCCATGTCTAAAATCATCATTATCTATTCCGGGTAAATCATCATGTATTAAAGAAAAATTATGTACCATCTCAATTGCAACTGCATATGGCATGCACTTTTCTATGTTACTTTTAAAAATCTCATATGTTGCTATAATAAGAATTGGCCTTATGCGTTTTCCTCCTGCCATAAGACTATATTCCATTGAATTATTTAATATTTTTTCAGGAACTTCGTCTTTTCTTAAATATTTTTCTAATTCTTCATTTATTATTTTTTGATATTTAGTTAGTTGTTCCTTAAACTCCATAAAATACCCCTTAATTTATACTGACATAATTTCTTTTTCTTTAGTTTCTAATATTTTATCTATTTCTTCTATATTTTTATCTGTTATTTTTTGAATTTCATTTTCTGCTTGTTTTAATTCATCTTCTGTCATTTCTCCATCTTTTTGTTCTTGTTTTGCTTTATCTATTCCTTCTCTTCTTATTGAACGAATAGCAACTTTGGCATCTTCTGCCATTTTTCTTATATCTTTTACTAATTCTTTTCTTCTTTCTTCATTTAATTCAGGAAAAGCTAGTCTTATTACTTTTCCATCATTATTTGGATTAATTCCTATATCTGATGCTA
>CAMKEH010000031.1 GCA_946411515.1 uncultured Clostridium sp.
CCTTGTCTTTGTTTGTGTTTAGGGTTTTCACAAATAACTCTAATTACACCTTTTCTTTTTATTACTTTACACTTGTCACACATTTTTTTAACTGATGGTCTTACTTTCATTTTTTTCACCTCTCTAAATTATGTTTTTTTGGGTTAATTTTTTTATAATAGAAACAAATATGAATTTGTTTTATTTTGCTCTCCATGTAATTCTACCTCTTGTTAAATCATATGGAGAAAGTTCTACTTTTACTTTATCTCCTGGTAGAATTTTTATATAATTCATTCTTAGTTTCCCTGATATATGAGCAAGTATTTGATGCCCATTTTCAAGTTCAACTTTAAAATTAGTATTTGGTAGTGCTTCCACTACTGTTCCTTCTACTTCTATTACATCTTCTTTAGCCAATGTATTTACCTCCTATAAAGGGTTTGAGACCATTTACTAATTCATTTTTCTAATTAGCGCATGATAACTACTATATTATACACTAAGATTAAAGTATTGTCAATATCTCTGGCTCTTTTTCTGTAATTAAAATTGTATTTTCATAATGTGCTGCCAAACTTCCATCTTCTGTTATAATTGTCCATCCATCATCAAGTTCTAAAATATTTGGTTTTCCTTGAATTACCATAGGTTCTATTGCAAGTGTCATTCCTGGTTCTAGTCTAATTCCTCTTCCTGCCTTTCCGTAATTTGGAATTCCTGGATCTTCATGCATGTCTCTTCCTATTCCATGTCCTTGAAATTCTCTTACTACAGAATATCCTTGAGAATGAACATACTCACCTATTGCATGTGAAATATCTCCAATTCTATATCCTGGTTTTGCGTATTTTATTCCTTCAAAAAAAGCTTGCTTTGTTACATCTACTAATCTTTTAGCTTCTTTTGAAGTATTACCAACCATAAATGTTCTTGCAGCATCTCCATTAAATCCTTTTTTCAATGCTACTGTGTCTACACTAACTAAGTCTCCTTCTTTTATTATTCTATTTTTGGAAGGAATTCCATGTATTATTTCATCATTTATAGATATGCATGTAGCTGCTGGAAATGGAGGAACACCCTTTATTCCTATATCATAACCTTTTTCTGCAGGAATTGCTCCATTTTCTCTCATTATTTTTTCTGCTATTTGGTCAAGCTCTAATGTTGTCATTCCAGGTTTTATTGCTTTTTCTAATTCATCATATACCTTTGCAACTACTTTACATGCTTCTTTCATTAATTCTATTTCTTTTTTTGATTTAATAGTTACCATCTTTAGGTACTCCTTCTTTTTTTTATTATTTTTTAGATAAATATTCAACAACGTCTTTTGCAACATCTTTTCCTAATTTATTAATGCTTGTACTAATTACTGCTGAATATAAGTTTCCTTTTTTATCATAATAATCTACAAGAGGACTTGTTCTTTCAAAATAATTGTTTAATCTTAATTTTATTGTTTCTCTATTATCATCTGCTCTTTGAACTAATTCATGTCCACATTTATCACATTTTCCATCTTCTTTAGGTGGATTTAATACTAAATTATAAACAGCTTTACATGTTTGATTTGAACATATTCTTCTGCTTAATACTCTTTCAATTATTTCTTCATCTGGTGTTGTTAAATTTATTACTAAGTCAACCTTTTTACCTTTTTTTGCTAACATTTCATCTAATTTTTCTGCTTGATTTGTAGTTCTTGGATATCCATCTAAAATAATTCCTTTTTCTACATCAGGTTCATTTAGTCTAGCTTCAACTAAACCGTTAGTTATATCATCTGGTACTAAATTTCCTTTTGATATGTAACTATCTGCTAATTTACCTAATTCTGTTCCTTCTTTAATATGTTTTCTAAAGATATCCCCTGTTGATACTTGCTCAATTCCAAGTTCATTTTTTAATATTCCTGCTACTGTTCCTTTTCCTGTTCCTGGTGCTCCTAACATTATTATTACCATAAAAACACTTCCTCTTTATTATTTTAAGATTATTATAGATATTTAATAATCTTTATAATATTTATTAAAAGAAGTAATAAACATTATAAAAACCATTAAAATTATAATCTTATAAACAGAAATATTAAGACAAGGATTTTTTATATTAACGTTTTTTAGGAAAGATAAATTTTAAAAATTATCTTTCCATATCCTTGTCTTAACTTACTTTTTTGTTTATTCCAAGAATCCTTTATAATGCCTCATTGCTAAGAAAGATTCTAACTGTTGAACAGTTTCTAGAGCAACACCTACAACAATTAATATAGATGTACCACCAAATGCAATATTTAAGTTTGTAAATCTTAAAAGCATTGGAATAACAGCAATTACTGCTAAAAACAATCCTCCAAATAAGGTTAACTTAGATATTATTGATGATAAATAATCAGTTGTTGGCTTACCAGCTCTAATTCCTGGTATAAATCCACCATTTTTCTTGATATTATTTGATACTTCTGCTGGATTAAATGTAGCATAAGTATAGAAATATGTAAATCCTAAAATTAGCAATAAGTATACTACAGCATTAGCTATTGAATATCCAATTTCTACATTTGATGTAGATGTAGCAATTGAAAATTTATATAGTCCTGCTAAAAATCCTGTTTGATTTGCTATATCTTTTACGAATATTTGAATTATCATAGCTGGGAATGTCATGAATGATGAAGCAAAAATTACTGGCATAACACCTGCCATAGCAAGTTTTAATGGTATATGTGTATTTTGAGCTCCAACCATTTTTCTTCCTACTACTTTTTTAGAATATTGTACAGGTACTCTTCTTTCAGCTTGTTGTACAAATACAACTCCTGCAACTAAAACAATAGCTCCTATAACAATTCCAAGTGCTGTTAATAATCCAATTGTACTAAATCCTGATTCTGGCATTATTAAATTCCATAATGTTGTTAATCCACTAGGTAATCTAGATATGATACCTACGAATATTAATAATGAAATTCCATTTCCAATTCCTTTGCTTGTGATTTGTTCTCCTAACCACATAAGAATTGATGTTCCTGCAACTAGTGCAGTAACAATTAATGAAGCAGTCATAAATCCGTCATTTACGAAAATTCCTGCTGATTTATAAGATAAATAGATTCCTATTGCTTCTATTAGAGCAAGTACTATAGTTAATATTTTTGTATATCTGTTTATCTTCTTTCTTCCTTCTTCTCCACCTTCTTTTGTTAATCTTTCTAGAGATGGTATTATCATACCTAATAATTGAATAACAATAGAAGCTGTTATGTATGGGCTAATTGACATTGCAAAAAGAGAAAATCTTGAGAAAGCTCCTCCTGAGATCATATCAATTAATCCTGCTATACCAGAACTATTTTGCATTGCATCGTTTAGTGCAATACTATTTACTCCTGGTACAGTTATATAACATCCTAGTCTAAATACTACTATTAATACTAGTGTATATATTAATCTCTTTCTAACATCAGGTGTCTTTAATGCATTTTTTATTGTTTTAAACAATTAAATCACCTCTGCCTTTCCGCCTAGAGCTTCGATTTGTTCTTTAGCTTTTGCTGTAAATCTCTTAGCTTTTACATTTACTTTTTTATCTAATTTTCCTGTTGCTAATACTACTATTCCATCATTGATTTTTCCAATGATTCCTTCTTCTAATAAGCTTTCAGCAGTTACGTCTGCATTTTTAACTTTATTTAACATCTTAAATGTTACTTCTGTATAAGTTTTAGCATGGATATTTGTAAATCCTCTTTTTGGTAATCTTCTATATAATGGTGTTTGACCACCTTCAAATCCACGTCTTACTCCTCCACCGCTTCTTGCTTTTTGTCCTTTATGACCTCTTCCAGATGTTTTTCCATTTCCAGAAGCCATACCACGACCTACTCTATTTCTTTTTACTTTTTTTGCAGCTGGTTTTAAATCATTTAGTTTCATTTAAGTCTTGCACCTCCTTTAAATATCTACGGGAGTTTTTCCCTTGTTTATAAATTCTCAAATTATAAAATTTCTTCTACTTTTTTACCTCTTTTTTTAGCTACTGATTCTGCTGTTTGCATTGATTTTAATCCTTCAATTGTAGCATATACAACGTTTCTTGGATTGTTTGTTCCAATAACTTTTGTTCTAATGTTTTTATATCCTGCAAGTTCTAGCACTGGTCTAACGCTTCCACCTGCTATTAATCCTGTACCAATTGCAGCTGGTTTTAACATTACTTTTGCACTTCCAAAAGTTCCTATAAATTCATGAGGTACTGTTGTTTCAACAATAGGTACTTCAACTAAATTCTTTTTAGCTTCTTGAATAGCTTTTTTGATAGCATCTGGAACTTCAGCTGCTTTACCATTTCCAACACCTACATGACCATTTTCATCACCAACAACAACTACTGCACTAAATCTAAAAGTTCTACCACCTTTAACAACTTTAGCAACTCTGTTGATAGCAACAACTTTTTCTTTTAATTCTTTCTTTTCTTCCATAGGTTTTAGTTTTCCTCCTTCTTTTAAAATACTAATCCGCCTTCTCTTGCAGCTTCTGCTAATTCTTTTACTACACCATGGTATATATATCCACCACGATCAAATACTACTGTATCTATTTTCTTAGCTGCTGCTCTTTTAGCAATTAGTGTTCCAACTTCTTTTGCAGCTTCTTTATTAGCATGTTTTGTTTTTACTTCTTTATCTAATGTTGAAGCTTGAACTAATGTAACACCTTTAACATCATCGATTATTTGTGCATATATATTGCTATTGCTTCTGTATACACATAATCTTGGTCTTTCAGCTGTTCCAGATATTTTTGTTCTTACTCTTATATGTCTTCTTGTTCTTTCCATTTTTCTATCTGTCTTCTTTACCATGTTCTTTTACTCCTTTCATAAGTTTTTATTACTTATTTCTATTTACCTGTTTTACCTTCTTTACGTCTAATAACTTCATCAGCATATTTAATACCTTTACCTCTATATACTTCAGGTGGTCTTTTTGTTCTGATTACCGCTGCTGTTTGACCAACTAATTCTTTATCAATTCCTTTAACAATAATTGTATTTGGGTTTGGAACATCAAAAGTAATTCCAGCTGGTGCTTCAAATATTACAGGATGTGAATATCCAAGTGTTAGATTTAAGTTGTTTCCTTGTTTTGCAACTCTGTATCCAACTCCATTTATTTGTAACTCTTTACTATATTCTTTAGTTACACCTGTAATCATATTATTGATTAAAGTTCTAGTTAAACCATGTAAACTTCTATTTTGTGGTTCATCATTAATTCTAGAAACTTTAATTTCATTTTCTTCTAATTTAACAGAAATATTTTTATGTATTGTTCTTTCTAAAGTTCCTTTTGGTCCTGTTACAGTAACATTTTGTCCATCTATTTTAACTTGAACTTCTGCTGGTACTGTGATAGGTTTATTTCCTATTCTTGACATCTTAAAGTTTCCTCCTTTTCTTTTATACTATCTTAAGATATTACCAAATATAAGCTAATACTTCTCCTCCAACTCCTAGTTCTCTTGCTTCTTTGTCTGTCTTTAATCCTTTTGATGTTGAAATTATAGCAATTCCTAGTCCGTTTAGAACTTTTGGTAATTCATCTTTTGAAGCATATACTCTTAATCCTGGTTTACTTATTCTTTTTAAACCATCAATTACTCTTGTTCCTTTTTCATCATATTTAAGAGTAATTCTTATAATTCCTTGAGTATCATCTTTGATTTCTTCAAAAGATTTTATATATCCTTCTTTTAATAATATTTCAGCTATTCCTAATTTCATATTTGAAGAAGGAATATCAACTGTTTTATGTTTTGAACTATTTGCATTTCTAATTCTTGTTAACATATCTGCTATTGGATCTGTAATGTTCATTAATTACTTACCTCCTTTTCTTATCTTTATTTATTTGCAGTTTATAATTTCAAAATTACCAGCTAGCTTTTTTAACACCTGGGATTTCTCCTTTATGTGCTAATTCTCTAAAGCATACACGGCATATTCCATATTTTCTGATATATGCATGTGGTCTACCACATAATTTACATCTATTGTATTCTCTAGTTTTATATTTTTGTGGTCTAGCTTGTTTTATTTTCATTGCTTTTTTAGCCATAGTATATCTCCTTTCCTTTGACTAAATTAGTTTTTAAATGGCATTCCTAATAATTTTAGTAACTCTTTAGCTTCTTCATCTTTTTTAGCTGTTGTTACGAATATTATATCCATACCTCTTAATTTATCTACTTTATCATATTCGATTTCTGGGAATATTAATTGTTCTTTAATACCCATAGAGTAGTTTCCTCTACCATCAAAAGAATTTGCTGATACTCCTCTGAAATCTCTTACTCTAGGAAGTGCTACATTGAATAATTTATAAGCAAAATCATACATTTTGTCTGCTCTTAATGTTACTTTACATCCAATGTTTGCTCCTTCTCTTAATTTAAATGCAGCAATTGATTTTTTAGCTTTTGTTACTACTGGTCTTTGACCTGTAATAATTGTCAAATCATTCATTGCATTTTCTAAAGCTTTAGGATTTTCTTTTAAATCTCCTAATCCTATATTTATAACTATTTTATCAAGTTTTGGAACTTGCATAACTGATTTATATTCAAATTTTTTCATTAAT
>CAMKEH010000032.1 GCA_946411515.1 uncultured Clostridium sp.
TGAAACGAAATGGTCGATACAAAACACCCGCATCAGTATGAAATAGGACAGTGCCATATTTAGAGATAAATTCAGATAAAAATCCTATAAATACTTGGATTACTAGATTAGAAAATAATGAATTAATTAATGAAGAAAATAATTATTTAAATTTTTTTGAAATAATATTAGAAGATTTATTAGGTTACACACTAAACGATATTAAATATGAAAATAATATTGGAAAAGAAGGTCATCCTGTTGAATTCACATTGAAAAAAGATGATGAAGATTTTGTTGTAGTAGAATTGAAAGGAACAACTTATAAAGACCTAACTAAAAGAAAAAATGGAAGATTTTCACCAGTAGAACAAGCTTCTAACTATGCTAATGCTAAAAAAGAAACAAAATGGGCTATTGTATCCAATTATAATGAATTCCGTTTATTTAGTTCAACATCAAGAGAAAATTATATTAGTTTTAATTTTAATGAATTAAAAGATGAAAACAATTTAAAAAAATTCTTATTAGTATTCAGTAAATTTAGTTTAATAACAGAAAACATACCTGAAATATTATTAAAAGAAACAAAACTTATTGAAAGAGATTTAGAAGATGAATTCTATCAATTATTTAGTGAAACACGATTAATGTTAATAAAAGAATTAGAATCCAATAGTAGCTTGAATAGATTGGAATCAATAAGAATGAGTCAATTAATACTTAACCGATACGTATTCCTTTGTTTCGCTGAAGATTTAAAATTAATACCATCAGAAACAACAACAGATATATTATTAACACCAATAAAACATAATAATTTAAGCCATTATACGATGCGGAATCGATTAAATGAATTATTCATATTTGCAGATGAAGGCAACATTGAAAAAGGAATCACTAGCTTTAATGGTGGTTTATTCAATGAAGACTTACATGGATTAAAAATAAGAGATAAAATTGAAGATTATACTTTCTTTAGTGATTGTTATAAAAAATGGAGTTTTACAGAAAAATATGAAAGCATTGAAAAAGAATTAGGAAATTACCGAAATAATTTAAATCCAATCTGTAAAAACTTATTAATTATTTCCTCTTTTGATTTTGGTAGTGAATTAGATGTTAATATACTTGGACATATCTTTGAAAATAGTATAGGCGATATTGAAGAGTTAAAAGATGAAACCACTAAAAGACGGAAAAAAGATGGGGTATATTATACACCTGAATACATTACTGATTACATATGCCGTAATACTATAATACCATATTTAAGCATTACAGGTGAAACTAATAATGTTCATGAATTAATAAAAGAATATAAAAATAATCTAGATGAATTAGATAAACGATTAAAGGATATTAAGATAATTGATATTGCCTGTGGTAGTGGTGCATTCTTAAACAAAGCAGTAGACATATTATTTGAAATCCATGAAGCATTACATGATAGTAAATACTCAAATGATACACTTGATAAATATTGGGATACTTTAGAAAGTAGAAAAGAAATTATTAGTAATAATATATATGGAGTAGATGTTAATGAAGAATCTGTTGAAATTACAAAATTATCATTATTTTTAAAATTAGCTACTTCTACTGGAGTTAAAGAAGGTTTTAAATTACCTAACCTTGATAAAAATATTAAATGTGGTAATTCTGTCATAGATGATAAATCAATTGTTAAATCCAAAGCTTTTAAGTGGAAAGAAGAATTTAAAGAAATATTCGATAATAATGGTTTCGATTTAATCATTGGAAATCCTCCATATGTTAGAGTACAAGAAATGCCTCATGAAGAAATTGATTACTACACAAACAATTATAAATTCGCTAAAGGTCATGTGGATTTATCCACATTATTCATCGAACAATCTGAAAGATTAATTAAAAATAATGGAATGATTGGAATAATTACCTCCAACATGTTTCTAACAACAGGATATGGAAAACCAATTAGAGAATTTTTATTAAAAGACATACAAATTTCACAAATTATCGATTTTGGAGATTTAGATGTTTTTGATGATGCAATGACCTATGTAAGTATTTTTATATTCAGAAAAAATAAACCAACTTCATTTAATTATTATCATGTGCCTTCATTAGACATTAATTTAGAAGACATTCATTTTAATACAATTGATATAACACAATTAGATTCTAGCCAATGGAACTTAAAAAATTACAAATTAAATAACATTTTTAATAAAATTAAAAAATTTCCAATGCTAAAAGAAGGATTAGGAAAATGTTGGACTGGATTAATTACTGGAAAAGATAATTTATTAATTTTCGATGAAATAAATGACACATTGATTGAAAAAGAAATATTTTTACCAATTTTATCTGCTAAAGATTGTGGGAGATACAAATATTCAGACCATTCACAATGGGTAATTTATCCATACAAGTTAGAAGATAGTAAAACTGTTTTATTAGCTGAAAAAGAAATTAAAGATAAATATCCTTACTTCTATGATTTTTTAATAGACAATAAAGAAGAATTGAAGGGTAGAAAAGACTCTAGAAAAACTTTACATGATTCTCCATCTTGGTTTAAATTAATTAGACAAGGAAATCTAAAAGTATTTAAAACAATGAAAATAGTATCTCCAGGTGAATCAAAACACAATAAATTCGGAATTGATTGTAGCAATTCCTACAAAAATGCCAGAGTCATTTCTATTACTCCAAGTGATGATATTTCAATATATTATTTATTGGGCATATTAAATTCGCATTTAATTGAAAAATACTTGCATTCAATATCTCCTCTTAAAAAAGGAGGGTATCACAGTTATTCACCTAAAATTATTGATACTATACCCATACCAAAAAATTATTTAGAAAAACAATCTCCATTAATTAAAAATGTGCATTTAATTTTAGACTCAAACAAAAAACTTAATTTAGAAATCAAATCGTTCCATAATTGGATTAATAGAACATTTAATATAGAAAAACTTTCTAAAAAACTTGAAAACTATTATGAATTAGATTTTGAAGAGTTTTTAAAGGAAATTAAGAAGAAAAAAGTAGATATATCTAAAAGAAAAACACAAGAACTATTAGAAAATGAATTTAATGAGAGCATATCTATTATAAAACCCTTACAAAAAGAAATTCAACAGTTAGAAAAAGAAATAGATAATATTATCTATGAATTATATGATTTAACACCTGATGAAATAAAAATCATTGAAGATAGTTTAAATAGAAAAAATCAAAATAATTAAAAAAAAACAAACAATACCCTCATTATTCAGATAAAATTAATTCGTTAAAAGTCATACCTAAAGTTTTGTAACCTTTACTCTCATTAATAAGTACGACTTTTAATTCACCTTTAATGATATGTTGCACAGCTTCCTGCAAACCTGCATAATGAATTTTAAACCTATTTTTATCTGTTTCACAGGCAATTTCTTTAATAACATTAGATAAAATATTTTTCGGAGTGACTGTTAATGCTTGTTCTTTATCTAAATTGGTGAAGTAAGAATCAAAGAAAGTAATTTTTTTTTCAAGGTCATCATTGTAGAAATCTATTATTGCTTTTCCATGAAAGTATGGTCTGCCAGCTTGTGAAATCATTTTCTTTCCTTGATAATCACTTAATTTTGCACCTGTGAAAGCAAAAACTGCATCGCTTATGTATAATTCATCAGGAGTTAATGTTATATATTTCATTCGTGCTTTTTCGAGTTCTGTGTACTCTTTTTGAATACTAGATTCAATAATAAAGTTGTTGATATACATTTTAATCACTATTTTTGTAAAGATTTTCCTAAGATAAAATTCTTCAGATTTTCTGATTTGTATAATTCATTAAGGGTCGGAATTTTTGACATCAAGCCCATCATAATTTGAATTAGTTTAAGTTAATCTATATCAGATAAAAACATATAAAAATTACCTATATCCCTATTAAATTAATATCTTCAATTCTTTTAAATTCTTTATCAAAAGTAACTAAAGAATCTATTTCAAATTCTTTCATAGTTAAAATAATACTTGAATCTGTAAAACTTAATTTAGTTTTATTTGAATTAATACCTATATATTTCTCAAATATCTTTAAATTCTCCGAATTATAATTTAAAATATCATATTCATCTAATACTTCAAATGAATCAATTAAATTATAATAAATTTCTTTAGCTGAATCAATATTTATTTTTCGTCCAGTTAATGTTAAAACTTCATTTAAAACATTGTTATTAATAAAACAATTTTCATTTAAAATATAATCTAATTTAACTGCCTTATTATAATTTGCATCGGAATCTAAAACTAAAGCCATTATAAAAGAAGTATCTAAAAAATATTTCATTGATATAAACTCCTTTTTAATTCTACTGAATTAGTTTTTTCTTCTAAATGAAAAGCACCTATTAAATTTTTAATATTTCTTTTTTTCCTAAAATTAATTTCAGGTCTTCCATCTTTTGATAAATCCCATTCAATAACATAATCTTTATTAATATTACATCTTTTTCTAATTTCTTTTGGTATGCTTGTTTGATAATTTCCATATATTTTAGAAGTAGCTAAAACCATAAAAAACAAACCTCCTAATATAATGTTTTATTAATATGTTAATATAAATTTATCTGTTAAATAAAAAATATAATATATTTTTAAAATATAATAATTATATTTGCATGAAAATTAACTAAAAAAATAATTTCAATCTAAAAATAAAAAATGTTTGATATATTCATGAATTTCTATTAATAAAGAATTAACACCATCAGTTTTTAATTCTTCATTAATCCTATTTTGAATACTGTGTAAGAGTTTAAATTCATTATCTATATTTCTAACAACATTTAAATAATAAAGTTCTAATTTTTTAAATTTTTCATCATATCTTAAAGAAGAATCAATAACTTCATCATAAAAATTATTAAAATCCATTATTAATTTATCAACTTCAACATCTGTTATTTTTGAATCAAAATTTAATTCCTTTTTCAAAACTTCAATTTCAGATTCAAGTTTGGATTTTTCTTTCTTATAATAATCTATTTCTTCAACTAATGTTTCTAAATACTGCATTTTAGAACAGAATTCTTTAAAAGTAAAAATGGGTTCTTCAGCTGTTGCTTTATATTCATCATATTTTAAATGAAGTCTTTCAACAGATTTTTCAGGAATATCCTCCTTCATAAAGTAGTATTTGTAATTAATGTTATATGAAATATAATGCTGATTGAATGAGTAAGTCTTCATCAGGAGAATCATATTATATACCATGCGCTAATTTTTGTGGCTTTTCATCTTCAGGTGAGATTAAGAATCCTGACTTGATGTATTGTATTATTTTTTTAAAGTCATGTCTTTTCCTGATGAATATCATGTGTTTGAAATACTCATGAAAAAAGTCATGTCTTTTTACATGTTTTTTTGTTTTATTTTTACACTTGAAACACTACCTATGGGTTTTTACTTCAAGTGAAAAGTTTCTCCATTTTGTCTATAACTATCCATTAGCTTTTATTTTTATGATTTAAGGGTATTTCCTTTGAGTAAAAATAGTTAAAATAAAGTCTTCATATATTTGTCTATTGGTTTATTAGATGATAATACGAGATTATTTTAATAAATGGGGAATTATAATGTATTTAATTTTACACTTGAAATGTTACTCAAAAACGATTTTCCATCGAGTTTGAGGGCTATAAACTAAATTTTTCATGGAGCATTAATCATGCTAGAAATATTTTTCAAGTTTGAAGGTCATTCAAATAAATGAAAGATATTATCAATAAAACGAATAGTAATAGTCATGAGTGTTAATATAATAAATCACATCTTTAATATAACAACATTAAAAATCAACCTATTTTTTGTATGATTGCTTGTTTTCTCAAAAGAAGCACATTAAACCCTTTTTAAAAAAGCTCTAAAAATGCTCCTTTTCATACCTGAAAAAATTCAATTTGCAAGTGTAAATATATGCAATTGTAAGTGAGGAAAATACAACATGAAAAAAAGTCATGTAAAAGTCATGTGTTTACTCAATTTCATTATACATTTTACACCTTCATGAATTATAAAGTCATGTAAAAGACATGTCTATTTATAGTAAGTGAAAACATATTAATAATTATTAACTAGTACAATTCGTTACAGGGGGAATGAGATATGTTTAAAAAACTCATGTACAAAGTTAAAGATAATACATTCAGGATACAAGACTTCACAAAAAAAGACAATGTTAATGAAAGTAAGTTTGTTGAAAGCAAAAGTCAAAGAGGCAAAAAGCAATTACAAACACAAATAGTAGTATTATATCAAGATGAATTCACTAACCTTGAAAAAGAAATCCAAAGCTTAAAAGATGATATTACTGAAAAAAATAACACAATCAATAAATTAGAACATGAATTATCCAATATAGAGCAAACACATTCAAAAAGTACCAATAAAATCAAGGAAGAGAATTCTCAAAGAATCGATGAATTAAACAATACCATCAAAAGAAAAGATAATGAT
>CAMKEH010000033.1 GCA_946411515.1 uncultured Clostridium sp.
GTACATATAATTTAAATATCCTAATAAATTTATGCCTATTAGGATAATAATCTTTTTGTTAAATACAACATTACACAAAGTCTTTTTAAAATGCATTGCACATTTAAAATTAGAATAATTTATTCAAAGGGATTAATTCAAAAATGTATTATTATTACTCGCTTAAACTAATAACCTCTAATTGAGTGCAATGTGTTTTAAAAAACTTATGTGTTTGATACCTCAAGCACTAGACATAAAACCATTTAGTTAACCTTACCAATATTTTAATAGTTAACTTTAATTAAAATGATACCTATCACTATCAAGTATTAAAATAATCACACCATCAATTAAAATTAAGGCTATGAATACACCCAACAACCCAACACCCAAAAAACTGTTTTTCAAAAAAGAAGCCTTTAAAATCCATTTTCATATATGGGCAAAAAAATTCCTTGCTTATTTTCTTGCTCTTTTCCTACTTTTTCCCTACTTTTTCCACATTTTTTAAACTTCTAATATTCTTTTATTTTTACTCATTTACCTATATTTAAAGCTATTTTGCACATAATATATTTTCCGTCTTTTTTTTATGTGTGGAATTGTGCATTTATTATTATTTGTATTTTTATTGTTACATGTATATTGAACTATTTTATTTACTGGTTTCTTAATAGCATATATTAAATAATCAAAGAATCAATTAATATAAAATGATAGTTAACCTATTAAGTATTAAGATAATCACACCATCAATTAATATTAATGTGTGTTAGACACTTTGACAATTCAATACACTCAACACCCCCTTTTTTTACCACAAAAACTGAATATTCTGAAATTTGAAAGACATTCAGACTAATTTTTATATTGATTTTCCTTGTTTATTTTCCTTAAAATTCTATTATTGTATGTGTTTTTAGGAGTAATATGGGTTTGTATTTTGTTCTTTTCTTTTTTCTATTTGTGAAATAGTGTTTATTTTATATTTCAAGTATTTTTTAGGCACACCTAAATTGTTTACCATTATGTGTATCTTGTGTTTAAAAATTAAGGTATAATAAAAAGCATTTATATCCTGAATTCATGAATATAGAAAATAATTAGCAATTTATACTCTTTAATCAATATTTTAAAGCTATTTCATTAATTATAGTATATTCTCCTTCTTTTTTATTATGTCAATGTGTCCAGTTGTGTGTATGTTGTTATATAAATTTGCAATTCTTGGATAGTTTGGATAGTTTTTTTTTTGGAGAGTCATTTTTATTATACCTTTTGAAAAAATATAATTTTCACACTCAAAAAAAATGTACCTAAAAAAGGCATATGATATATTTTTAGACACAATTTATTAACTGGGCAGGTTCAAAAACAAAGTGGGCAGGCTAAAAACATAAGTGGGCAGGTTATAACAAAATCCTTTAAAACATTCATACTTAACCCTCCGCCTCTCTTTGCTTATATATCGATGTTTTTTTTTATATATTTATTGATTATATGTGCATTAATCTATTACCGTGCTTTGCAAAAGTTTTGGGGTATGCTTATCAAAAAGTGTTTATAAAGTATTACACTATGTGTATCTGCCTGGTTAGGTACCCTTCACAACTTGTATTTTTTTTTGAATTTTCAGAAAATTCAAAAATATCAGAAATATATAAAATTTCAGAATAATGAAAAAAAATAAAAAAAAAGTAGAGGGTACGTGGGCAGGCAGGTTAAACTGCAAAATGTGTATTTATGGGTTGCTTCTTTTATGGTTTTGACATGTTATATTAGTGTCTTTTGCTTTGGTTGGTTTGGTGTGTTCTCTACTTCCTCGTAGTATAGTTCATATGTTTTATTTTGCTTTGTATTGGTTTCTGTGGGCTTTTGGTTTTCCTGCCCACTTTGTTTTTCTTCTGCCCACTTTGTTTTTATCCTTTCATATTCAGGTGTTGGTTTCAAAAATGGGTAATATCTTTTTCTTTTACCATTATTAGATATTCTGACAGTATGATATTTTGCTTCTTTATATGGATTATCTGCTTTATCTTACCATGTCTCATCTCCTATGTCAAAGGCTGTTTTAATAGCTCCTATTATTGCTTTACTGCTTATTTTACCGTTTTTATCAGTGACAAGGTTTAATCCTTTTTCTTTTATCCATATGCTTAGTATTTCTTTTAATTCATCGGCTTCTATTTTTTCTGATGTTTCTATTATTCCGTATTCATCATTAAATTCAACTAATGCCTCTATTGCAGGTACTAGAGGCATAGTATTAGCTACTACTCTTTTTCTTGTCTCTTCTTCACTTAATCTTATTGCAAAGTCTTTGCCAGTTTCTTGCATTTCTTTGTGTGCTTCTAGACTGTTGTATATTAGCCATTCCATATCTTCTTTAGATTCTATTATTTTATCTTCCAAGCCTTCTATTTGTTTGTCTGTGCCTCTAAATTGATGTTTGAATTCTATTATTAAGAATCTTTGTAATAATGGACTGTCTAATGTATCGAATTTTGGCATATTGTTACATACTTGTATATTTTTAGGTACTTCCTCTTTTGGTAAAGTGAAAGGGTCTTGATGTTTCTTTTCGACTTTTATAGGGTCGTTACCTGTTAAATTTTTATAGTGTTTTGCTTTTGCTGTTGCTTTGTTATCGATTTCACTACAAATATTTAAGTGTGAATGTGTAAATTCTGTTAAGTCAAACCGTTCCATTTCCGCTAAATCTACTGCACACGTTTGTTTATAGAATATTGCTCTTAATATGTTTGCTATTACTGATTTACCTCCTCCTCCTGTGCTTGTTAGCCATACCATTACTTGTCTTTCATTTCCACTAGTGAATAAGTAGCCTATTACTTCAAATATTTCTTTAGTATCGTAGTTAGATAAACTACTTTTTAAAAACTCTTCAGCGTGTTTTGGTTTTGCATTTTTGTTATAATTGTATGGTATATTTAATAATGGGAATATATTTTTATCGGTTTCTTTTAATTCATGTGTTTCCATGTTGTATTGACCATTTAAGAATTGTACAATATTATACTGTGGTTTTGGTAATGTATTTAAGCAGTCTATTGTTTTGTTAATATCTGGATCGGTTATGTTTTCACCAAATTTATTATTTAGGAATGTATTAAATTCATCTTTTGGTATATATTGCCAGCCTGTTTTATCTGTGAATTTGTATATATCACCTGTTAAGCTTCTACGGTCAAATCCTATTTGTTTTAAATGGTTAGCTAAGTTTACATAAATATAATCTTTTGAGATTTTACATTTTAGTAATATATCCTTTAAACGTTTGGGAACATTATCAGGGTCTATTCCTGCATGTTTCAGATATGCGTTTTGCATTTTCGTATTTAAGATAGTTGTACTCCTTGAGTCAGTGTAAAATTGTATAATATCTAATATATTAGATTTGTAAAAATCATAGGCTCCATCTATAATAATATCAGAAAAATTTGCATTATTAAGTTCTTTATTTGATTCATTATTTTTTAAAGTTTCATCAATCATTTTAACCACCTGCATTAATTCTTTTGTGTTTTGTTGTTTTTTTATAAACTTAACTAATAAGCCTAAGCTGTTTGTTGGTTTTGCTCCTTTGTATCCGTCTTTTATTGTTCGTGCTGTAACTTTTTTACTGGTTGTTCCTTTTTCAAGGTCTTTAGATAGTTGTTCTATATCTTCGGTGTTGAGTAATCCTCTTAAGCTTCCACCTATTGCCAGGCTTAAATCATGATGGTTATCTAATACTAGGTTTGATAATTCTACTAGTAATTGGGTTAACTTGTCTAATTCTTGGAAGTCTTTTACATTATCATTAACCGGTATAATTTCTTTAGTTTTCTTGGTTTCATCATATCCATAGAATCGTTTCAATTTATCAATTTCTTTAAAGTTTACTATTCTATTCAAACCATCAAAGACATTATAACGGCTTGAATGTTCTATAACGTGGTATTTATAAGTGTGAAATGGTAATACTGCATTTACTTTTAATTCCAACCCTTCATACCCTTCTTTTGTACTTGCTGGCTCAAAACCAGTTAAATCTTGGTCTGTTTTAAAAATTATATGATATCCATTACTTTTGGTTTCTTGTAATACAAACTCATCTTTTTTAAAGAGTTTTAATATTTCATTTTTAATGGTTTCTGTCCGTTCTTGGAAGTCTTTTCTGTCAATATCAATAGCATAATAGTTAGTTCCTAATACAATACCTTTATATTGATATTCGGAGCTGTACGGTAGTACTAGTTTTTGTAATCTATCCTTAATAGAGTAATTATTATCTTTTACTTTAAATACATGATTTAACTTACTATTATTTTGTATAAGCCTATCTCCTTCGCTTAAATACATTGGTACAAATTTTGAAGCTTTATATTTTTCAGTAATATTAAACTTATGAATATACGTTATAAAATCGTAATCATAGAGTATTTTAGTTATTAGGTTTAATCCATAATCCTCATCAACTTCTAGGTTAAACTGGTCTATTTCTAAACCATTTACCCAACCATGAATACTAAAATATTGATAGCATTTTTTATTAGGTTCTATAGTATAACCTTTTATTTCTGTTAATACCTTGTTAAATCTGTCTTGATTTTCTTGACTAGTACTATATTTAGGGTGTTTGCAAAATAAATGTATTTGGTCTTTATAATCATCAAATAGTCGATTAATATCCACCCTTTTATTTTCAATAGCTTTCTTTAATGCTATTTCTTGTATTGGTGCTTCGTAACTACCTTTAAAATTATATTCATCCCCTATAACTTCAATATAGTTATTAGAATCTTTAATAAATAGTTTATTGGGTTCGCTTTCCAATTCCCATTTAATACAGCTGTTTGGTATACCAATACTGTTTAATAAATCATTTGAATAGTTATTTAAATCTTCTTCGGTTATATTCTTGTTGGTTGTCCAAATACTGTCTGTTTTTGCATAGACTCCGTTAAATTCTTTGTAGCAATTATATAATACATATCTACATAAGAATGTGGTAACAGCCATTAAATTAACATGATTATATTTAAAGTACTTCTCACTATCCAAAGCACCATATAAACCATTAACTAATGTTTTATAAGCTGTTCTTAAATTTCCAGCATTATTTTCTTTTAATTGTAGTAGTTCACTTGTTAATTTTGCAATATCTTTATTACTTTCAGTTAAATCAAAATTAGAATCTAATTCAAGTACTTTGTACTCTCCATTACTTAACTTTTTAGCTTGCTTTAATCCATCATTTAGGATATAAAAAGCAGTTCCTTTGGTTTTGCTGACTGGCTCCCAGTCCTCTGTTAGTTCTTTAACTGTACTACATTTAAGGTTAAGATAATCTAAATTACTGGAAGCTTGCAAGCTTATTAACATATTTGGATAGAAACTATTAACATCGAAATGTTTAAGGTTCTTATACTGCTTGTTTTCTCCTATAATGTTTAATCCTCCAAGATTATAACCCTTGTTGGTATTATCATTATTGGAGCTTATAGGTATCTTATTCTCATGTATATAAGATTCTAATTGTTTAGTTTTGCTAAATATTTCGTTAGGTGTTTTTAAGCCAGTTGTATGCATTAAAGATAAAAGTAATTCAGTTAATTTATATTTATTGTCTATATCTTTCATTTTATCCAGTACAGACCCTTTAAAGTTTGTGAATTCATGTATGCTATATTGTGTTAGTGTATGTTGTACTATACTACTATATGCTTTGCTTAAATCTAAATATTTAGCATTACAGTACTTTACATTGTCTTTAATAAATTTATATTCTTTTATATTGTCCCAACCTATTAGTAAAGTGTTTGGGTCGTTAAGGATTATATGAAATTGCACATTTGCTATTCTTAATTTTTTATGATTGTTATTTATTAACAAATTGAATTGTTTGCATTCATTATTGACTGCATTAAAATAGATTTTATTCATATTTAAGCACCTCACCCATTTCTTCACTTATTCTAACGTCTACCATATCCCCTAATCCTTCATGTGCTTCGTTTAATTCTACTTTGAGAGTATTCAATTGTCGACTCATATCCTTATACTGTTTCGTGTATTTATTAGCCCCAAATTCTACTTTATCAATTAGTTTATCCATTGTTTTACTATAAACTTCACCATAACGTTTTATAAGTTTATTAAAGAGTTTCATATTACTTTTATATAAACAACGATAATGAAACTCTAAAACGGACATGTGTCGGTATAAGTTAATTTCATCTCTAAAATCTACAATCTCATCAATATTTACATACTCTAAATCTTTATAATTAGATATATTTATTTTAACCATCTTTTCACCATTATATTTTGAAAAGACTATTAATAAGGCAAATAACAAAAGCAAAAATAAAAACTGTAAAGTATTTATATATAAAAATAGCTGTTATGAGTGTTGGCGAGAATTATATTATTTAGTGAATTACCTAATTAATCAACAA
>CAMKEH010000034.1 GCA_946411515.1 uncultured Clostridium sp.
TTAAATAGGTTTTCATTGCTAAAATAGTGAATAATTGTGGTTGATTGTATAAATGATTGCTATAATCACAGGAATACTTTGGAAAAATCCATTTAGCATAGTTATATGTTAATTCAACAAAATTTAGCAACATATTTTCATTTTTAGCAATGGAAAATATTTTTTCTTCAGGATTTTTATTGTTGATTTTAAGTCCAAAATCCAAAAGGTTTAACTGTCTTGAATTCAAATAATAATATGAAGAATATTTTATTTTTTTTAACATATTAATATATATTCTCCATTTTATTATTTATAGTTATTTATGGCTTAATTTAAACTATAATAAGTTTTATTTCAAGTGTAAAAAAATTAAATGAATTAAATCAATTGAAATCAAAATTCAAGCATTTATATCAAAATTTTTTTTGCGAAGAACAAATTCAAGTGAAAAATAAAAACAAATATTATCATGTTAAAATTAAAACAAATATTTCTTATGGTTTATTTGGATAAAATAAGCAAATAAAATCGATGTTAACCTAAATTTTGATATGGTTTCTACAAGCTTCATTTTTTATAACTTTAAAAATTTTGAAATTATTATTTTCAATTTCAAGTGATACTTCTTCATTGAATAAATCTTCAATGGCTAAATCTAACTCTATTTCTATATTCTCTTCAGTATTATTCAGAATAATATAAAATATTTCTTCATTGTATCTACGTTCTATGATAAGTAACTTCTCATGGTCAATAAATTTAATATCTCCTTTTTTAAATGCATTATATTTGTTTCTGATGTCACTTAATTTTTTTGTAAAGTTTAAGAGATCTTCATCATAACTGTCCCAAGGGTATGCTTTTCTATTATCTGGGTCGTTATTTCCAGGTAACCCTATCTCGTCACCATAATATATTGTTGGAACTCCAGGTAAGGAAAAAATAAGTACTAACTTCAATTTAAGTAAGTTTTTATTATTTTTTAACACTGTAATAATACGAGTGATATCATGAGTGCCTGTGAAGTTCATGGTTGAATATAAATATTGTTTAGGATAATTTTCAAGTAAAGAATAATACTTATTTTTAAAAATTTCACAAGTATAATCATGATTCAAATATTTAACTATCATGTTATAAAGCAAATAATTTGTTACACTATCTGTTTGATAACCTGAAAAAAAATTATTTTGTTTATATTTAAATTTTTCAAAATCAAAGGAATTATTATCTTTGTTAGATGATACTAATTCTTTTTCATAGTCAGAGAGTGAGTTTTCAATATAATAGCCAAAATTTGAAGCATCAAACCATAATTCAATTAAAACTACCATGTTTTCATCATAATTTTTAACTTTAGTATAAAATTTCTTGATAAAATCATTTTTCATATAATTAACGGCATCTAATCTCCAACCATCAATTCCATAATTGGACCATTTTTTAAAGATGGAATTGTCATTTCTTAGGAAATAATCTAGGTAGCTTTCATTTTCAGTGTTGAATTTAGGAAGTTCTTTAATATCTTCAAAAGTTTCATAATCATCAGGATATTCATTGAAGATGAACCAGCCATAGTACGGTGATTCTTTAGATTGATAAGCTCCGATTGTTTCAAAATTAAAAAATGCATTGAAATATTTACTATTATCGCAGCAATGATTAAAAACTCCATCAAGTATAATGCGCATATTTCTTTTTTTTAGTTCTTTGATTAATAATTTAAAAGCATCTTCTCCACCTAGTTCTTCCTCTACTTTTTCAAAATCTGTAATATGGTATCGATGATAACTATCGGCCTGAAAAATAGGAGTTAATAAAATTATGGAAATTCCTAGAGATTGAATATAATCAAGTTTATCTATTATGCCTTTTAAATTACCTCCAGCAATGGAAGTTAAATTATCATTGATAAATTCTAGATTAAAATGAGGATTATAAAAACGATCAATAAATATGTGGTAAATACATCCCTCACTATACCATTTAGGAGGAATATATTTGTCTTCATAAATTGTTATCTGATAAAATTTTGAAGGAATATCTTCATAGATTTGGCCAATTCCTCCGAGCAATTCTGAATTATTAGAATAATAAAAAA
Source organism: uncultured Clostridium sp. (assembly GCA_946411515.1). Classification (GTDB taxonomy): domain Bacteria; phylum Bacillota; class Clostridia; order TANB77; family CAG-508; genus CAG-269. Next base: position 2,084 of record CAMKEH010000034.1, read on the forward strand.
CATTTCTCCCCTGTTCAATTTTAAAAAAGTAAAAAATTATACTTTCATAATTTTTAGTATTGAATTTGATGGAGTGAATAAATTCATTATTCATTTCCATTGGATAATTTTCATACTGTCCTATGTTAATTATAATCAAGGTAATTTTACATTTTTCATCAGTTTTTATTTGAATTAAAACTTCATCATTTTTTTTCACAGCTCCAAATGGCTTTTTTAACTCATAAGAATTATAATAAACTTTCATGCTATCTCCTCAGGTATCAAAATAATTTTCATGTTTTTTTAAGTAATATACAATGCAAATCAAGGAAAAAATGGATCCGATTGACATGCCAATATCTAAGCCACAATATACTCCTAAACTTCCCCAATTTAATATGAATGCAAAAATATAAATAAATATTAATTCGAAAATTAATGTTCTTGAAATAGTTAATATAAGAGAAAGAGTTCCTTTTCCCATTCCTTGAAATGTCATTGTAGCAACTGCACCTGTGGGCAATGTTATCACATATATTGTTAAAATTCTAATGGCTTGAATAAGAGATTTATTTATAACTACAGTTGAATCGGTATATGAAAAAATATAAGCAAATTGATTAGAGAATATTACAAAAATAATTCCTATTGCTATTGCAATAATTGTTGAAAGTTTAATTCCATAAATCAAACTGGTTTTTAGATTATCAAAATTTTTCCCACCAAAAGCAACTGCAACAACAGTGGAGACTGCAATCCCAATACAAGTCACAGGTATTGTTCCAAGCGCCATTATTCTCCAAACAACATTATAAGTCGCCACATCCAAAGTGCCAGCCAATGTCAGCATCCAAAAATTAATAATGATTGTTGAAGTTGCAATTGCAAGCTGTTCAAAACTTGCAGGTATTCCTACACTTAAAATATTCTTATATAGTTTTAAATTAGTTCTATAATTGCTTAATTTTATTTTTAAATAACTGCTTTTTTTGATAATTAACCAATAAATTAATATTGCCATTGATATTGTACCTGATAAGACTGTTGCACATGCAGCCCCCATTATTCCCAAATTTAGAATATAAATAAAAATAGGATCAATAACAATGTTAATAATTGTTGATACAATTAATGGATAAATTGCCTTTTTAATATCTCCCTCAGCTTTAAATATTGCAGAAAGCATAAATGGAATAAATATTGAAAATGATCCTGCAATGTAAATTGATGCATATTGCATGGAGAGATTAATAACACTACATGCACCAAGGGACAATAAGATTTGCTTTAAAAAAATTAAGAAGGTGAGTGGGATAATAACACTTACAATCAAACTTAGTGCTATTGAATGTAACGATGCATTTGAAGCATTTTCATAATTATTAGCACCTATGCATCGTCCAATTAAACTATTTGCCCCCGATCCCATTCCATTTCCAATACCAATAATTATCATTGTTAAAGGAGTCACAAACCCAATTGCAATTAATGATTCAACATTTAATCCCGTTATCCAAATACCATCAATGATTGTGTTGAGTAATAGTAATAAGTTATTTATAATAAGTGGGAAGGATAAAGTTCTTATAGCTTTTTTAGGGTTATTAATCATCAAATTAATGTTTTCGTTCATAGTTTCATCTTATTCTGTACATTTTTTAAATCCTTTTTAAGTTTTTTATTTTCTTCAAGTATTTTTTTATTAATATTTTCTAATTCATTTATCTTAAATTCATAGTCATAACATCTAATTCTTAACTCCAATTCCCAGTAATGAGTGGATTTAAGTATACTCTCGAAAATAAATGTGGTTCTTTCATCAATTAAAGAAAAATCCAAAGTATTTTTAATTTGTTCTGCATGCTTATCTAGGTCTTCTTTTAAGCAATCATAAAAGTACTCTTTGTGTTCATCGGCAATGTCAATAAATCTGTAGCTGATTTTAGTGAAATTTTTAACAAATAGTTGCTCTTTAACATAGTCATAATAACCTACCTGTTTAATTTTTTCAATCATCCTATTATTGATAGTTATTCCATTAACATGTTTTCTATTGTTTTTGTTGGTTATTATTGAATTAGGTCTAAGACGTCTATGATGCAATTGTTTATCATAAAAATAAATTCTATTTGCTCTGAAAATATAATCCATTGTAAATAAATTATCTTCAAAAATTACATCTTCATCAAAACGAACATCTGCTATTAGGTCATGCTTAAAAAATTTAGTCGAAACAGTTACATCAATTCGGGAAAAATCATCAAGCAGGTCTTCAAAACTAAATAATTTATTTTTAAAACGAGATGGAAGCTGCTCCATTTTGTTATATTGTTCCTCAAAAGATTCATTAGAATCATTGATAAAATTTTTAGATTTAAAAATAATCAAATCGGTGTTTTTTTCTTTAGCAATGTTATATAATTCAGTTAATGCATTAGGATCAATGAAATCATCCGAATCTAAAAATAGTATATATTCTCCTTTTGCTACATCTAATCCTTTATTTCTCGCAGAACTGACGCCTTTATTTTTTTGGGTGATGATTTTTATTCTACTATCTTGGGTTTCATGTTCTTTAAGTATTTTTAAAGTTTTATCTTGAGATCCATCATCTATACAAATAATTTCTATATCTTTATATGTTTGATTGAGGATACAACCTAAACTTTCTTTTATATATTCTTCAACATTATATGCTGGAATTATAACCGATATTTTTACCATTTTTCCACCAATAATCTATTTTTGTATTATTTTTTGATGCTGTAAAATTTTCATGCATTTATAGTAACTTATAGATGTCCTGTATTTTTCTTTAAAATTTTTTTATAGTGACTCACCATCACATTTCAAATTAAAGATTATATTGTGCTAGAAATTTGGTGCCATCAAATAGCACTCAGCCACCATAATTCTAATAATAGTTAAACCATAATCTATCATTAATTTCTATGGGGTCTCATAATTATTTTTTAATTAAAAAATAGGGTATGTATAACCATAAAATTTAATAACAATTAATTATATATATTTATTTAGTTTATTTTATTGGGCAAAGTATTTAAATTTATCGAGAACAAAAAAATAGGGACTGTCAAGTTCTTAGTGCTGATTTGTTGTTTTCGTTCCAGCCATTT
>CAMKEH010000035.1 GCA_946411515.1 uncultured Clostridium sp.
ACACTTCCTTGCCCTAATTTTAAATTATTTCCATTTGCAATTTCATAATTTGTTATTTCTTTTATAGTTTCATCATCATATAATGCAATTACTACCATGCCTGTACTATCAAAATCTTGTCCTACTATATAACTTGTTTTGTTTGGTGGTACTACTAAATTAATTGAAGTTAATATCTTAGGCTCAATCTTTACATTAAATGTCGTTTCTTTTGCAGTACCAGAATTTATTTTTATAGATGCACTTGTATTAGTAATATCATTAATTATTATATGTTGCTTATCTTCACTTAGTTTACAATTATTAAATGTATAACCTTCTTGTGAATACACTTTTGAATCTTCATATTGAGCTTCTTTTATTATTTCTGGTAATTCTATTTCTTGATTAGCTTTTGATTCTTTAATTGTTGAATTTATTGCATTTTTATTTAAATATAGTTTATCTAAATTTTGCAGATTATCTAATGAAGAAATATCAGATATATTATTATTACTTAAATTCAAAGTATTTAATTTTTTAAAATTACTTATAACTGATATATCTTTTATTTTATTTGAAGCTACTATTAAACTTTGTAAGTCTATCATTTTACTTAGTGCTGATATATCCTCTATTTTATTATTTCCTAATCCTAATGTTTTCAATTTTTCTAAATTTCTTAACGGTTCTATATTATATATCTTACCATTATATGTTAATAATAAGTCAGTTAAATTTGTTAAGTTACTTAGTGGAGATATATCTTCAATCCTATTCTCATCTAAAGATAGATATCTTAATTTTGTAATATTACTTAAAACTGATAAATCTGATATATTATTATTAGATAAAAACAGTTCTTCTAATTGATTAAAATTATCTAATCCTTGCAAATTTTCAATATTTTTATTAGATAAACGTAATCTCACTCTATGTGTATTCAAATATGATATTGTTCTAGTAGTATCATCAAAAGCAATTACATTTCTTTTCAAACTATCTTTCATTCCCTGATATAAATTTATATCTTGAAATTGTACCTCTTTTTTTTCTACTTTGTTAATATCTGTTGTAGCACTTCCTATACCAAACATGTCTCTTTCTATAGTTCCTGTTTCATAAGATATATATATAATGTCGTTTGATCCCCATGAATTAACTGCTATATAAGCCCCATCTTTTTCAGGTTTATTTCCATTAGCATCTTCAAAATTGTCTCTTGAAAAATTATCATCCCATCCTATTATGCTTATTGCATGGTTAGATCCACCTCCCGGATTATATAAAGTATTGTATCCATTTATATTTTTTATTAAGTATGCCCATATAACTGAATATATTGATCCATTTTCCATAATATGCTTTTTAACTTTATTTCTAAACAATTCTAATTCTTCATCTGTATATGTATGATTAACTTTATCTATTGTTGGAAAATCTACAAATTCTGTAACATACACCCTATTTTCTATATTTTTTAAATATTCATACTCATCTTCAGTATATGATGCAGAAATAGGAACTTCACTTTCGTATACTGGTCCATAATTATCTGCACAATACTCTTTAAATAAACTTAATGACAGTCCATCATGTAAATCGCGCAGAGAACCATATATTCCTAAATCTTTTGAAGTTATATAATCTGTATGCCTTTCTGATAAATCACAATTGACTTTTTCATGCAATGCTAAATTAGTTTCTACACTTCGCATACATGAATATAAAGCGCAAAGCCCTTCTGATCCTTGATTTTTTTCTGGAATTTCGATTATGTCTCTTAAATTAAATGTTTCTGGTATATCATTTGCAGATAGTGGAACTGTTTCATACTCTTTTAGCACTCCAAACAAATTAGATAATTTTGGTGACTTTTGTCTTTTCACTGTATCTTCATATATACTATCTAATGGTACCTCATATTCTCTAGGTATCACATATCTCTGCTTTTTTTCCTCATCAGATAACTTCAAATATTCTTTATATGCATCACTATAAACTTCATACTCTTCACTTTTTGAAGAATAATCTTCAATTGCTAATGATATGTGGTTTTGATTCAGTACACATATAAATTGTAATAGCATTATTCCTATTAATACTTTTAATAATTTTCTTTGATGCTTCATTAAATTCCTCCATGTTATTTTTCTATATATATATTAATAAGATAAACAAAAAAAATCAACAACCTTTTTGGGCTGTTGCTTTTTATTAATCTATATACTTTTACGCATATTAACGTTCTGCATTTTTTGCTATTTTTATTAAACTTTCATTTCTTTTTTATTACATCTTTGTATATTTTATCAAAAATCATTAGGGATAAAGCCATTTACAAGTTTTTAGTCATCAAATCTTTTTTCTAAATTAACAAATTTTGTATAACTTCCAAGCCATAATAATTCAACTGTTCCTGTTGAACCGCCTCTATGTTTTGCAATTATAACTTCTGCTATATCTTTCTTTTCACTGTCTTTATTATAATAATCATCTCTATATAGAAACATTACAATATCAGCATCTTGTTCTATTGCTCCTGATTCTCTTAAATCAGAAAGCATAGGTCTATGATCTGGTCTTTGCTCTGCCGCTCTTGATAATTGTGATAAGGCAATTACTGGAACATTTAATTCTTTTGCAAGTATCTTTAATGATCTACTTATTTCTGAGATTTCTTGCTCCCTACTTCCAGATCTTTTTCCACTTCCTTGAATTAATTGTAGATAATCTATAACTACCATTCCTATATTTTTCTCTAATTTTAGTTTTCTACATTTAGCTCTAATTTCCATTATATTTATACCAGGTGTATCATCAATATATATTTCTGCTTCTGATAATGGTCCTATCGTTCCTGCAAGCTTTGTCCAATCTTCTTCATCTAATTTACCTGTTCTTACTTTGTTACTATCTACCATAGATTCACTACATAAAATTCTATTCACTAACTGTTCTTTTGACATTTCTAAACTAAATACTGCAACTGGTACATTTGCTTTTAATGCAGCATTGGTTGCTATATTTAGTGCAAATGCTGTTTTACCCATAGCAGGTCTTGCAGCAATTAAAATCAATTCAGATCCATGAAATCCTGCTGTTCTATAATCTAGTTCTGAAAAACCAGATGGTACACCTGTTATATGTTGCTTTCTATTGTATAATTCCTCTAATTTAGTAAAACTTTCTACTAATGCATCTTTTATAGGCGTGTAACTTTTTTGACTTTTATCTTGCATTATATTAAAGATTTTCTTTTCAGCACCTTCCATAATATCATCTACTTCTTCAGTTGTATCATATCCTAATTCTATTATTTCATTTGCTGTTTTTATTAATCTTCTTAATGTTGATTTTTCTTCAACTATTTTTATATACTTTGTAGCATTTGCAGTAGTAGGAACTTTTTCTGGCAACTCTGCTAAATATTCTAATCCTCCTACTTTTTCAAACATCCCCATTGATTCAAGTTCTGCTTTTACAGTAATTATATCAATTGGTTCTGCACGATTATACAAACTTAATACTGCTTCATAAATTATCTTATTATCTTCTCTATAAAAGTCCTCTGGTTTTAAAACTTCTATACTTGAGATAACAGCATCTTTGTCTGTAAGCATACTACCTATAATTGCTTGTTCTGCTTCTATATCATGTGGTGGTATTTTACCTAATTCCATTTACATTCTCCTAATTTTTTATATTTCTATTTGCTAATTACATCTATTTTTAAACTACCAACTATTCCTTCATATAGTTTAATAGTTATTGTTCTTGTACCTAATGTTTTTATTGTTTCTTTTACTTCTATTTTCTTTTTATCAATATCTATTTTATATTCAGATTTTAATAGTTCTGATATTTCCTTAGCAGATACTCCTCCAAATATTTTTCCATTTTCACCTGATTTTACAGGTACTTTTAATAATATTTTTGAAAGTTTATCAGCTGTTTTTTTAGCTTCTTCTTTTTCTTGTCCTTTTTTATATGCATTTGCATCTTGTTTCGATTTTAATTTACTCATATTTTCCGCATTTGCCTCAACTGCAAGATTTTTAGGTAGTAAGAAATTTCTTGCATATCCATCTGATGCATTTATTACTTCATCTTTTTTTCCTACTCCTTTTATGTCTGCTTTTAATATTACTTTCATATTTTCAACGCCTTTCTATTGCTTACATTATTAATCAATAATCTTATTAAATTGTTGCACTGTAAAATACTTCTTTACAATGTTATAATTTTGATTTTCACAGAGCACAGTTCTACTTAATATAAAGTACAGGACGGAAGGAATAGCTATCGTTGGCAATAGTGGTATTGTTGCAGTTACGACTGCTAGTGTAACTGTAACTGCTGTAGTAACTACCTCCACGTTCCACGCAAGGATAGCTTTCGTTGCTCAAGGTTTCTGTTGTCCATTCCAAACAGTTATCAGCCATATCATATACATTACATATTTTATCTTTATTAGCTTCTGCACTTAAATTATTTGTTCCTGTATTTTTTAATCCTGTTGATAATCTTATCTGATTTGAATATTTTGCTTTATAATTTGAATTAGTGTTTATATTATATGTTCTATTATCATTTTCTTGTAAAAATAATGTTGCAGTGTCCCATGCATAACTATTTATTAAATCACTTTCAAAATATTCACTTGTATACATTGTTCTTGATAATTCAGATGCTTTATTTTGTGTTATATAATTAAATACCTGTGCTCCTGGTTTTTCTACTAATTTTCCTCCTGTATATCCTACCCAATTTGGATCATTCAATGGACAATTAGTATTTACACTTTTATATCCTTCAATTCTTGCCTCATATCTTCCTATCCAAAATCCTCCCGCTGCATTTGTCTTTGAAATGAAATCATTTATGTCCTTTCCTACAGCATTTTTAGTTCCTGTTTCTCTTGTCCCTTCTTCTGTATAACTATTTAAACTTCCTTGTAGTGTTAATGCACTTCCATCGGTTTTAGTTTGAAGTATTGTTCCAGATGTTTCATCATCTGATATTTTAAATACATATCTTGCAAGTTCTATAGTTTTGCTTGGATCACTTTTCCATGGTATTCC
>CAMKEH010000036.1 GCA_946411515.1 uncultured Clostridium sp.
TCCCCAATCCCCAATCCCCAATCCCCAATCCCCATTAAAAATGTTAAAAAATATTATTAAGATAAATTTAAAATAAATTAAAATTTTAATAATTATTATTTATATAATTATTTATGAAATAAATAATAAAAATTAATTATTAATTCATTTAAATTATAAATTTAAATATATTATATGAAAGAATAAAATGATTATATTAATAAAATAAAATAATTTTTGATATATTTAACATTGCGACTAATTTATTTTACTTTTTGGATGAATAAATTTAATAAAAAATTTTATTGGAAATCATAATTAGGAATAATAATATTAATTTAATTAATTTTACTATTTAATCAATAAAAAAAATTTTATAAAAATTAATATAATATTAATCATTAAATGATTTAATAAAAATATTAATATATATCATAAAATACTTTTTCATATTTGAGAAATGAATTCGAGCAAATTTACAGAAAAAATAAATCATTTTATTTTTTAATTAATTCATATATTTAATAAGATATAATTATTTCCTAAATTATAAATTTTCATCCTCATTTTCCTTTGGTACTTGAATAGAACTATTTTCACTTAATTTCAATACATCTTTTTCTTCTTTTTTTCTTCTTTCTTCATTAGGTATTGCTTGATCATATAATTTCTTCTTTTGATGCACCCTTAGTTTAATATTATCTGAGCTTTCATTAGTTGAACTGGATCCACCCTCTTGATCAGAAATTTTTTTATCTTCAGATTTTTCTTTTTCACTACTTTTTAGGCAACTATCAATACATTTTTCAAAAGGTAATAATTTTGCAATAATAGAAACAACAAAAGTAATTGCACTAAATCCAATACATATACCCCATTGCTCTCCAGTTAAACCATTATTTGCTACATGGAAAATAGATTTACCAAAACATACAATAATTACTTGAAGAGCCATTTCTACAAGTGTAATTAAAGGAAATAGAAGACTTCTATTCATTCTTTTAAATATATTAAATGAATCATCAATCATTCTACAATTTATTTGATTAAACAAGGTATAAATAACAAAAACATTAAATATTAAAGTCATATGAACAGAGCCTCCATTACCATTTGAATATTCTTTATAAGCAACAGCTAATGATTGTCTAGAAGCATATTTTCCACAAAAATCCTTTTTTATATTAGTTTGTAATTTAATATCACTTGACCAACTTGACTCTGTACCAAATATGATATGCTCTTTGGTAGAATTTCCTGGCATTTGTCCATAGCAATAATTAATTATAGTATTCTCTGCCAATCTTTCTAAATCTCCTTCTTTCACAAAATTTGGAGCAATTAAATATAAAATTAATAAAACTACAATTTGTATAAGACTTTGGAGAACAATATGTTTCCACATACGACCATTAATAATAGATTCACTCCTTTTAGTTGGCTCTCTTTGTAGTAATTCTTCATAAGGTGGTTCTGTTGCCAAAGCTAAAGATCCTAAAGAATCCATAATTAAATTAACCCATAACATTTGTATAGGAGTTAAAGGAGTTTCATTTCCTATACATGCACATATAAAAACAATTAAACAAGCACAAAAATTTACAGATAACTGAAATTGTAAAAATTTCCTAATATTATCATAAATATTTCTTCCATAAATAATTGCTGTTACAATAGAACTAAAATTGTTATCTATGATAACAATATCTGAAGCTTCTTTTGCTATATCTGTTCCAGCAAACATTGCAAAACCAACATCAGATTTAGATAATGCAGGTGCATCATTTGTTCCATCTCCTGTAACAGCAACAACATTTCTTAAAGCTCTTAATCCTAAAACTAAAGCATATTTATGCATTGGTTGAGATCTAGCCATAACATTTAATCTTTCTGTGATTAATTTGAAATTTTTCATATTTTTAATAACATCTTTTTTTACTTTTCTTGGTTCTTCTTCCTTATTCCTTTTTTGCATTTCTTTTGCTTCTGCTTCAGTTTTTGGGCATTTACATAAATTTGTATCTTTTTGGCATTCTTCACAAATCAATCCTCCTACACAATTATAAAAACTATTTCCAGTTATTGCTCTTGGCTTATTCTTTAATAAATTACTAATATATTCTTTTTTCCTTGAGTTATCATTCATGGCTTCAGGATCTTGCTCTATTTTATCCGGACCTAAATCTTTTAAATCTATTTCTGAGCCTAAAATTCCACACTCTTTAGCAATTGCTGTAGCTGTAACTATATTATCACCAGTAACCATGATTACATTTACTGAGGCTTCATGACATTTTTTTACAGCTTCAACTACTCCATCTCTTAAAGAATCTCTAATACCAAAAACTCCAAGGAATACCATTCCATATGTATCTATTAATTTTCCATCATCATTAACTTTTTCGCAATTTATATATTCTTCTTTAGTTATATCTTTATATGCTATATAAAGTGACCTTAATTTATCTTTATTAAAATTCTTTATTGAATCTTTAATTCTATCTATGCTTTTATCATCCATTGGTTTTATTGTGCCATTTTCTGGATCTAAATAAGATTTACAAAATAAAGCAGCATTTTCTCCTCCTCCTTTAGAAAAAAGTCTGTATTTTGAAGGGAATTCATCATTAAAAACAAAAGTAGTCATTCTTTTACGCTTTGAATCAAAAGGAAATTGCTTATAACTTGTTTGATTTTTTAAATATTTTTCTTTTTCAACACTTATTGGTGATTTAAATCTATATAGAAAATCAATAAAAGCCTTATCTGTTTTATTCTTTGTCTCGCATTTTTCTGTATCTCCATTTATATCTCTATAATCATATTTTGTTATGGAACATTCTACATTTAAAGATATGGCTACTTTTAAGACTTCCCAATATTGTTCATTTTTAAAATATTTTTCATGATCTTCTCTAATCTGTTTTACAGTTTCGGTATTATTTGCCCTTTCTGTGCCTAATTTTCCAACATTTTCAACATTTAAATTTTGTTGAAGCTCAAATTCATCATTACCTGTCAGGACTTTAAAAACACTCATTTCATTTTTAGTCAAAGTTCCTGTTTTATCAGTACAAATATAATTTGCACCTCCCATTGTTTCACAAGCGTGCATTTTCCTTACTAAATTATTGTAATCCATTAGTTTTTTAATTGAAAAAGCTAATGAGAGAGTAACTGCTAAAGGTAATCCTTCAGGAATAGCTACAACTATAATTGAAATACATAAAATAATAATATCTAAAATATTTTTAGCAACCATAGATTTAGGATTAGTTAAATTATTATTTGTATGTCCATAAACTTTATCATTGTTTTTTTGTTCAGGAGAATTAAATAAAAAGATGGTCATAATAGATTCTACTTTAGAGTCAATATTATAATCTTTCATTTGACTATCAAAATTAACTCCAAATCTTATAAATAATGCAACTAAAGTTACAATTCCAGCACCTAAACCAAAATAACCAATCATACCAGCAATCTTTTCCAATTTTTCTTCCAAAGGAGTTTGACTATTTTCTTGGGCATTATCAACTGTACGACGAATTATTCCTTTTTGTGAATGATCTCCTACTGCTAAAACAATAGCTTTCCCACTTCCTTCAATGCAATTTGTGCCTGATAAAATTAAAGGTGATGGTAATTTTTGTTCTCCTTTATTTTGTAATTCAATACATTTATGATAAGGTTCTTTTTTCATTGCATCTGATTCACCAGTTAAAGCACTTTCATCCATTTTTATTCCATTTCCTTCTATAAGTAATAAATCTGCAGCCATAATGTCACCATAATTTACCATAATTAAATCACCAACTAAAATATCATCACTTGTATATTCATGAGGAATTCCATTTCTTATAATATTATATTTTGTTCCCTCATTTTGGACTTCATTTAATTCATGAAATTTTGTTTCTTTTTGATAATTTGTTATAGACCCAACGAGTACTACTACTAATATAGCTACTATTATACTAACACCATCTATCCAATCCTTTGAAGGATCATCAGATAAAGTACATCCCAAAACTATTTGGACTACTGCACACACTATTAAAATTCTAACCATCATATCACCAAGTGCATCCCAAACATAAGCACAAAAAGGGGGAACAGGCTCTACAAAAACTTTGTTGGATCCATATACTTCTTCTCTATGTTCAGTGCTTGCTATACCATTTATTTCATTAGTTAATAGAGAATTAACCAAATTTGAAACCCCATTTTGTTCTTTGAAATATTTAAGATCTCTAAATTCAGCCCCTCTCTCTTTATAGCTACCCATAATATCTTCAAGTTTATGAGCTGATATACCAAAGCCATATTGCCTTTCTTTTCCATCTTCATCACTTATTAAATTTTTTCCTCCTTTTTTCTCTTTAGTACTTATTTCAATTATATTACTTCTTTCTGACATTTATTTAATTTAATATAAAAAGTTATACTAATATTATTAGATAATTATTATTTGAATTATTTATTATTTTCAACATTTATTAAAAAAAATAATTAATTAAATTTTTTTAATTAATTAAATTAAATAATATATATAAATGGGGATTGGGGATTGGGGATTGGGGATTG
>CAMKEH010000037.1 GCA_946411515.1 uncultured Clostridium sp.
ATAATAAAATTCTTACCTACAGACAACTCGGTTTTTGAATTAGAAAGAATAAGTGAAACTTTACCGTTTTTTGAAAGCTGATTTTCAATATCAACAACAGTGTTTTCAACTTCTTCTTCTAATCCATCAACCATAACAACACAGGATTTTGACATTAAAATGCCTCCTTTGCAAAAATTGCATTACCTGCATATTATTTTCTGACATATAATATCATAAAACCTTTAGAATATCAATAATTATCTACAATTTTTGTTATTTTCTTTTTCATTGTTATTATTTTGATTATTTCTGTTATTGTTGTTATTTTGGTTATTTTTATTTTCTTTATTATTTTTCTTTGACATAAAAAGCACCTCCATATTTAATATAATTTTATTGTGAACTAAAAATATAAAATTATTCATAATTAAATTTGTTTTTTTATATAATTTATTGTATAATAGCAAAGAAATTATTAAAGAAAAGAAAAAATATAAAATAGATTTTTAGGAAGTGTTAAATTTAATGAGTTATATTAATAATAAATTAGAAGAATTTGAAAATTTTTTAAAATTTAGAAAAGTAGCAATTATTGGATTAGGAGTTAGTAACATTCCTTTAATTGACTATATGTTTGAGAAAAAAGCAAATGTAACAGTGTTTGATGATAGAGAAGAAGAAAGTATTCAAAAAGAAGTTTTGGATAAAATAAATAAATATAAATTCAAATTTTATTTTGGAAAAGATAGTTTAAAAAATTTAAAAAATTTTGATATTATTTTCCGTTCACCAAGTTGTCTTCCAACTAAACCTGAATTAATGGCTGAAGAAACAAGAGGGGCAATTGTTACAACAGAAATAGAAATGCTAATGAAAATATGCCCTTGTAAAATATTAGGAGTAACTGGAAGTGATGGAAAAACAACAACTACTAGTTTAATAAATAGTATACTAAAAAAAGCAGGATATAATACTTATTTAGGTGGAAATATTGGAACACCTCTTTTTACTAAGTTAAATGAAATTACGCCAGATGATATAGTTGTTTTAGAATTAAGTAGCTTTCAGTTAATGGGTATGGATATAAGTCCTAATATTTCAGTTATTACAAATATCACACCAAATCATTTAAATATTCATAAAGATTATCAAGAATATATTGATAGTAAAAAGAATATTTTTAAATTTCAAAATAAAGATGACATAGTAGTTTTAAATTATGATAATGAAATAACTAGAAACTGTGAAAAGGAAGCTAATTCAAAAGTTGTGTTTTTTAGTGGAAAAACTAAATTAGATGATGGATTTATTGTAGATGAAAAAATAATAAAAGAATGCAATGATGGAATAAGAAAACATATATTAGATACTAAAGATGTTCTTTTAAGAGGAGAACATAACTTTGAAAATATAGCAACTGCACTTGCTGCAACAAAAATTTTAGTAAACACAGATATAGCGATAGAAGCTATAAAAGAGTTTAAACCAGTAGAACATAGACTAGAATTTGTAAGAGAAATAGATAAAGTAAAATGGTATAATGATTCAGTAAGTTCTTCTCCAACAAGAACAATAGCTGGACTAAAATCATTTGATGAAGATATTATTTTAATTGCAGGTGGATATGATAAAAATTTAGACTACACTTCAATTGCAAAACCAATAATAGAAAAAGTAAAAGGATTGATTTTGATTGGTCAAACATCTGGAAAAATATATGAAGCTGTAAAAAAAGAATTAGAAGAGCAAAATAAAAATTTAGATATCTATATGTGTGACAATCTGCAAGATACTATAAATCTTGCAAACAAAATATCAAAACCAGGTCAGGTTGTACTATTCTCGCCTGCTAGCGCAAGTTTTGATATGTTTAAAAATTTTGCAGACAGAGGAATAAAATTTAAAAATTTAGTAAAAAATTTATAATATAACAGATACCTATTAACAAAAATTTAAAAACCTCCATATTATATATAAAATAATAAGGAGGTTTTTTAATGTATTTTGATAAAAATTATGAACAATATATAAAAAGTGTTTTAGGCGAAGAAAAAAATAATATTAATAATAGTAATAATACAAATACATATAATAATGATAATATAAATAGTCATAATTCAAACGAGAAATATGAATTAGAGAAATTTTATCCTGAAATATATAAAATTATATACCCAATGATTACAAAACGATGCTCGGAGATAATAGAGCCATTAACAAAAGATTTATTAGAAGATATGGCAGATGAAATTTATTTTGCAATAGAAGGAACTAATAACGAAATAAATTTAAATATTAATATAGATAACAAAGTAATTGCAGGTGAAGGAAAAAATACAAACAACAATTTAAAAAGAGAAGAAGAAAGTATAAAAGAACATATAAGAGAAACTAGGGGAGAATATAGGTATAAAAGAAACAATGGATTAAGAGATTTAATTAAAATTTTACTAATTAGAGAATTAATCGGAAGGCCACCTAGACCTGGAAATTTTCCACCTCCACCACCACCTAGACCGCCATATTTTCCAGGAAGACCACAAATGCCTGGTCCTAGGCCACCAATTAGGCCTAGAGGAAATGAAAATAATATATATGAAAAGTAATAAAATTATAAAATAAATTTTGAATATTATTTATCATTATGACAAAAAATAATAATAACTAAATTTGAAAGGTGGTAAATAGTATGAAAGTCAAAGACTGTATGTCTAACAATGTATATTGGGTAAAACCAGAAACTAATATACAAGATGTTGTAAAATTAATGTCTCAAAATCATATTGGATGTGTTCCTGTATGTGATAACAATAATGATGTTTGTGGAATAATAACAGATAGAGATATTTTACTTAGAAGTGTAGCGTGTAATAAAGATGTAACTACAACACCAATTAGTGAAATAATGACAACAAAAGTATGTACTTGTACTCAAAATGAAAATATAGATGAAGCACAAAACAAAATGGGAAATCATCAAATAAGAAGATTACCTGTTTGTGATGAAAATAACAAATTAGTAGGAATATTAACTCTTGGAAATTTATCTCAAAACGATAATCAAATTGGTACACATGAAGTGTGTCAAACTCTAAACAACATTTGTGATTGCAATAAAAATAAAAATGCTGAATAAAATAATAATCTTAAAGGACGAAAAATTATATTTTTTCGTCCTTTTGCATATACTTAAAAAGTAGGAGGGAAGAGATGAATATTGATGTTTCTTATTGGACAAGTGTAGGAAAGAGATTATTATACGTAATATTTTTACTAATTGGATTATTAATTGCTTTAAAACTTTCTGTTTTTTACATGCCATTTTTAATTGCATTTATAATTGCGCTAATTATTGAACCTGCAATAAAATTTATTATGAAAAAGACCAAATTAAGTAGAAGAACAAGTTCGATAATAATATTTTTGATAGCATTAATAATTATTGTTGGTAGTGTTTTATGGCTTTTAATTACATTATTTTCTGAATCATCAAGTTTGCTTGAAGGTTTAAATTATCATATTGATAAAATGTATGATAAATTTCAAGAAATAATTTCTAATTTTAATTTTGATAAAATACATTTGTCTAATGAAATATTATCAGTAATTCAAAATTCAACAGGAGAAGTATTAGATACTGTTTCTAACTGGGTAAGAGGAATTCTTACAGGATTAATTAGTTTTATTACAAGTCTTCCTTATATTGGTATTTGTATTGGTATTACAATAGTTGCTCTATATTTTATTTGTGTTGATAGAATTTATATTTTAGATCAATTAGAACATCATACACCAAAGACTTGGATGAAGAAAATAAGAAGACATTTAAATGAATTAAAGGAAAGTTTAGGAGGATATTTAAAAGCAGAAGCAACATTAGTTTTAGTTTCTTTTATAATATCACTAATTGGATTATATATTTTACATTTTACTGGGTTTAACATACAATATCCATTACTTATAGCTTTATTTATTGGTTTTGTCGATGCTCTTCCAATTTTAGGTTCAGGAACTGTTATGATTCCTTGGGCAATCTTAAGTGGTATAAATGGAGATATAAATTTAGGTATTGCAATTATAGTTTTACTTGTTGTAATGTCAATTGCAAGACAATTTTTAGAACCAAAATTAGTTAGCAAAAATATAGGTATTCATCCTATATTTACTTTAATTGCAATGTATACAGGTTTTAAAGTAATTGGCATATTAGGACTTTTGATAGGACCAATTGTTTTAATTATATTTAAAAATATCTTTTCGAATTTAATAGATAAGGGAGTATTTAAAACTATTTTTGATAAAAAATA
>CAMKEH010000038.1 GCA_946411515.1 uncultured Clostridium sp.
AAGTTTATTAATTCTAACACAAGTACTATAAAATTGGAAATTTTTATCTTCAGTACGATAATGATATTTATAGTATATTTCCTAATGTTTTTACCATTTGAGTTACTAATTTGCTCATGTTGAATAAAGCATTTAATTCGTTAGATTGTAAAAATACTCATTTAGCATTGTGTATTGTCATTTGTTAATTTATGCATTAATGGTACAAAACTTTCCGAAAAACATTATAAGTATTTTTTTCTTCTTGTATGTGGTTTAAAAAACTTTCTAAGTATTGAATTGACAATATTACTGTAGGTATCAGAGTCATATCGACTAATATACTCATAAACTTGAGATTCACTAGGAACCTTTAAAATTACAGCAAAATTTCTAAGCTTAAAAGACCTATTTAATTTATTAATAACATCAGAAATAGTATAATTAAAAAATATGTGTATAAAAATATTTTAAGATGAATTACAAAATTATTTCTATTTTTAACTCCATAATTAAATATGTCTTTTATTTTTTCATTCCAAATAAATTTAAATACATTACCCAATAAAATAAATTTTAGGATTATGTTTATCATAGTTTTAATCATGGTTGTATTTTAATCACTAAATAACTATATGTAAGTTATTAAATTTTGTGATTATACATTACCCTATTTTAAAATTAAAAATTAATTATGGGACCCCATACAAATCAGTATGGTTTCAAGGTTTAACTATTAGAATTATGGAGTATATGTACTATTTAATAGTACCAAATTTCTAGCACCCCATAATTGATAAATTAAATAACCTAGATGAACAAGTAATTAATTTTGAGCTATTAGACCATGTTATTGCATTTCAACTTGGCAAGATTGAAAATTATCATGCGAAAAAAAAATTCACAAGTGCTTCAAGCACAATTAGTGACGAAGCTGAAAAACTCAATGTCTACTGATTGAGCTTTTAAAAATTAGAGAACATTATAAACATAGAAAATAGCTGTCGAATAAAAAGGTCCCAATAACAATTTAGGAGAAAATATAATGATAAAAGTAAATTCAACAAATTTAAGTGCTGTAGGCTATGATTCTGAAACCAAAATATTAACCATTGAATTTAATGATCGGGGACTTTATGAGTATTACGATGTTCCACAAAATATTTACAATGAGTTAATGTCTGCCCCATCAAAAGGAAAGTTCTTTCATAGATTCATTAGAGACACCTACAGAACTGTAAAAATAAGATAAAACCAAAAATAGAATCTTTTAGTCTTTGAAAACTTCTAATAACAATAATGGTGAAATAATGTTAAAAAAAATCAAAGTAAAAAATTTTAGATCATTAGACAATTTTTGCATGGTATTTAACAATGGTTTAAATGTGATTATTGGAGAAAATGATGCTGGTAAAACTTCTTTAATTGATTCCATGAAGATATTATTAAATGGAGACCCTATTGACCTTGATGATTTTAGAGATGAATCAAAAGACGTTATAATTGAACTGGAAACTAATGATGAAATTTATAAAATGACAATACAGCCAGAAGGATTAAAATCTATTTTAGAAAGTAAGCCCTCTAAAGAGAAATGTGAAAAAATACATTGTGAAATCAATTCTGAAGAATTTGCCAAAAAAAACGAAGAAGAACAAAGAGAAATTATAAATGAATATTGTAGAACATTTGCTGTGATATATAGGTCAAATGTTAAAATTGAAACATTAATAACTAATATAAATACTAAAATTGAAGAACTAACTGAAAATAATAGTTTCATAGAACCTAAAGAAATTGGGTACCCAATCAGCTTTTTAGGAAGTAGAACCTTTGAAAATACAAACTCTTTTTTTGAGAATGCTTTCTTTAAAGAATTAAAACAGAATATTTGGAACCATGAAATAGAAAATAAAAGTATAAAAGACTATTTAACAACTGAAATTAATAAATTTAAAGATGATGCATTGAATCCTGATAATATCCCAAAATTATATGAAAGTTTATCTGAATTCTTACCTGACTTTAAAAAAATTGATGTTACAATTGAACCTAATCCAAAAATGAATTTAAATATAACCGTTAACTTACTTAATTCCAAAAATCAAAAAATTTCTCTTGAAAAAATGGGTGATGGGACAAACAGAAGAACAACAATGGCAATTTTTAAACATAAACGTGACAAAGATGACTTATGTTATGTTTTTGATGAACCTGATACTCATCTACATATTAAAGCACAATTAGAGATATTCAACTTGTTTAAAGATTTAACCAAAGACAATAAACAAGTAATAATAACAACACATTCTCCTTTTTTAATAAACGAAGTTAATCCGAATGATATTAAACTAATGTTTTTAGATTCAAACAATAAATCCAATGTTAAATCATTAACTGAAGATGCAGAACCTCAATTTTTAAATGAAATAGGAATAACTAACTTAGATTTATTTTTTACAAATAAATTAATCATTGTTGAGGGCGAATCAGAACAACTATTCCTACATGAGTTTTACCACAAGATATATAGTCTTCCAATTTCACATCACTTTGTAAAAATTGTTAAAGCTGAAGGCATTACTGATATACCAAACTTTGTAAGAATCATAAAAAATGCCTTTTCAAACATCAACATATTTATTGTAATGGACAATGATGCAAACGAAAATACTGAAAATAAATTACAGGAAATTATCGACCAATATGATGACCTATCTCAAGATCAAGTATTTAGATTAGGTGAAGATGAATTTGAGGATTCATTTACTGATGAAGTGCTTATTAAGTCCATCAATGATTATTTAGATAAAACTAATGAAACCGATGTTAGGATAACCTCTGATGATATTAATAGAATGAGAGATAGTTCTGAGAAATTTTCAAAAGATATTGATAGATTTATTAAAAGTAATACTCATAAATCCCTTAAAAAACCATTACTTGCAAAATATTTGGCAAATAACGCCAATAAAGAAGATGTTGATGAGAATATTCTTAAATTATTTGAATTGATATAATAGATACCCACATAAACAATAATTATATTATCGGATAAATGTTTATTTAATCCATTGCAAAGCATACAAGGAATTATAAAGATATAAAAAGGTACTAGGGGTATAAGAGGAGGATGTATCCTCTTATAATCATCTAAGGAAGTGTTTAAATCTTTCTTAGGTTTAAATAATATCAAATATTTGTAATATAAATATATACTGATACAGGAAAATTTTTAAAAAAATAACAAACGAGAGTTGTATTTTAAAATGAAAGAAATCAGTATACATTTTTTTTATATTACAATTAACATTTTTATACAATCATGATATATTAATGAGACTGTCCAATAAGTATTTATCAATTAAACATTATGTAAAAATTAAAACATTTAATTATTATATTATTCAATGTTTATATATAATCAATAAGAATTTTTACATTAATGTTCAGTTCTGATTTAGTTTTTGGACAGTCTCTTAATATTAGTTTTTTTTTACAGTTGATATTACAAGGCTGAATTTAACCCATATCTAAAAAACGGATTCTAAATGCTTATATAATTTAATTCATATAAATTAAAAACAAAAATATAAAGGAGTTAATATAATATGATTAAAAAAATGATTTTTTGTCTAATACTCTTATGTTGTATTAGTCCAATAGCATTCGCAGAAAATACATCTTATGATAATATAAATGATATTGGGGATTTTAATAAAATAAATACAAATATAGAAAAAAACCCATCAGAAAATGTATGTAATTTACAAAAAGATTATTATATAAATAATTCTGCTACTAATAGTGGAAATATAATCGAACAGAACAATATATGCTTAGGTGAAGATTACAATAATAATAGTATTAGTAATGAAACTTTAGATAATAATAATTTTATTTACAATACTGATAATGTTACTTTGTATGCTAATCCTAGTATAGATTTGATTAAGACTAATACTTATTTACCAATATATCGTACGGATTTTGATAAAATTGATTCTATTCCATCATATTATAATTTAGCAGATCATGGTTATGTTAGTTCTGTTAAAGATCAGGGTCAAACTAATCGTTGTTGGGCTTTTGCGGGAACAGCAGCATTAGACTCATTTATTTTTATAATAGAACTACTAATGATAATGGTGTAGCAACACTTAATATTAATTTA
>CAMKEH010000039.1 GCA_946411515.1 uncultured Clostridium sp.
TTTTTTAGTAACTCTCTTTAAAGTTCGTTAATTCTCCAGTACTCAATTAATATTACTTATTTTAAAAAAATAGTGAAGTGAAAAAATGACCGAACATAAATTAACATTTTTCGAAGCCCTTAATATAGTTGAACATCGCTATAATATAGTTACTGATATAGATATGAAACCACGTTACTGAGATAGCTTTTTTTTAAGATTATAGATGAAATCCCAGACGAAATAATAAATAAAGAATTGAAAAAAGGAGAGTTATAAAAAATGGCTATAAAAATGATAAATTATACTGATAAATTATTAAAAGATGTAGATGAAAATATTAAAGATTGTAAGAGTAGATTACATTATTTTGCATGTGCTTATAAATTTGCAAAAGAAAAGAAAAGATACCATGAACGGAATGATGGTATGGATGAAGATACAGCATTAAGAAAATATATGGAAAATGAAACAAAGTATAAAAAGCTATTAAGGATAAGAAAAGCGATATTAAAAGAAGGTGATATTTATGTCTACTTTGATTAATACTAAGACTATTGATGACGATTTAGAATTTAGTGATGAAGACATAGAAGCCCTTTTAGCAGATTTAGAGGCAACAGAGCCTAAAATAAGCGTCCAGTACAAACGATTAACTGAACAATTACCAGACTTGGAGGAACATATACAACAAGATAAAATAAATGTAGTACCATTAACAAGATGGGATAAATACCCATTAATTACCAACTGGAATAAAAAAGTATACCCACTTACAGAGGAACTTAAATACAAAACCAAAAATGGTAAAGAGTATACACAAGTTGGTTTAAAATATCATAGAGGTAATTATGGTGTAATTATTGGTTATGGTAACAAACGAAATGGTTATAGTATTGCATGTATAGATATTGATGGATACAAAACCAGTGAAGACAATCCAGACTTAAACATAAAAAAAGAAACTCAAAAACTAATATATGAGGATTTAAAAGATTTACCTAACTGTATAATAGTACAAACACAATCTGAAGGATACCATATATATTACTGGAATAAGAAAACCCAGCCAGATACCAGTACAACAAGTCACAGCTTATATTTCCCAAAGGACTTTAAAATTAAAGAATTAGCTGGTAAATGTTTAAATGATAGTATAGAGGTATTCACAAACCAAGACAAAAAACAAACTGTATTAGCAGGTAGTAAAACCAGAACTGGAGAATATCAAGTAATTAGTGAGTTAAATAAGTTGGCTGGTATGGATATTGTAGAGGACTTAAACCAGCTAATAATAGATACATTAATAAGTAAAGGTTATACTTACAAACCAACTATAGCAGACGAACCCACCCCAGTTACTTATAATAAAAATAATGGTACTGGTAAATCCAAATCCAATAGTAATTTAAAAAGTTTATCTCAAGAGGAAATAAAAAAAGTAATTGAATTAGTTACTCCAATATTTCCAATAATAGATGGTGCAAAACATAATGGAGCTTTATATTTAGGAGGTTATTTTAGTTATCATATTAGTAAAGACAGTTCCAGCCAAATAGCCGAAGGTATTGTAAAAAAAATTGGCGATATATTCGATAACAGCCAAGATTTTATTAAAACAGTACTGAAAAATTATGACAGACAAGAAAATAAGGCTGGTTTACCCAAGCTTTGTGAACTCATACAACAAAGAGATAATAATTTTAATATTAATGTTTTTTCTGATGAATTAAATAATATTTGTAATAAACAATTCAGAAAAGAAAAGATAACAACAATTACTATTAATGAAAATGAAGTTCCTGTTTATTTAATGGATGAGAATCATAATAAATGGTTAAAATATGAGGGCTTACTTGAAGGAATTGACTTAACAATAGATTTTAATAAAAAAATTGGTTCTTTCAGATATAGTAAAACAGGAAAAGAAGTAGATTCTTTTAAATTCAAGTTCAAAAATAATTTTTTTGAAATAGTGAAAATTAAAGAACTGGAGGAATATTTAGAATCTGAAGGAATAAAACTCCCAAAATTCTTTGAAAGAGATATTAGGGCAAGTTTAAACAATTTAGATAAAAGAATATTCAAAACTACACATGTTAAGGAATTTGAAGAAGCTACTAACGAAATTGAAGAAAATAAAGATACTGTTAATGATATTATATTTGGAGATATGGTTTCTGAAGATGATTCCTATTACTTACAAAGTAAAAAAGGAATTGAAAAGATTACAGAAAGCGAAAATAAAGAGGGACATATGGAAACTGAAACTGTTTCTGTAGCTAATGTTATTATTAAAAAAGTAGAAATAATATTAGATTCATTAGGCATATTAGAACCAGTTTATAATGTAACCTATAATAATCTAACATTTAAAAAAGAAATAACAGCTGAATATTTAACTAATAATGAATTAGTAACTGAATTCAAAAAAGCCAAAGTTTTTTATAATGCAAGAAAAGACTTTATCGATGAAATACTAAACTATTTCATTATTGACGGTACTAAAAACGAACGAATAACCACTAAAACAGAAGCATATCTTAAAGGCTTTTATATAGTGAATGGAAAAGTAGTAGAAAATTCTAAACTACAAAATCTTAAAGAATATACTACTAAAGATGTAGCTGAAGCTATAAAGTTACTTAATGAAATCATGTTTAAGCGGTCAGATGAAGGAAAAGCCAATGATTCAACAGTTTATAGATTTATGTTGTGGAGTCCTTTCAGCTATTGTTTAAAACAAATAGGTTATAAAACAGGAATCTATTCTTTAATTCTGATAGGTAAAACAAAAGGAAATAAATCAGGAGCTATAAGTTTAGGAAGATTATTCTATTTAATAACTGATGAAGAGAATTCAGGAGCTACAGTTAGCGTTTTAGGTTCAAAATTAGAGGAAGACAGTTTCTGTAAGTCTTTTGATGAATGTTATAATTTATTAAATCAACCTGAAACTCCTGATGTAATGAAAAAAGCAACACAAGACAAAACAACAAGAATAACTAAAAACAGAGCAGATAATAAGAAAAGTGATGTTTTCAACGCTTTTGCTTTACCTGTATTCTTGTTAAATGAAAGAATGGAGTTTAAAGACTATATAAGAGAACGATACAAGATAAGAGATTATACTTCTAAAAGTTATGTTACTAAAGAAGATAGAAAAAAATTTGATGAAACATACATACCAGCCGACACAGAAGGAACAATATTAAGAAAATTAGCATTAATAGGAAATGAATATAAGAAAAAAATCATACCATTAATTGAATCTAAAGATAAAAGATTATTCAACCCTGAAAAATTAACTATAGATTTATTACATGAAATAGCTGACGACACCTCTAAAGCTATAGGTGAAAAAGTTGAGTTCCTCCCTGAAATGTATGAAATAACAGAAGATTCAAGTAATTATGATTATGATATAAGTAAAGAAGTAATAAAATTATTAAATACTGAATTTAAAAAGAAAAACAAAGTAATTAATAATGAATATACTCCAAGACACTTTATAGAATCAGTTAAAAATAATGATTTTGATTTCATAACTTATAACAGATATTGTAAAGAAGGTTCTGACAAACATTTTCTTATTAACTTTGCACGTTTAACTAAATTTGTTAATAATAATGTTGAGGAAACTGTTGAAATAGAGTCTATATTAGATTATTTAGGTTTAACTGATATTTTAAAAGAGAAAATGGGAAAGGAGGATTATAACGAAAGTTATGAAAAGTATATTACAAAACAAAATAAGATTAAAGTTGAAGGTTCTAAAAACCCTAAAAACATTAGAGGCTTTTATTTATCAATTAACGAATTAATTAATAATCTGTTTAGTTTTAATTTAGATTTCACTAAAGATAAAAAAGCCGATGAAAAAACCAAAACAAATAAGGGCGAATTAGTTGAAAATAAGTAAAAGTAGCAAGGTAGCAAATGAAATTTTATTTTGCTACCTTTTTGCTACCGCCCTAAAAAAGCTCCTTTTCCCATATTATTCCATATTATTATTTATTTATACTATTTATTATTATTAATATTATATGGTAGCAAGGTAGAATATATTTACTTTATATTAAGAAA
>CAMKEH010000040.1 GCA_946411515.1 uncultured Clostridium sp.
ATTAATAATTTCAACATTTTTAAAAAAAATAATTTATTTTTTTAATATAAACAATAAAATAAATTAAATTTTAGTATTTTTATTAATCCATTATTGGAAAAATATATATATAAATTGATGGAGGAAAATTTAATAAATAAAGAAAGTCGTCAAAGCAGTGATATGGTCTATATAACAAGTGGCTCTACTCCTGCTCAGGGAAGTAGTCAAGCCTCTACTGCTTTCAGTATAACAGCACAAGAGTTAACTGATATTGTAAATAAATATAAGGAAAGAGATGAAAATATGCAAGATATTAATCATTTTACAGAAAAAGGAGGAATAAATTATCTTTTAGAGGCACTTGGCACTGACAAAACTAATGGAATCTCATCAGAGGAGAATAGAGAACAACATTTTGGAAGTAATAAAGTTTTTAGAAAACCTCCTCCAACTTTTTGGGAATTCGTAGTTGAATCATTATCTGATAAAATGATAATTATTTTAATTTGTTGTTCAATTTTTGAAATTGGTATTTCATTATTTTATATTTTTGGTCAAGATGAAAAAGATAATATGGACTGGATAGATGGTACTTCTATTATTATAGCTGTATTTGTTGTGGTATCAGTTGGATCTGTAACCAATTATAAAAAAGAAATGAAATTCCATGCCTTAAATGACCTTCAAAATGGCCAAACTAAATATAATGTTATAAGAAAAGGGCAGCCATTATCAATTATAGCAGATGATATTTTAGTTGGAGATTTAATAAAAATTAATTATGGAGAAATTCTTCCAGCTGATATGCTCATGGTCGAAGGAAATGGGATAAAGATAGATGAAAGTTCACTTACAGGGGAATCAAATGCTGTATCTAAAAAACCTTATGAGAAATGTAGAGAAGAATATGAACAAGGAAATAATAATCCCAGTTCAATGATTTTATTGAGTGGAACAAATGTCATAGAAGGAGCAGGAGTAGCTATTGCTATAGCCATTGGTGAGCATTCTCAAAAAGGAATAATTAGAGGAACAATTGATAATGCCCAAGAAGACAATAAAACTCCTTTAGAAAATAAATTAAATGATATTGCTGATTTAATAGGATATTTTGGATTAGGAAGTGCAATTGTTACTTTTGTAGCATTAGGTATTCAAATGCTTGTAAGATATTTAACTAGTTCAGAAGAATTTAGTATACCCGATATGATCAAAAAAATATTAACTATTATTATTTTATGTGTATCTATTATAGTAGTTGCAATTCCTGAAGGATTACCTTTGGCTGTTACACTTAGTCTAGCATTTTCTATTAAGAAATTAATGGATAATAATAACTTAGTAAGAAAAATGCATGCATGTGAAACTATGGGGGGTGCTAATATAATTTGTACAGATAAAACTGGAACGTTAACATTAAATTTAATGTTTGTTACAAGATTAATTACTAGTGATGAAAAAATAGAAGTTCCTCAAACTTTAAAAATTGAAGATATTAATTTAAAGAAAGCTAAAAGTATAGATATGGAAAAAAAAATAAGAGTGGAACATACTGAGCTAATTGAAAATCAAGAGTATTGGGATGTTTTATATAGTGCTATAGCATTGAATGTAGATTGTACTATAAATAAATTAACACAACCTAATATTAATGGTGATACTGAAAAAGCTGAAACCAAAAATAAAACAGATCAAGGATTTATTGAATTTTTATATCAATATAAATCACCTATAAGTGTAAAAAAAGAATTATATTTATCTAATCCTGAAAATTATCAAGTTTCTCCATTTGATTCTAAAAAAAAGAGAATGACAACATATGTGAAAAATGAGAATTTCCCAACTGGATACCGTCTTTTCACAAAAGGAGGTGCAGATAATGCTATGAGTTATTGTGATAGATATATTAATAAAAACACAGGCAAAGTAGAAAAATTGAATGAAGAAATAAAAGATTTTGTTACAAAAGAAATTGATGAAATGAATAAAAAAATGATGAGAACATTATATTTATGCTATAATGATATTTCTAAAGAAGAATATGAAAATTGTAATGAAACTGATGAAAATGGATTATTAATAGATCAAAAAAATTTAATATTTATTGGTATTTTTGGATTAAGAGATTCATTGAGAGGAGGAGTCCCAAGATCTGTTTATCAATGTCATCAAGCTGGTGTTTCAGTTATTATGGTTACAGGAGATAATTTAATTACTGCCACTGCAATTGCAAAAGAATGTAATATTTTCCCAGTAAAAATTGATTTGGATAATCTACGTCCAAGAGATGTAGAAAAAAATCCAAATGAAACAAATGATCCAGAAAAAAAATTAGCTCATATTGAAGAATTATTAAATATTAAACCTTATGCAATGACAGGAAATTCATTTTATGCTGCAATAGAAGGTATTTTTTGCCAAGTTTGTGGGAAAGATACACAAACTTGTACATGCCCTAAGTCGGAAGCAGAAGCTAAAGAACTAGAAAAAAAAGATAAAGTAAAAAGGCCAGTTAAAAAAGATGCTATTCGTAATATGGATAACTTTAAAAAAATTGCAACAAATATGCTAGTTATGGCAAGAAGTCAACCTATCCATAAATATGCTTTAGTTTTGGGACTAAAAAGTTTAGGAAATGTTGTGGCAGTCACTGGAGATGGAACAAACGATGCTCCAGCATTATCAAAATCAGATGTTGGATTTTCTATGGCTGATGGAACTGACATAGCTAAAGAAGCCAGTGATATTATTATTATGGATAATAATTTTTCATCAATAGTAATTGCTATGATATATGGTAGGTCTATATATGAGAATATAAGAAAATTTTTACAATTCCAATTGACAGTAAATTTCTGTGCTTGTATTCTAGTTTTTATTTGTTCTTGTGTAGGAAATGAAACCCCCTTAAATTCTATACAAATGTTATGGGTTAATTTAATTATGGATTCCTTAGGCTCTCTGGCTTTGGCTACTGAACCTCCATATGATGAATTATTATGCAGAAAGCCAACAAATAGAAAAGAATCAATTATTAATGGAAGAATGTGGAAGCATATAGTATTACAATCTATTTTTGAAATTACTATTTTATTAGTTTTATATTTGATGGCCCCAGAATTTATACCTGAATATAAAGAAACAATTCTTGAATCTCATAAGACATTAAAGGACTGTTTTGGAACTTTACCTGGAAATGAAGATAACCAAAATAATATTCTTTATGGAAATAAAGATAAATGGTATAAAGATAACAAAACTATTGTAGATGATGTTGCAGGTGCTTTATATCAGGAATGCGAATTTATGCTTTTAAAAGAGGGAAAATGGAAAGACACTTCACTTGCTGATGCATATCCTCATTATATTAATAAGTATGGAGGTACAACTCATATGACACTTATTTTTGATGTTTTTGTTTGTTATACATTATTTAATCAAGTTAATTGCAGAATTATAGATGATAGTTTTAATACATTTAAAAGAATTACCAAAGGATTAATGTTCTGTATAGTAACTTTATGTGAATTAGCAATTCAAATTTTATTATCACAATTTGGATATAAAGTATTCCATTGTGTTTATGAAGGATTAACTTTTGTTCAATGGATGATTTGTTTAGCAATTTCTATTAGTACTATGATTTTTAATATTATTATAAAAATTATACCTCTGGAAAAAGTGATTGATCCATATACTAAGGGACCTGCTGAACAACAAAATGCTGAAGAAGCTAGAACTACAATTAAAGAAATGGTAAACCAAAATTTGAAAGAATAAATTTTGCTTATTAAGTACTATTTATTGGTTAATAATAAGTATTTATAAGTATGGTTATTCTATTTTAAAAATACATTATAAAATATAAAATATAAAATATAAATTAAACATCAAACTATTTAAAATATTTAATAATTTTTTATTTTTTATTTATTATTTTTTAATTTTTTTTTTAATTATTTTTTTAAATTTAAATAATAAATTTTATTTATTTAATTTAGATTAATAAAATGGGGATTGGGGATTGGGGATTGGGGATTGGGGATTGGGGATTGGGGAT
>CAMKEH010000041.1 GCA_946411515.1 uncultured Clostridium sp.
CTAAATAAACATTTGTTGGAATAAACCTTTTTTGAAATTATTATATCCCAATTTATATTATCTTTTATTTGATTGTTCATCATAAATTTCTTTAATTGATAGAATTTTTTTTGTAACATCATCATTTTCTGGTGTCCAAATTAATACTTTTGTTCTTAGTGGTTGATTTTCAAGTAATTTGAAATATTTACATTTACTATAATTGTATCTTACTTTATCTTTATTTTTTCCAGCACTAAGAGTATCAGGTTCATAAATTTCAGATAATTCTCCATTAGGCATACAAGTCAATATAATGGTTTGTATGTCTAAATTTTTTTCATTATATAATATTGCAATAAAATATGTTAGACATATTTTTTTACTACCGTCCTTTTTTGTATAAAATGTAGGTAAATTGCCTTTATATTCTCTAGATTCATTTTTGGTGTTTATAGTTCCAATATAACTATTCTGATTATTTCCTACAAAAATATTATTTCTTATATCTCCAATATTTTTTTTAGTTATGGTTTTGATATCAATATGAACATATGCATTATATGTTTCAAAGAACATGTCTGATCCTATTGGTGATGAATTTGGTACTCCAAATTGATTGAATAACCAATAAAATATTCTTTCAGAACCTGTAGCGAAATCAGATGTTTCTTTACCTAAAAATTCTTCCCAATCTTTCCTAATATCCTCTTTTGTATTAAATCCATCAAGCATTTTTTGTTTATCTATACTAAGTAGATAATATATTTGTTCAAGATATTCATGTTCCCAAAATTCAATTTCTTTATCTTTCATTTAAACACACGAATCCAACATTTTTATTATGCAAGCTCCTATTTTTTTTGCAAGTAAAACTGGAACAGCATTACCAATTTGTCTATACATTGAACTTAAACTACCAGTAAATATGAAATCATCAGGAAAAGTTTGTAATATTGCACATTCTCTTGCCGATAATCTTCTTTTTTTGTTAATATGAATTTCTGGACTTGTTGCAGTAATTGTATCACTGGGTCTATTCCAGTTTGTTATTCTAAGAGATTGTTCAAACACAATTTCTTTTTCTTCCAATTCAGTTACTACTTTATCATATTTATTGTCAAATTTAAGTAATTTTTTTAGTTCCCACCAATCTTCAGGTGAGGGTATTGTTCCAGAATTATTATCTTTTCTAAACCAATGTCCTGCAGTATATTTATATCCAAAATGTTCATCTAACTTTTTAGTTGACCAATCAGATTTATTCCTCCATGATTTTAAATAATCACATATTTCTGCTTGATCTACATCATGTTTTCGTGTCCAAAATTTATCTGAAACATTGGTAGAAGCCATATGATTATAAATTGTTTTTCCATTCAATTTAATAGGATTATAAGATATTTTAACATCACTTAAATATCCTATTGCTTCTTTAGTTGTAATATATGATTTTAATCCTTTTTGAGGCATTAATCTTTGCTGAGTTTTTGTGTTGTCTGTATGTGTTGGTTTTGGATATATATTTTTTATATCATATCTATTTCCAATAATAATAACTCTTTCTCTGAATTGAGGAACACCATAATCCACAGCATTAAGAATTTTATAAGTTACATTATAACCAAGTTCTTTAAAATCATTGATTATCATTTTAATAATATTCCCTTGCTCCATGGATAGTAAACCTTTTACATTTTCTGCAACAAAAACTTTGGGTTGTTTATCTTTGATTATTCTTAGTAATTCTTGATACAAAAAATTTCTTTCATCATCCATATTCCTTTTTGTATTGGCTATACTAAAACCTTGACATGGAAAACCTCCTATAACTACATCTGGATTATCTGGTATTTCTTTACTACTAATTTTACATATATCGCCAAGAACAATATTCTCATCAATATTCTTTTTATATGTTTCAACTGCATCAATATCAAAATCATTTGCATATGTAATGTTAAAGCCTGCTTGTTTAAAACCCAAATCCATTCCACCTGCACCTGAAAACAAGGATATCAAATTATATTTAGTTTTCATTAAATCCCTCATTATTATGATTCAATATAAACCCATATATATTTTCAACAACTTTTTTTGCAGGATCTGAAAGGTCATCATAATTATTAGTAAACTTTTTAACCTTATCACTGAACTTTCGTTTTAAAGTATCTTCCTTAAAGAAATTATCAGGTATTTCATTATCGAGTATGTTATTAACAATAAAATTATAAAAATTTGATTTTTGATATTTTTTTTCATCAAAATCATGTTTGATTTTTAATTCTCTTATTTCCCTAAAACTATTTAATATTTTTAGTAAAACATCTTTTGAAATTAAATTTTCAACTTCTTTAACATCCAATATTTGATAATTTGTGTAATTTATTTCCTTAAAAAAATTTCTAATTTGTTTAGATTTTTCTTCATTATCAAAATCCAATATCGTATATATTCTTTCTTTTTCTATTGAATTAAATTCTTTAACTTTATTTAAAAGTTCAGTACCACCACCTCTTAAAAATGAATAGTGTGTTCCCTTTTCGAGTAGTGTCACATCAGGGTCTTCATTTTTTAATTTTTTTTGATATAACTTAAGATATAAATCATAATATTTAATATCATATGATCCTTCAACTAATATTGTACAATTTTGCATTAATACTGATGAAGGTAAAGCCCCTAATTTATTTAAAGTAGGTAAATGATTAAAATCAACTTTTTCAATACTAAAAGATAATTCATCATCTGAATTACTATTTTTATCAAATGAATAAATAGAAATATCTTCATTTTCAAATTGTCTATCAAGAAAATGATTAGAGTGTGTTGTGAAGAAAAATTGAAAATTATCAAATCGTTCATCTAATAATGTTTTAATTAATTTTCTTTGTAACTTTGGATGAAGACCAGTTTCTGGTTCTTCAATAAACACTAATACATTTGTGTTATCTTCTTTTGATAAATTTAAATATGAAAATAAAGGTAAAGTTATTAAAATAATAGATTGTATCCCTTCTCCTAAATTATATATTGGTTGTTCTTCATTCCCTATTTTAACAGTTAAAATATCATCCTTAACTTTGGGTATTAATGCAACTTCTTTTCCTTCGAAAAATTCATTAGATAAATATGTTTCATATTTCTTAATAAGCTCTCTTTGTTTTAGATCACCCAACAAATAGTTTGTTATATATTCATAGAATTGTAAGCCAGAAATAATTATATTTTTTTCCATGTCATCTGCATTGAATATTATATTCTTTTCATTGTAAAAATAGTCTTTATTTATTCTTTTAGCATAAACATCATTATTTTGTTCATTTGATTTAAGTTCTGATGTGATTAAAGGTATTAATCCTCTCAATGAAGGAATATATATCCTATAAAAGTCATATTGAAATAAATTATTAGGTATTTTTTCAAAATATTTTTCAATTAATTCAACATAATAATTTGGATTACCCTTATAATTTTTATATTCATTATAAAGAGATATAAACTGTGGACAAGGAGTTTTTGACTCTTCAACAAAAAAATCATCATCTATCATATGATATAATTTATTATAAATATTTTTCTTTGCATTTTGTCTATCCATATTAGCATCATAATATAGACCTTCTGGTTTATTTAAATCACGAATTTTGCTTAAAAATAAATCAAATTGTTCATCATGAGGTAAAAAAAATAGTGGAGAAGTTTTATATAATGATCTCATAAACCTACTTTTACCAGTATTATTAGCACCTACAAAAATGTTAATTTTGGACAAATCATTTAAACAATCTTCAGCAGTAGAATTTATAATCGTATAATCATCATTTTCATTTTTTAAATCTTTAATAATACTCATTGTTTATCACCATTAATTTTCTTTTTGTTTACTTTATTTTTATAAATTTGAATTTTGCTTAATTCGTCTAATTTGATTTCCCATTC
>CAMKEH010000042.1 GCA_946411515.1 uncultured Clostridium sp.
AGTGTTTCAAGTGTATTTCAGGTTTTTCAAATTTTGGCAATTAGTGGACAGCACCTTAATTAGTATTGTTGCATTAGATCCTTCAGTAATATTATCCACTTTTATGTTTAATTCAGGATCTATTAGTGTTTGAGTTTCTTTACTTTTTACTGTGAAGTTAGTTGTTTTATTTGTTGCTTGGAATTTGTCTGTTTGTTTTAATATTACAGTAGCAGTATAATTTCCTGCTTTTAAATCAGAAATATTACATGAACCAATACCATTAACTAGAGCTACAGTGTAATTTTTATCACCAATTATCACTGTTACTTCTCCGTTGTAGGTTTTATTAGTGTTAATTAGTATTGTTGCATTAGAACCTTCAGTAATATTATCCACTTTTATGTTTAATTCAGGATCTATTAGTGTTTGAGTTTCTTTACTTTTTACTGTGAAGTTTATTGTTTTATTTGTTGCTTGGAATTTGTCTGTTTGTTTTGATATTACTGTAGCGGTATAATTTCCTGCTTTTAAACCGGGGATATTACATGAACCAGAACCATCAATTACTGGTACAGTGTAATTTTTATCACCAATTATTACTGTTACATTTACTCTATGGGTTATATATCTGATACTAATTGTGATTGTTACATTAGAACCTTCAATAACCTCACCAACATTAATGTCGAATTTAGGATCAGCTAGTCTTTTTTTTACTGTGAAATCAAATGTGATAGTAGATGCTTTAAATATGTTTGTTTGTTTTGATATTACTGTAGCGGTATAATTTCCTGCTTTTAAGTTAGGGATGTTATATGTGCCTGTACCATTAGTTACTGATACACTGTATGTTTTATTGTTTATTATTACTGTTACTTCTCCATTAAATGTATTATTAGTAGTAATCGTGATTGTTGCATTAGATCCTTCAGTAACATTATCCACTTTTATTGTTAATTCAGGATCAATTAATTCTTTTCCTACAAAATTAATTTTTTTTATTACATGTTGTTTATATAAATCGGCTTTAATATCAAATGATCCTGCTTTAGTGCTGGTAAAATCTATATAAGTGCCGTTTTGATTTGTTCCTTGGGATTTAATATTAATATTTTCCGGTACTCTAAATGAAACTTTTCCATTAGGGCTATTAGGTAAAATACTTCCATCAGACTTAATATAACATAAAGTCGCACGGACAACTTTATTTAAATCAGCATTATTTTTTGATAATCTCAGTTCAAGATGTAATGGGTCGGTGTCTGTATGATAAATATTAGATTTGAATGCTTTCCATTCTACAAACGGGTGCATTTCAGATTCGTATTTGGTACCTGACAATTTACCATAAAATAAATTATTATTAATATTGCCATAGGTACCTTTGTTAAAAACAGAGTTTGTTTTCGTCAAACCCTGTTCGTTATTTTCACTGAAAATATTATTATATAATGATATGGTGGATGATATGGAATCTAGATAGATTGCTCCACCATGACCACCACAAAGATTATTTGCAAATACACAATTAGAAAAAGTAATATGGTTTTCTTTGTTAATATATATTGCTCCTCCATAACCACGATGAGATTGAGCCGCATCATTGTGGAGAAAAACAGCATTATATACAACATCATTAGTGATTATATTGGTATATATTGCTCCTCCATCATCTTCCTCAACAGCATTATCAACAAAATAAGAAGCATTATCAGTCAAAGTTACTTTCTCAGCATATATTGCTCCACCATAATCCTCTGCATAATTATTACTAAATCTAGAACTATCGATTATTACACTTCCTGCATATACTGCACCCCCACAATATTGCTGAAATTCTATTAAATTATCTAAAATTTTTCCTGTTGCTTGATTTGAATCAAATAAACAATTTTTAATATTCAACTCTTCTTCGCAATATATTGCTCCTCCTTTCCGAATAGCATTATTATTAGTAAAATTACAATTTATTACAGTACCTGAATGACCAAAGTAAACAGCACCACCAATGTGACCTGCTTTGTTATTAGTAAAATTACAATTTATTACAGTACCTGAATGACCAAAGTAAACCGCACCACCCCGAGTACCACCATTACCAATATGATTAATAAAATTACAATTTGTCACAGTACCTGAATAACTTGAAGTAAACATAATAGCACCTCCGAATCCAGCAAAATCTGTATTTTTAATGGTTAAATTTTTGAATTCAACACCATTAGTATTTACCCAAAATGTGTGCATGTTTATTCCAGTCATATCAATGACTGCACCTTTACCATCAATAACACCAGGAGTTATAATTTTAATTTCTTTACCATCACCATCAACATAACAGTAATAATTTTTAGTTAAGCTTATGTTTCCACCATTTCTGATTTCATTTCTTAAGTCGGAATAAGTGCCTTTATTTAATTTATTTTCCGCACTAATCTTTTCATCATTGTTTGATTGTGTTAGTTGAGTGTCCTCGGCAATTGACACTGCTTTATACTCAATTATATTATCGTCTGTGGATAATTCTATTTGATTTGTATTATCATTATCTATTGCTGTATCATTCATATCACTTGCACTTACAGCTGTAATTGAGAATATGAAAATAGCAACCATCAAAATAATTATTGTTTTCCTGTATTCCATTTTTCTTAACCTCCAATAAATACTAAAAATGTTTTATTCATAATCACATAATAATTGTCTTCTAGATAAAAAAATGTCCATATTATAGTTAGTAATTTATCTACAAATATATTTAACTATTTGGGTAATATTTTCCAAAATGTTTTTTTTATCCATTTTGTATTATTCATAAATCTCATGTTAAAATTTTTTTAAAAAAAATATGGGAATGTGTGTTAAAACGTTTTTTTCCAATTTTTTGTGATGTATTAATTAATGTTGACTATCCTTAGCACTAATGGAAGACAATCACTTCTTTATCTTCATGAAAAAATACTCATCTTTGGAGGATTGTATTGTCTAATGGAAGAAGTGAAAAAAATAGTTATTGATAACATGATAATTAATGCTTAAAAGGATTATGGCAAAACATATTTTTTGATAACATGAATTAACATGATACTCATCATTTTGAATATACACCAACAAAATCAATAGAAAAAAACAGTATATTTAAATGTATTTTTAGGGGCACTAATCATATCACAAGGATTTAACTCAAAAACAGCCATACACCAATTATCTGAAAACTAAAAAAATTCAGACCTCTAAATATTTTTTGATTCAAATATGAATAAAAGAAAAAAATAGGTTGAATTTATAACAAAAATTTGGCTTTGTAGAAATCCTCATTTTTATTGAATTTTGGTTGATCTGTAAAATGTTGTAGATTGTGTTTTTGAGTTTTGTTTCTTTGTTTGATGATTGTAGGCTTCTGCTTCTGTTTGTTCCGTTGAATATTCTTTTTATTACACTAAATATTGATTCTACATTGTTTCTTCGATGATATATTTTCTTTATTGAATTTATTTCTGCTTTTTAATCTATAATGTCCTGTTTTTTGCTCTGATTTTTAGAGGTATTTGGTCTTCTGCTTTTGCTTCTTTCGTTTATGCATTTTTCTGATGGGTTCTGTATCGTATGCCCTATTGCTAGGATGTATTTTGGATTATATTTCTTTATGTTTCTTATTGCTGCTATATTGCGAATCGTGTCGTCGAATCTTGGATCCTCTTTGGGCTGCGAAATGGAGTATTAATCTGCTGTCAACATCGATTGAAATATGGTTTTTTTTACGTAGCTTTTTCTTTCTTTTCGTCTTATAATTGCGTAATATTTGTCTGCATTAGTCGTTAGTGAAATCCGCTTCCATCTAAAGCAATTATTTCACCATTTTATTTAAATGATTGATGGTGCTGTCCACTATTTAAATTTAACCTTGATTTTGAGCTTATTTAAATAT
>CAMKEH010000043.1 GCA_946411515.1 uncultured Clostridium sp.
AAATTTTAATTTTTAAAATTTCTGAATCTTAATTACTAATTTTTTTTACTTTAAATTATTTTAAGTTTAGTTTTATACTTTTAAGAAATTTTTATTTTATATAGAATAAATTTTTTATGTATTTATTTTTCTGTTTTAAAATTTATTTTAATATTTTAAATCTCTTTTTTATACTTTTTATACATTTCTAAAAATAGCCTATTCCCCTATTCCCTACTTATTTCTTTGTATACATGAAAAAATACTATATAGCTTTTAAGTTATTCTTTTGCTGTGTTGAACAAAATTATTACTTAATAACTTGCCCAAACTACTTAAATTATCAATATTATTAGCTTTTGTATCAACTTGTTCAGCTTGTGATGCTAAAACTTGTTCATAAGTATACTTTAACATTGATATTTTCTCTTGTTTTTGCTCATCTGTAGCATCATTACTGTTAAGCCTATATTCAAGATTATAACCATATAATTCTAATGCTCTCAAAATAAGTTCAACTTATCCATCTAATAGATTTAATTCTACAGAATGAATTTTATTTTTATCAAATTTTCTTTCATAATCTGCCATTGTTTTATATCAACTCCTTTTTATAATAAATTATGCACAAAAAACCTCTGCTGTATCGATTTGAACATGTCCTAATAATTCTTGAATAG
Organism: uncultured Clostridium sp.; assembly: GCA_946411515.1. Classification (GTDB taxonomy): domain Bacteria; phylum Bacillota; class Clostridia; order TANB77; family CAG-508; genus CAG-269. The sequence continues at coordinate 660 of CAMKEH010000043.1, forward strand.
TTCTAATATAGGTAATTTTGGACGCTATAAAAAATAGTATTACATTTTTTTATAATGTAACACTATTTTTTATAATGTATCTTATTATCTTTTTAGTTATAATTTTCCTATAACCAATTTCCAACTTTTTTAATGTATATTTTCTTTACAATCTGAACTAAAATTACATATAGGATAGTCAATCCTGCTACTATTAAATAATATAATGGTGGCATTATTTCAAAATGGAATGATTTAATATTATGCAATAATATTGGTGCAAATATTGTTCCTATTATTGTAACCATTGTTAAACAAGTTAATATTGGGTTTGCTTTTGACTGTACAAAAGGTACTTTTTCAGTACGAACGAAATGAATTATCAATGTTTCACTTATTAGACATTCAACAAACCATGCTGTTTGAAAATAACTTTCACTTACAGCTCCATTATATCCTAATATAAACCAAAATGCTAAAAACGCCAAAACATCTATTATCGAACTTACTGGTCCCATTACATTCATAAATGTTCCCAATCCTTTTGTATCCCATTTTCTTGGTTTTATTAAAAATTCCTCATCAACATTATCATATGGTATTCCTATTTGAGAAAAATCATATAAAAAGTCTTGAATTAACATTTGAATTGGCAATAATGGTAAAAATGGTAAGAAAATACTTGCAATAAATATACTAAATACATCTCCAAAATCTGAACTTAAAGCCATTTTCATATATTTTATAATATTTCCATATACTTTTCTTCCTTCTATTACTCCATTAAATATTACTTTTAAACTTTTTTCTAATAAAATAATATCACTTGCTTCTTTAGCAATGTCTGTTGCTGTATTTACACATATTCCAACATCTGCATTATGTAGTGATGGTGCATCATTTACACCATCTCCCATATAGCCTACTACATGTCCATTTTTTCTAAGAGCCTTTATTATTCTTTCTTTTTGTAAAGGATTCATTCTAGCAAAAACATTTACTTCCTCAACCTTTTTAGCAAGTTCTCCATCTGGCATCCTATCAATATCTGTACCTAATAATATTTTTGAATCTTCTATTCCTACCAAGTTACAAATATTTTCAGTGGCATATTGGTTATCTCCTGTTAAAATCTTTGTTGTTATTCCATATTCTTTTAATTTCTTTATTGTACTTTTTACTTCTTTTTTTGGTGGATCTAAAAATGCTACAAATCCTATAAATGTCATTTCTTTTTCATCATCGCTATTAAATATATCTTTTCCTCTATACTCTCTTTTTGATGCTAACGCGATTACCTGCATTCCTTGTTTTGCAAGATTTTCAGCATTTTTATTAATATTTTGTATCATTTCTTGAGTTAGCTCTTTATGTTCGCCATCTATTTTTACTTGATTACAACTTTTTAATACTTCTTCTAATGCTCCTTTAGTAATTATCCTATAATGATCATCATGTTTTACTACAATACTTACTTTTTTTCTAATATAATCAAATGGAATTTCATCAATTTTTTCATAATTAATAACTTGTTCTTTTATTTTATGCTGAACTCCATATGTTATTACTGCTTTATCTACCAGATTTTTCATTCCAGTACTATAATAGCTATTTAAAAATGCATATTCTAATATAGATAAATCTTCTTTTCCTTCAACATTTATATATTTCTGTAATACTATCTTGTCTAATGTTAATGTTCCTGTTTTATCAGTGCATAAAACATCTATTGCACCTAAATTTTGAATTGCCTGAATGTTTTTTACTAATGTTTTTTTCTTTGCAAGAGTTTTCGTTCCTTTAGTTAAATTAACATTTACTATCATAGGCAACATTGTTGGAGTAATTCCAACAGCTACTGATAATGCAAATAGCACTGCTTCTAATATATCTTTTCGTATAAATGCATAAATAATAAATACTGCTATTGAAACTACAACCATGTATTTTATTAATAATTTTGTAATTCCATTCATACCTTTTTCAAAATTTGTCGTTTCTCTTTTATTATCAATTTGTTTTCCCATACTTCCTAGATATGTAGAAAAACCAGTATTAATTACTATAGCTGTTGCATCTCCACTTATTACACTTGTTCCCATTAAACATATATTTGAAATTGAAAATATTTCATTTGAGTTATTAAATTTATCTGTTTTTTCAATAGGCGCACTTTCACCTGTAAAAACAGATTGATTTAAAAACAAGTCCTTATTTTCTATAATCATTACATCAGCTGGAATAATAGAACCTGCATTTAGATGAATAATATCACCTTTTACAATTTTTTCTGTTCTTATTGTTTGTTCTTTTCCATTTCTTATAACCGTTGCCGTTGAAAACATTTCACTTTTTAATTTTCTATTGAATTTATATGTTGAATAATTTTGGGCAAATTTTATCATAGCACTTACAAATCCAATTGCTAAAATAATAACTGTACCTAATGTATCATCACCAACAAATTTATTTATTATTGCTAAAACAACTAAAATTAAAATAAATTTATCTTTAAATGAATTTATAAAAAAATAAAACCATGAATGTTTATCATCTTTTACAACAACATTTTCTCCATCTTCTTCTAATTTTTGTTCTGCTTCTTTATTTGTCAATCCTTTTTCAATATTAGTTTTAAGCTCTTGTATTATTTCTTGTTTTTCTTTTTGTGCAATTTTCTTATATTTTTCTAGTATTTTCTCATCATTATTACTCATTAAATTTTTATTTTTTAATTTGTTCTTTATAAAAAATAATCTAATCAATTTCTATGTATCTCCTTTTTTTATATTTTATAAAATTGTATCACTTAATATATTTTTTGTATATACTTTTTATATTTCTTTTTTCTCATATTACTTTGTTTTCTTCTTTTAAAAATTCACTTTCTATTTTTATATATTCTTTTAATATTGCAGTTGCCCATTTTCTAAACATTATACCACGTTTACTATTTACTCTGTATCCAACTGAAATAATCATATCAAGATTATAATATTGAACTTTATAATTCTTTCCATCTTCAGCAGTATGCTCAAAAAATGAGCATACTGAATTTTCTTCTAATTCGCCATCTCTATAAATATTTTGTATATGTCTAGTAATTGTTCTTCTGTCTTTATCAAATAATTCTGCCATTTGTTTTTGTGTAAGCCACACAGTTTCATCCTTTAAGTTTACTTCTAATTTTACTCCTTGGTTTTCAAATAAAATAATTTCATTCTT
>CAMKEH010000044.1 GCA_946411515.1 uncultured Clostridium sp.
AATAGATGAATATTCAGATAAAGAAATCATAGATGGTAATATTGTAGAAGGTTTATATCATGAAGATTATAAATCTACAAAACAATATTGTGCTTCTTTCAACAAAAATGATAAAAAAGATTATGTTATTTTCTCTTTACAATTAAGTGCTAACAGTCATATTCAATATAATCAATTAATATATCCACCTCAATATAATGGAGTTATTTATCCCCACTTTTTAATGAAAAATGAATTAGCTATATTCCAAGGAGCTAGAATCACACCTGGAGCTAAAGAAATAAATTATAATATGAAAGCAATAATGGGATATCCTGATATGCTTTTTGATAATTGTACTAGTTTTCCTGATTGTCATTATACAGAAGACAAATTGAATGGAATTATAGATCCTCATCATTCAAATAGAATGTCTGTTTATAGTTATTATTTAAAAGAGAAAAAAGAAGTTACACCTATAAGTGCTTTTCAACCATTATTAATTGTAAAATGTAGAGGAGGAAATGTAATTAAAAATAGAACTTCCGATTTTTGTATTTATGAAACTGCAATTTTCAGTGATAAAGATAGATTAAAAATAAAAGAAACTGAAACTTTTAGTCAATTTTTATTAAGAGGAGAAAAAGATTTATATACTGTTAATTTTGAGACTGAAGATAATATAGAAAAAGTATATTTAGATGTAATTGTTTTTAGTGGAGATGTAAGATTTGAAATTGATGATGATAATAAAAATAATGCAAATAAATATTTCTTAGCAAATAAAATATTTTACAGTGTTAGAGTAGGTTATTCTAAAAAAATAGACTTCAGTGTTTCGGCTGATAAAAATTCATTTTACACAATTTCTTATCAATTAGTCAAAAAAGATGATGCTTCAGTAATTACAAATGTAAGAGAATCAGGTGTTAATTTTGTTGAATCAATTTCTATAGGAGAATACACAGAAGATTCTAAATATATATTCCTTCAAAACTTCAAAATTGATGTAGGAACACCATTTTTAGCTAGTTTTTATTCAAAAAATTGTAAATTTATAGTTTCTAGAGAAAATGATCCACATAATATAACATATCTTGATATGTATGGAGAATTTGGTCAAGTATTAATTGATGAAAATGATCCTTATTATTTTGAAGATAAATATATATTTAAAATAAAGGCATTGGGTAATGATGTATCTGCTTATGATAAAAAATTATGTATGATTTATATTAGTGGAGTAGAATTAGAAAATACAAGCACAGGAGGTCAAAGAACTATTTCTTTAAGTGAAAATGTACCTCATTCATTTATTTTTACTCAAAAATATCATACAATATCATATTCTTATCATTTAGGTGATAGAACAAATCCAGTTGTTATTGATTTCAATTTAATTGATAAAAGTGATTTTAATGTAGAAATATTATTTGACTATTTTACATTTCAGAATACTACTATATTTAGGAATACACAAATATTTATATATTCTGAAGATTTACATAATCATTGTCCAGAAGATGAAGTATGTACTATTAATGTAGTTATAAAATTAAAAAATAAAGAAGCTACTAGAAAAAGAGTTGAAACAACATTTACTCAAGTATTTGGAGCTCCAACTTATTTACAAAAGAATAGAGTTAAACAAGATATTATAGTAGGAGATTTATATAAATTTTATTATTTAGATATTGGAGCAGAAGAAATGGGAGATATTACCATAAATTACAAAAGAAATAGTGGAAATATTTTTGCCAAAATTGTTAAAAAAACACAAGTACAAGGGATTAACGATGCAGATTGGAGAGGAATTTATAAATTCCCAAAAGATATTAATGAATCTTTACCATATGAAGCATATCTTAAAAAAATAGTAATTGATAGAGAGAAAACTAAAGAATGTGCAGATGGATGTTATTTATTAATAACTGTAAGATCTTCTAATATAAGAGAAGAAGGAGCTACAGAGAAAAGTTATTTTATCCCTTATAGAATTACAATTACACCTAGAATTATTCCAAGTTCCCTTCAAGTTATTACTGAAATTCCTAAAGTAAGAATTCCTGTAAATGAATATATTATAGGAAATATTGAAGTTACAGATCATGAATTATATTATTATTATGAAGTAACTTTACCTTTTGAATCTGATTATGTTATTATAGATTGGCAAGCAGATTATCCAATTCTTTTAATAAATATAGGCCCTGAAAGTCCAACAATGAATCATTCTCATTTTAAATTTAATACTACTCAACATGATACTATTATAAAAATATCTAAACAAGAAATACTCCAAAAGAGTCAAGAACATGGTGCATCTATATTAAAAAATGATAGTATTAAATTCTTTAATTTAACATTAGGAATTTATACACAAAAAATTGATAGTTTATATACATCTGTATATTCTTTTAAAATATTTATGCCACCAACTTATAAACCAACAGTTAGTGAAAAAGAAAGAGAAGCTTTTGAACTTATTCATATAAGAAGTGATCAAAAGGTTCAATGTGATCCAGGAGATCAATTAGTATGTCTTTTTGCAGTTATTTTTGATGATGGTGATATTACTAGCAATTTAACAGTATTTCCTAAAGCACATGATACAAGTGCTGAAGTACATTTTATGGCTGATCTTGTTGATTCTGAACAAATTGAAAGAAATGATATTAAGTACATTGTTGAGCATATGCCAACAGTACAAGGAAAATATAATTCAAATGATGGAAAAAAATTCATATTTATAGAAAAAATGGAAAAAAAGAAATGCCTATTACTTTTAGTAAGTGTAGATACACATACTATTATTGAAGTATATTCATCAACTTCTAGAGATTATGTAACTACTCCTAATCCAAGTACTCCACAAATATTTGCTTTACAAGATAAAGGTAGAATGTATTTAGGTTTCCAAACAACTCAAGATTTATTAATTAATATCGTTTGTGTTTCTGGAGAAGGATATTTCTATTGGGAAGATGAAGAAAAACAAAAATATCATTTATTAGGATATGATGATAGAATAACTTTAACAACTAGAACAAATAAAACAGATGCAAAATTATCTCATTTAATTGCTGAACAAAATATATATTCATGGATGAATGATGAGAAATCAGGATTTGTTTTTTATATTACTTATTATCCAAGAAATGCTGAATATAATATTGATCAAGTAAAACCTGGAAGAAGTACTGAATTTAATTATAGACATGTTAAATTCCCAATAAACTTCTATACTCCTTTAAAAGATAATGATGTAGCTGTTAGCTTTAATTTCTATAAAAATTATATAAATAATGAAATTAAAGATATGAGATATAATGGTCCATTATTTAAAATTTGGGGAAAAATTATAACTGAAGAAGAAGCTTATCTTGCAAGAATAGAAAATACATTTAAACCTCATAAAGATAATTTAACTATATATGGTTCTTGTGATGGACCTTTTGGAACAATATTATTAAATACTGAAGAAATAAATAAGTTTGGTATTCCTGACAAAACTCCTAAAGCATTATTTTTCAGTGTGGAATTAACAGATAATAAAACTCATAGTTTTTCAGGATCTAGTTTAGAAGTTAGTGTTTTAAAAGAACAAACAACTATAGAAAAAAGAGTATTTTCTCCAGAAAATGTATATTTAAGTGGTAAATTAGGAAAAAATGAATTATTTGATACACATTATTTCAGATATAAATTAAAATCTGATCCTCATAATCCTTATATGCTTATTGAATTTTCTGCAATTAGCA
>CAMKEH010000045.1 GCA_946411515.1 uncultured Clostridium sp.
GCTATAATAAATAAAGCTGGTGGATTCAAAGCCATCAGAGAGTTTATTAAAAACAGTGATACTTATGAAACATTGACAATAGAGAATATAAAAATAACAAATCTTAGTTAAAAAAAAAACTTAAAAGAAGTATTAAACTAATATAATCATATAACAAATATTTTTTTATAGATGAATCGAGTGTCTGCCAAAAGTAAATTTTTCAATTCAATTTTTTCTTTATTTATCAAATGAACAATTATTCATTTATTTTCAATTTCATTTTTTGAGTTTTGGCGAAGACTTAATTTTTGTTACAAAAAATTTTTCGTTAAAAAATTCATTTCTAAACTTTCCATTATTGTCTTCATGGACATCCCCATATTCTAAATATATTTTACAAGTTTTATTTATATTTATTTTATTAAATCCTTCAAAGTTTATATTGAATTTTAAGCTATTTTGTCCAACGTATTCTTGAACAAAATAATAATATTGCTCATTTCTATTTGAGTACTCTTTGTCTTCTTTTTCATCAATATCTTCGGGATCGATATTGACTGCAATAGATTTATCTTTTTCAATGACTAATGTATAGTAATTAGTTTTATCTTTTTTATTAAATTTATTTTGCATAAATTTGCCTAATTCTACTTCAATTGATAATTTTGTAGTAAAAGAGGTACCTAACATCAATGAGGGGGGTTTCAAAAAGATATGTTTTAAGTGAATTTAAATAGTATACATAATATTTTGCTCTATAATTTATAGAAACATATCTTTTTTTAGCATAATAAATAAGATAAATAACAAATATTATAATACAAATAGATGCTACACTAATTAACCCGAGATAGTATGGATTATTTAAACTTGCAGTTAATGTAGCTACAATAATTCCTAACAAGAATGTGACTAATCCATTTTTAAACAATGATATTAATAAATCTTTAAGATTAATGAGTGTATTTTTAATGGAGTCCAAATTCATGCCATAACCTTTTTAAATCTATCAAAAACAGGAATTTTAAAAGTTTCATTATCTATTTGCAAAGCTTTTCTTAGATAATAGAATGAACTCCCATCTTCTAGTTTCACATCCGCTTCAATTAAAATAAAATCTTTACCTAATTCATTATGGCAATATTTCTCTTCCAAGTTTTGGATTGAATCGGAGTCAACAATTTCTCCATTATGAATAAATTTTAAATCATAATCTTTGGAATTGCAGATTAAATCATGTTCTTTTGAAACACGAGGTAAGAAATTTTCTAGTTTTCCTCCAATTTTATCATTGAAATAAGGTTCTAAAATTTGAAGACATTTATTAAGTATTGTGGGATGATCAGTTTCAATAAATAAAAATGAATATTCTAAATCTATTTCAAAATTAATTTCTGAATTAACTAAACTGTCATTTGTTAAATCAATAATGCCAACAATTTCATTTTCATTTTTTTTATTAAACTTTAGATTAATTTTATCGATATTTAAATCAGAAGGTTGCGAATCTTTCAGTTTGTTTTTTAAATCTTCACTAATCCTATAAATATAATAAAACATTTTTATTCACCAAATATTCAATATACTCACTTGTTTTTTCATCCATTTTTGATAAATCGAATTTAGGATTAATAGAAATTATTTTACCAATTTTTTCAGGGTCACGTTTAGTTTTTTCATTAAAATTTTTTTTATAATTATAGTATTCATTTAAAGTAAAATTAAATTCTTTAATTAAATTAATTTTTAATTCATTAATAAACTCTTCGCTAGGATATTTTTTAATATCATCAAGAGAGTTCCATTCTTCAAATATTTTCACGAATTCATTAATAAATGGTATTGTTAATTTAATTTTATCACAGTAATATTTATTTTTTAAGCATTTTGTACTTTTTATAAAAAATATTGATTTATGGGTTATTCCAGGAAATATTGTAAGTCTAATATCAAATTCATTATTTTTATATGAGAATATGCCACTTAACCTTGAGAAATCTCTATTATTCAATAATCCATAAATAATTGGTAATGTAATAATATTATTTCCATCTGCAGTAGAAATCTCTCTAGGAATATTACTTGGATTTAAATGACCCTCTGCATTAGGAAAATCTTCTGTTGAAAAATTATAAAATTTTTTGATAGTTATATCATTAGATAATGAACTTTCAATATTCTTTTTAAATATCAACCAGAGGAAAAACTCTGGATTAAAATTAATCTCCGCATAATCGAATTTATTTCTATAGTCTTCTTTAAATTTTTTTAGGGTTTTATTTAGTATTTCTAAAACTGTGTTTCCTTTATTTTTTGGACCATTTACAATAATCAAATTAATAGTTGGTACGAAAAATATATCTACAAAATAATCAGAATCTCCTGAAGACTCTATAATATAATTCACTTTGTACAATTTAACATGATTTTTGTTATTTTTATCATAATCAATATTATGTTCACTATTTTCATATTCATCATCTGTTAATATGAAATCTAAATTGCACAAATGCTTTTCATTTAGAATAAATTCTTCATAAAATCCACAATATTTTCCTTCTCGAGGTTTAAATATATTTTCGGATTTTAAGTTTGCAATTATTTTTTCACAAATATCTTTTGACATATTATTTGTTCGAATAATGTTTATAAAATTTACACTACTTCTAGAACTTCTTTTAACTGTAAAAGGCATATAATCACTTGTTATAGATTATTAAATATTAATATATCTATTATTTATAATATTTAATAATTTCTAATGTTTTTTTAATACTTTTTAATATAAATTTTATTTAAATAATTGGAAACATCACTATTTAGTATTTTTCATATAAATTTGTGTTATAACAAAAAAAGTGTGTTGTGTTTATATATTATAAGATATATGCTATAGTATATTTGAGGTGAAATATTTGTTGCGTACTGATATGCATTTGATTTTTTATTGGTCAAGCGGATTTGTTTCGGCAGACTGATGAAAAGGGTAATACTACTAGTAATAAGTTTGTGCAGAATGTTACTATTTTGGTTAATGATGTTTATGAGTGTCGTGTTGAGTATGATGGTGAGGGTAATCATAGTTTTAGTGTTATTACTCATTGTAAAAAGGTGATTGATTATGTATAAGAATGGAAAATGTATAAGTATTGGTCCTTTGGTTTATGAAATTTTTAAACGGTATTATAATGATTATGGTTATGTTATGAAATATCGTCTTGCTAAGTTGATTCGTGAGGATATTAGTGAGGAGGCTTATAATGAGCTTGTTCAGGAATTTTTAAAAAATGATGGTGAATAAGGTTTATGGATAAAAGGACTTATATTGTGTTGAATCCTCGTATATTGAGGGTGTTTAGTGATTTTGCTAAACATGAGAGTATTAAAAGACCTTTGTTGGTGAATTACGCGTTGGTTAAGTTGGTGCATGATGGTGTGGGGTCTGAAGTAAATGTTAAGAATGTGGTGAATCATTATTTAAATCCGTTGGAGGAGATGTGATGTTGGGTGTTGATTGGGATGATTTATGTTATAGAATCTATCCTTATTTATTGTTAATAATGATTTTTATATTGATTATGGAATTAATAATTTATTTTTTCATGTAAAATTTTATAAGTGAAAAGAAGTAAAAAATAGTAATCAGACACAAATGTCTTTTGTGAATAATTATATGAAAATCCACAAAAGACA
>CAMKEH010000046.1 GCA_946411515.1 uncultured Clostridium sp.
ACCTGCAGTTAAATTAGATACAGTTATAGTAGCTTTACCATTTGTAATTGTAGTATAATTCTTATTATTAATAGTAACAGTAACATTACCTGTAGCATCTTTTAAACCAGTAACATTAATTGTAGCATTTTCACCAACAGTAAGAGGATCCGCACTAGCACTAATAGTTAAATTCTCTTTAGGTAGAATAGGTTTTTCATGGACAGTAACACTAACAGTAGTTAAATTTAATGCATATATACCATCACCATCAACACTAGGCGTAATGATAGCAATGCCTTTAGTTTTTGCAGTTATTTTACCATCACCATCAACACTAGGCGTAATGATAGCAATGCCTTTAGTTTTTGCAGTTATTTTACCATTAGCATCAACACTAGCAACATTCGTATCATTAGAGGTAAATGTGAGATTCCCTACTTCGGATAGATTTAATATAGCATCAATAGAATAAGATTCGCCAACAGATAAATTTAAAGAAGTACTATTGACAAGAGGTGTAATTTTTTCTAAATTAAAATATTTATATGCTACAGAAGAATCAAGTTTACAACCTTTTATACCCCTATATTCTTCATTAGTCCCACCAGTATAGATTGCAATGATAGTATGTCTTCCTTCAGTAATTTTTGGTACTGTGAAAACAGCATAAATGTCATTATTAGAACGCCGCAATTTTGAAGTATATTCCTCCCCATCAAATATTAATAATATTTCACCACCAACCATATACCCTCTAGTAATATTCATCACTGTTAAATGTACTTTAATATTCATATAATGGTCTGATTCGTGTTTAACCATTGTTATATTTAACTTAGTATGATATGATAAACAATTAATAACTGTGGATGCATTTACAGTTCCAAAATCATTTGTACCTTTATAAATTGCTGTCAAAACATATTGACCAATAGGAACTTTAGAAAATGATATTTTACCACTACCATTAACTACATTAACAAAATAAATTTGACCATTATATAAAACCATAACTGTATCAGTTATATTATTACTTAAAGTAATTTCTACATTCAAATCTTCACCATAATGTATATCTTGTGCAAAAATAGTTATATTATTATTCCATGGATAATTACTTTTAAAAATATTATAATCAGAACATTTTTTAATTGAAGCATCCCCACTTAATATTTTAGAATAGAGAGTATTATTTTCAAATAAATTATTTTTTGAATTTTTCAAATCAATAGTAAAATTTTTTGTAGAGTTAATAGTATTATTTATAATGATATTTTTATTAGCACCATCCAAGGTTAAAATACCATCAATATAATTTCCACTAATCGTTGCATTGTTTACACTACTAGTAAGAACCATATTCCCATTTAAGATATTATTATATACTTTTGCATTAGCTCCTACAATATTTATACTGTTTGCAGTATTATTATATGCAGTACAATTTTGACCAACTTCAATAGATCCATTATTATTGTAACCAACAGAACTAGAACTTAAAGAAATAGAAGTTCCAATTACTGTATTATTGATTAGGATAGAATATCTCCCAGATAACATTCCTACTCCAGTATATACACAAGTATTATTAACAAGTAAAAAATGACTACCCCCAATATTTATTGCATGACAAATTGCTGATGATGCTTTAGGACCATATACTCTATTATTTGTAATATTATTATAACAATTTGCATTCATTTTCCATTCATTTATTTTAATCCCCTTGGGAAATTCAACATTATAAATGGTGGCATATATCAGATTACCAACATTACCTTCACCGTAAACTGTATTATTGTCTAAAGTACAATGACTAGCCCAAGCTAATACTAATGTACTTGATCCACCATTATTTTTAGTGTGGAAATAGCTGTTTTTAATAGTTATCCATGTCGAATTTTGTCTAATTGAAGTTGCTCCAACACCAGAACCTACACGCTGATCTTCGATAATATTACTAATTCTATCTAAAGTGACATGAGATGTATTATAAATCCATAGTTGAGTATTGTGGAATTTAATACCTGTAATATTAGACCATGACCCTCCATGAGTAATTGCAAAACAACATCCTACATTGCTACCAGATAAACTCCCAACACTTGTATTTAAATCAATGACCGCATCATTTGTTGATGAAATTATATTTATAGGTTTATTTATATCAAAATTAATGTTAGAACCACCAATATAACCCTGAAAATCTAAAGTAACACCACCATCAATAAAAGCAAATATTTTACCATTATCTTGTTGATTAAAGTAATACATATAATTATCATTATTCACTGTATTATTTAATTTTCTAAATATGGAAGAGTTTACCCCATTTAATCTATCATTTCCATTATAATTTACATTTACTTCTGTAATTACATCTGTAGAATTAATCTCACAAATAGCAACACAATCAACTAAATTTAAAACCATTTCTTTACCATTGATACTTGCATTAACTGTACCTGTGGCAAATGGAATAGAAATAGCAACTATATTTTTATCAGATGTTTGATATACACTGGAGTATATAGTAGCATTTTCTTTAGATTGAGGTTTTTCCTTTAAACAGATTATTTTTTCATCCACCATAATTACTTGTTCACTAGTATTGTATAACTGATGTAGAATATTTGTATTTAATTCATTGGAATCTCCAACATCAGTTATATTAATATTACTAATATTAATTTTCATCATTTCATCAAAAGTAGAAATTTGTATATCATTATTCCACTCTATATTGTTATTTGTAGTATTTAAAGTATTGGTGTCATGTGCACAAACACCAGAAACACAAAATAAAGCAGATAAAATAATAATTAAAAAAACTATTATATGTTTTGAATTAATTTTTTTCTTCATTTTTAATCTCCGTTTTCTATAAATTTTTAATCAAATTAAAATAGTATATTTTTTTCATGATTATTCATTCTCCACACAAATGTGTAATATAACAATTACATTATCTATTTCTTATTTTATGATTATAATAAGTGGCTCTTTCAAAAACTTAAGTGATTTGAGTTAAACTTAATTTTTTGGAGCATCATTTTTTTCTCTTCTAATTTTTCTTTATTTCTAATTTTTAGATAGTAAAATTAATATATATAGTGAAGCTAATGTATTAATATGTCTACTATAGATATAAAAGCTTCAAATAGTATTATGTTGGATAAACAATTTAAACTTTCCTATTTTGTTCCAGAGTTTTCACGATTTCGCACTGATGAGGATAAAACTCGAATTGGATGCCAATCTATTGATGATTCTTTATTTACTTCAACAAGAAAAGGTAAAAAATATTTTAAGCCTGTGAATGTTGTTTGTCTAGAGTGTAATTCTCATGATGTTGTTAAAAATGGAACTATATTCTAGAAAATTAATTTTTTTAACAATTGGGGAACAGAATTGTGTTGTTCAGAAATATAAGTGTAATAAATGTGGTCATGTAATTATACACTGATTTGTCCAGTATTGTTAAATGGAAATGGAAATTATAACAATTCCCTGTAAATTGAGCATTATTGGTATTTGTATAGTATATTTTAATGGAAGTCTTCATAAAAATTCGTAAAATCATTG
>CAMKEH010000047.1 GCA_946411515.1 uncultured Clostridium sp.
TCATATTTTAGTTAATTTTATATAGTAAGAAAAAACAATATAATAATTGTTTTTACTTGTCTTTTGTGGATTTTCATATGGATTCACAAAAGACTAATTGGTCTGATTACTATTTTTTACTTCTTTTCACTTATAAAATTTTACATAAAAAAAATTATTAATTTAATACTTCTTTTAAGTTTAACCAAGATTTGTTATTTTTATATTCTCTATTGTCAATGTTTCATAAGTATCAATGTTTTTAATAAACTCTCTGATGGCTTTGAATCCACCAGCTTTATTTATTATAGCTATTTCTCTTTTATTTAATTTGTAGGTTTTATTACGTCCCCAACCTTTGTAGAATTTCCCTCTTCGGTCTATACTGAAAGAATATTTATCTTTTCTACCGTTATCATGTTTTATGATAATATTAAATTCATTATCTCTCATATAATTCTCCTTTTTATTAATATCTCTCTTTATATAAATCTAATAATGTTTTTAGAAAATGGTTGACTGTGTCTTTCCCTTTTATCCTGTCAAATTGTTCTTTTGTTCTTGGATTTAATCTTAAACTATAATTTTAATTTACCTGCTGGAGGAAATCTTATTCCATCAATTCAAATAATAGATTTGGGTAAATTTTTAATAATTTTTTCATGTGCTTCCTCTAATGATTCAGCATTTAAATAATCTTTTTTTTATTATTTTTCTACAGTTCTGTATGTTATATTCAACTAAAAAAATGAAATTTAAAATAAATGAATAATGGTTCATTTGATAAATAAAGAAAAATTTGAATTGAAAAATTTACTTTTGACGGACATCCTTTTTACAACAAAAAAATTTCTTTCAACTTTTTTTTCATAATGATTAACTTTGATATAGTTATTTTATTATAAAATTCATAGTGGAATATACTATATAAAATATAGGTTTGAAGAAAGAACTTTTAGGTATCATTAATAAGGTTAGTGAAGGTTCATGATATAAAAAAATAATTGTGTTAGCATTTGGCATGTGTTGAATGATATCATGGTATCATTATTGATTTCATCTTGTTACGGGTGATTTTATGGCTAAATCTAGATTTTTAAAAAATTTCGGAAAAATATATATTAAACATGGTACTAATAATTAATTATATTTTCAGGTGGTTAGATATGACAATAGCTATTGCATTAAAGATTAATGATGGAATTGTTCTTGCGACTGATAGTGCATCAACCATCGTCGGCGAAGAAAATGAAGATGGAGTACGTTCTGTTTATTATAATTATTTCACTGCAGATAAATTATTCAATCTTAAAAAAGGAAGTCCTGTAGGCGCTATGACTTGGGGAAATGGTAGTGTAAATAATGAGTCCATTTCAACTTTAGCAAAAGATTTCAGAGAAGAAATTGAAGAAAAAGAATATACTTCAGTTGAAGCTATTGTCAAAGATTTCAAATCCTTTTTAAAAAATAAAATTGCTCCTGAAACCTCTTTAGGATTTCTTGTAGCAGGTTATTCTGAAGGAAAAGATCATCCTGAAATGTTTTTAATTAATATTAATGAAGGAAATATTGAAGAGCCTGAAGAAATTAATGCTGATGATCCTCTTTCAATTTCATGGTTTGGAGAAACCATTTTCTTAAGCAGATTATTATTAGGGCTTGATGAAAGATTAATTGAAATATTGGAAGATAATGTAGGGAATAAAGAAACCATTGACAATATTCTTAAATATTGTAACGAAAAATTACAATTGCCATTTGGCGTTCCTGCAATGCCTATTCAGGATGCAATTGATCTTGTTAAATTCTTAGCAGACTTTTCTGTTAACTCATCAAGATTTGTGCCTGGAGCCCAAGTAATCGGAGGCCCAATAGATATTGCAGTAATTACAAAACATGAAGGTTTTAAATGGATACAAAGAAAACATTATTATGATAGAGATTTAAATTTAACTACTATTGTGGAGGATGAATAATATGAGTCATTGTTTTTCCACATTTAAATCAACAGACGGATACAACGAACTAAACAACCAACATGCTTGTGTTATTGTGGGAGATTTAAATTTACAAACTTCTACATTCAATATTCCTAAACAAATTGACAATTGTGATGAATATTATGGTTTTTTAGGACAATTGAAAAAACTTCATGATAAAGTCGATTCTGGGGATTTAAGTGATTTTACAGAGTTAAAATTATGAATAAATACAAAATACAAATCATTAATCCTTGTCAAGAGTTTCTTGATGATTTAAAGGAATATAATATTCCTGTTCATGACCAACTTTGTGATACTATTAAAGAAGTTATTTCTGATCCATTTAAAAGTAAATTTAAAAGACTGGAAAATTCTGATAGAGATAGAAGAGCTCGTTCAGGGAATTTTAGGATTGTGTATTTTGTAAAAAATGATACTATTTTCATAACTAAAATTGGACAACGTAAAAATGTTTATAAAATGGATGTAGGATGCCCTAAACTCAGCAAAAAGAAATTGAAGAGTTTATAGATTATTTCTTTTATTCACTCTCCTCTATTTAGAATTATCTTTTTTTAATTAATGCATCTAGTTTTTTATTTATTTTTTGAAATTCTTTATTAATTTTATATAATGACATTTCTACTGTCTCTGATTCAGAACCAAGAAAACCCACGTCATTTAAATAATGTAAGTCTGATTCGTATTCACGTAGTATTGATTTATTATAGATGTTTGTATAATTAATAAAAAATTTGACATGAGGGTACTCTTTGTATTTTCCATAATAGCTATGTGTCATATCAAAAAAGGTTTTAATTTTATAATTTGGAGGCAAATATGATATTTCTTTTAGTTCATTGTATTCTTCTCCTCTAGAATTTTTTAATTCAGGTTCAAACTTAATTTTTACTTCTTTTGCTATGGTTTTACCAACATTTTCTATAACTAAATACATTCTATGAGCATCAATTTCAAAATACATTAGTACTTCAGCAGAATTTGTTTCTTCTCGTGTTAGCTTCATTTCATCAACTGATTTTTAGTTGAGTTTGCCATATTAAATGTTGCATATGCCATTACACCAGTTACTATTGTTAATATTATATCTATTATAATTGAAATTAGATTTAAATCCATTATTACACCTTTTATTTTATAGGATAAGAATAAAGCATCATACTGATGCTTTGTTCTTATTTTGCAATAACTTTAAAAATTGGATCTGCATAGGTAATTATTTCTAGCTCTCCATTTTCTCTTGTTATTTTTATAAGGTCTTCAATTTCCTCGATTTTGTCGTTTTTTCTGATTTTTGTTTCAATTCCATGCACTGATATAAGTGTTATTTCACACCTATTGTTTTCTTTAAATTCTTTTTCTATTAAAGTATTAAATTTTACCATTTTATTCTCCCTTTTAAATTATCCTTTTCTACTATATCTTATTTCTAATAGTTTAATCATATTTTCCATTGCTTTTTCGGCACTGTCCTATTTCATACTGAAAAACAATGTTTGAAATAGTGTTATTTTTGT
>CAMKEH010000048.1 GCA_946411515.1 uncultured Clostridium sp.
CAATCCCCATAAAATTTTTTTAAATTTTTCATTTAAAATTATTTAATTTAAAAGATAAAATTATATAAATAAAATTAATATAAAAAAAAATTAATAAAAATAAATTAAATAATTTTAAATTATTATTATTAAAATACTTGTTAAGATTTTCCTTTAAAAATAAATAATTAAATTAACATCATTTTAGTTTTTATTTCAATAAAAAATGAAAGAATGCTAATATATTATTTTTACCTTAATAATTTATTCATCAGATTCATCTTCATCGCTTTCTCTTTTATTTTTATACCTTTCTCTGTTATTTCTTCTAAGTCTTTCTTTATCTCTAAATTTTCCCCTATTTTCATTTTGACTATCATCTTCTTTATCTGAATCTCTTTCATCTTCATCATCATTATTATCTTCAGATTCTCTTTCCATATCTTTTGGTCTTTCCCTTTCAAATTCTCTTTGATTTTTCTCTCTAAACATTTCTCTATTTTTAAATCTCATCATGCCTCCACCAATTCTTCCGTTATTATTTCTTTCATCATCATTTCCTACTTCCATTTCTCTTTCTATTATTTCTTCTTTTTCTAATCCTGTATCCATATCAATTTCTCTTTCTATTTCTCTTTCAACTTCTATATTTCTATCCCCCTCTTTTCTGTTTTCTCTTTGCTTTCCTCTGAATAACATTCTTCTACCTAATTCTCTTTCTCCTCCTCTTTCACCTCTATCACCACCTCTATCACCGCCTCTATCTACTCTTTCTACTACTTCTTTTCTAAAACTTTCTTTATCTCTATAACTTTCCCTATCTTTATCTCTTCCTCTAAATATATTTTCTCTGTCTCCACCTCTATCTTTCTTTCTCATAGAGTTGTATAATCCTCCTCCTCCACCACTTCCTTCTTCAACTAATCTATTATTTTTATAACTAGCATTAAATTGTGTTTTTGTTCTTGGATTATAAAAAACACCATCTCCATGTAATTTATTATTACTAAATGTTCCTTCCCATCTGCATCCATCATCCCAGAAAAATATACCATTTCCTTCTATTACACCATTTTCAAAATTTCCATAATATTTTTCTCCTCCAGGGAAGAAAAATGTACCTTTTCCATGAGAAACTCCGTTAACCATTTCTCCTTCATATATTAAATTTCCAACTCCATTATAAATTTGTCCAAAAGAAGATTCATCTTGATCCCTCCATGTTGTAACTAATATTTTATCATTTTTTGAATCATAAAATACTCCTCTACCTTCTTTTGTTTTTGGATTTGATTCTCCAAAAAATGATAAATCTCCTTTTTTTATTTCAGTTGGGACTAATTTATTATTTTTCATTTCAGAAGGAAAACTTTTTGAGAAAGTACCCATTAATCTACTATAATTAGATTTAAGTCTATTAATATATAAATTACTATGATTCTTTGAAACAGGGAATTTTGCTTGTTCTGTAGAAATATCATAAGATGTTGTTATATATTCAGGTTGAGTCATATTATCAAAATCAGTAGTATATAAAGTACTAGGATTTGCTGTAGGATTTTTTATTTCACCATCTTTTTCATTAACTGGCATTTGACTTATTTTAGATTTAAGATTAAACCAATGAGTTCCATATTCTTCTTTTTGTATTCCTAAAACAGCCACATAAGAGTTAGGTCCTACTCTAAATAAGAATTTTTTATTTTTATTATAAGGAGGCAGTAATTGAATTCCTTCTACTGAAGAAGCATCATTATCCCAGTCTTCATATAAATCTGAAGTATCATTTAATACTAATCTATAAGCAATTCCACTCTTATCCAAACTATTTTGTATATCATAAAAAAATTCTTCTTTTTTTATTTTTGGTTTATTTTTATATCTAACACTTCTTGCCACAATATCAGCAATGGCTAAATAGTCATTATCTGGGCCTATATATTTAACTGATATTTCTTCATCAGAAGCAATTCTTACTTTCATAAAATCTGGTCTTTTATTTTTTGCTAAATCAGCTGGTTTATATACCCATAATATATAATAACCTCCATTTACTTTAACAGCAATTTCGGTATCATTGTCACAACAAAAATTAGAATATATTTTTTTTATTTCTTTTGTTTCAGGGTCAAATTCTCCTAATATTAAACTAGTTGGATGAATCATACCCTTTAATTCACGATTAAATCTCCATTTTTTTTCATAAACAGAAATTGATAAAATCCCAGTATCTCTTAAATAAATATTATACATTTGGGGAACATTTAAGCTATTTCCTTTGTAAGTAAAAGTAAATGTTTTAGCTCCGAAAATAAGCTGGCAAATATCAATGGTTTCAAAATATTTACATATATCTTTCAAAGACATCCAAAATTCTCCATCAGAATTTTTATTAACCCTATTTGGACCAATTTGTTCAATAATATTTTCAGTCCAAGCATTACTACCTTCTGAGAAATCTCCTTCCCAGACATTTGCACCCCAAACATTTTTCATTTTTACTAAAATTTGTTTTTTATTTGTGTTATCATAAACATCTTCACCAAATAAAATATTATAAGTACTTCCATTAACTAGACCATGTTTCCTTGCTTTTGGTTCATCACCTTTAACAGTTGCACACATTACCCATTTATTATTAAAAGCATTTTTCATTGCTATCCATATATTAAAAATATCTTCTTCTTTAGTATTTATAGTTTGAACAGAACAACCAGTTAAAGCTCTAAAAAGATCAGGTAAAGAGCCTGAAACAATATTAGCATAACCTCCATTTACTTTTGCCCATGCTTTTTCTAATAAAAGACCCCATAATTCAAATGAAGTAGTTTTGGTGAAAAATGGAGTAGAAGTTCCTTTCATTACTGGAACAAAATCATCTATAAAAACAGTTTGAAATTCTCCATCAATAAAAAGAGAAACTTGATATACACATTCTTGATTTATTTTTTTTGTAATAAAAATTTCATTTATCAAATTTGGAAATTGAGCTAATGCAGATAAAGCGCTTAAATAATAAGTATTTGCTATTTCTCCTAGTCTTAAAGAATCAACTGATATTTTATCTTCAAATAACATAGGATCTGCAACTAAGTCTTTTGCTCTTTTCCATTCAATACCTTTGGGATTCATGAGAGGGCCTATCATTTTTACTTCAGTAGGATCTAAGTATTCACCAGTTTTTTTTCTGCCTAATAAAGAATTTTCATTTGGTGGGAAAAAATCATCTACCCATGGCTTAGTTGGTTTGGCAACTTTTTGATCCATAAATACTTTCTTAAAATTTCTACGTTCGAGTTCTTGTTTTTCTAAAGTTAGGTAACTTTTCTTTCTACTGAACATATTTTATTAAATATATTTATTTTAATTAATAATTGATAAGTAAAGTTTTATAATATTATTTTTAAAAATATTTTTATTATTTTATTATTTTATTTATATATGGGGATTGGGGATTGGGGATTGGGGATTGGGG
>CAMKEH010000049.1 GCA_946411515.1 uncultured Clostridium sp.
CATTTATACAATCAACCACAATTATTCACTATTTTAGCAATGAAAACCTATTTAAAAACAACCTATCGTGAAATAATAGAATGTTTGGAAGTTATGGACAAAATAAGAAAATTTCTAGGCTTAAATAAGCTACCACACTTCACCACTATTCAAAAATTCTTTGTAAGGATGTCAGACACTAAATTAAAAGATTTAAATGACTTAATTAATTTTATGCATCCATCAAAATGTGAATTAGTTGCTATGGATGGAACAGGACACACAAGTGACTACGCGGACAAATATTATGCACAAATAAGAGGCAAATCACGAAAAAGCTACATTAAAAACCATATTGCAATCAATGTCGACGCAAGAATGATCCTAAATTATGCTGCAAATAAAGGCCCAAAACACGATACACAATTTGCACTAGCTTCAATAAGACAATTAAAACCATATAAACCCCATTATATCTTAGCAGACAAAGCATATGATTCAGAAGAAATAAGAAAATGCATAAACGAAGAAGTAGGTGCATTCGACCAAATACCATTAAAAAAAGGTGCAACAACAGGACACTACAGGTTAAATAGTACAACAATCTTCTGGCATGATGTTTATGCAAGAAGAATGAATGTTGAAAGTGTAATTTCTGTAATAAAAAGAAGATTCAATGGGTTTAATTTCAGTAGGAACACACCCTTACAAAATAAAGAAACAAAACTCAAAGATGTATTATACAACATTTACAGAGCCATACAAATATTTTAGGATGGGTTTCTACAATGTTATTTTTTCTATTTCTTCATGAGTTCTCTCTTTCATCATTAACCCACCATACAAGCATTATCATCAAAAATGTGGGATTTGATAAAGATTCTAATAAGATTTATTTCATTCATCTGTAAAAAACTATCTAAATCGGAGCTTGGGTACTAATTTTTCATCAGCCATATATACTAATTAATTCATCAAATATATGAATATTTTTATAAACTATCAAAGCACATATAATTTAAATATCCTAAATAATTTACCTCTTAGGATGAATAATCTTTGTTAAATACAACATTACACAAAGTCTTTAAAATGCATTGCACATTTAAAATTAGAACATTTATTCAAGGAAATATATAATTCAAAAATATAATTGCTATTACACTATTAAACTAATAACCTCTAATATGGGTGCAATGTGTTTTAAAAAAAAACTTATGTGTTTGATATTCATCAACTACTAGACAAAAAACCATTTAGTTAAGACTATCAATAATATTAAAAGTTGCTTCATTAAAATGACACTTACCCCATGATGTATTAAAATAATTGAAAGTATCTTAATTAAGGGCATGAATACCTTTGACAACTCAACACTCATATAATAGTTAAACCCATTGTAGAAAATTATACAACTTAAACACTAAACTAAACAAACAAATGGAATGGATTCTATTTGCAATCCAATATAAATAAAAAACAGCATTAACTTTGTTAACAATGTATACTGTGTTGATAAATATATATAGTTAATATGATAAAGATTATATTTAGGTGATATAATTGGAAAACAAAGCAATAAGAATTAGTTTATTGAATCATGAAAGATTAACAAATCTTGGACACAAAAATGATTCTTTCAATGATATAATCACGAAATTATTAGATAATTATGAGGAATACCAAGAAATTAAAGATTTAATTGAAGCTGATAAAGAATTTGAAAAAGGTGAAGGAATTCATTTTTCTTCATTAGAGGAGCTTGATGTATTTCTAGATGATTAATATGGAAATTGAATTTAAAAGTTCTGCTTTAAAACAACTAAAATATTATAAAAAGAAAAATCCTGTTGCATATAGGCAGATTTATGAAAAATTAGATGAAATATTCAATAATCCAAATGATATTCGTTATGAAAAAGTAAAAAAATATCCAAAATACAAACGAGCTAGAAAAGGAAATTATAGAATTTGTTTTAAAGTAGCTAATGATTGTCTTTATATTGGACGAATTGAAAATCGATCAAATGCATACAAATAGTAAAATAAAATATAAATCTCACTTTTAAAAGATGATAAAATGAATGATAAATTTTTATAGTGTTTTTCGAAAAGTTTGTACCATTAATGCATAAATTAACAAATGACAATACACAATGCTAAATGAGTATTTTTACAATCTAACGAATTAAATGCTTTATTCAACATATGTGAATTAGTAACTCAAATGGTAAAAACCTTGTGGAATATACTATATTTTGAAAAAGAGTTATATGTAGAAAATTGTCGAATGCATATGAAGCAGTTTTTTGAATTCTGTGAAAAAAGAGGAATTAGAATTTAAAGAAAAATTTTATCCAATATTTAGATTAACGGACAATTATAATTCTATTGGAGAATATTTTCCCCTTACCTTTAATTACCTTCTGAATAAGGAAATTGCAATTGAATATCTGAATGATGGAAGGATTTATCTTCCAAAGAATAAAGAATTCAAAGGATTTGAAGATTTTAAGGATATTGAAACAAAACAATTAAAAACATATTCTTATTATAGTATATTACGAAAAGTTTATCCCTATGAAGTGACAAATATTTAATCATGAAAACTTTAGATAAACTTGAAAAAGAGGAAATTGAATTACTTGAAAAGTATTTAAAAGAATATCGGCAAGCCCATAATATTTATATAAGAATACTTGCTGTTAGAATGGTTAAATTAGGCCAATCCAGAACTGCTGTTGGAGAATATCTTCATAAAGATAGAAAAACTATTGGAAAGTGGGTTAATGATTATGATAAGCATGGAATTGAGGGTTTAATACCTGATTACTCAAAATGTGGTACAAAATCCAAATTGACTGATGAACAATTGTTAGAATTAAAAAATACTATAACAGATCCTAATGAAAGTTATACTATTAAAGATGTGAAAAAACTTATTGAACTTGAATTTGAGGTCACATATTCATATAAACAAGTTTGGGAAATCGTTCGAAAGAGATTAGGATTAAATTATCGTAAACCATTTATTATTTATAGTGAATCACCTGAAGATGCTGATGATCTTCTTTTAAAAAAAACATCAATGATTGATTTGGAAATTGAAGATGTTATTGTGCTTGATGAATCGAGATGTCAAAAGACAACCAATACGGCACGGAGAATATGTAATCCAACAATTGATGGTAAAAAAGATAAAAATCAATTTAAAAAAACTGGAGAGCGATATGGTGTGAATGGAATAGGTTTTCAAGGAATTAATTGTCATTCAGCAATTTTTTTCAATCAAAAAAATAATTCTAATAATTTCGTGTTAACTCTTTGTAAATTTTTAATATCTCGAATAGAAAATCATAAAGCAAGTAAAATATTATATAATATAGTAAATAATCCTAAATTAGAAATTGATAACATTAAACTTGAATTATTAGAAAAAATTATGAATGATGAAGAATTTAATGA
>CAMKEH010000050.1 GCA_946411515.1 uncultured Clostridium sp.
AAAATTTAAGTATATTATAACTTGTGTTAAATGTAGTTAATATAAATTATTATTTAATATAATATTCTAATTATTGGTGTGATTTAAATGATTGATTTAAAAAATAATAAAATTGTTGAATTAATTAATAAAATTTTGGATGATTCAAGTGATACTATACCTAATGATTTATTGCGTGATTTAATTGATAATTTGGCTAATTCACAGGTATTATGCCCAGTTAAAGATGATGAAATTGTACTTTTCGAATGGGGTCAAAAGACTTTCATACCAGTATTTACTGATTTAAAAAATTTCAATAAAACTTTTGAAAATGAATCATCAGAAATATTTAAATTTGAATATTTAAAAGATTTTATAACCAGCAATATAGATGGAATTTTCATTAATTGCGGTGGTAGAGGTTTTATAGTAAATAAATATCTATATGTATTAATTTTTAATAAAAATAGAATTAAAAAACCCACATTTAATGGATATGATGTTAAAGTTCGATTAAATGATTATAGGCCAATTACTTGGAGAGATTTGATAATTCCAGATAATATTACTTTTATGGAACTGGACGATATTTTAAAAACATTATGGGGTTTTAATGGTCACCACTTGTCTTGTTTTTTAATACCAAAAGATGATTTAATAATTATTGATAAGGAATTAGGTAATGAAACTATGATGGGTTGTGATTATGATGCTAGTACTACATTTATTAGTGAATTATTTGAAAAATATGATAAAATCACTTATTGGTATGATTTTGGAGATGATTGGCGTTTTGATATTGAAATTAAAAAGAAAATTAATTATACTAAAGATTATGTAACTATCAAACGTTTCAAAGGAAAATATAATCCTATTGAGGATTGTAAAGGAACATATGGTTTAAGTGAGATTGTATATTATGCCGAAAATCCTGATGAAAGAGATTCCAGTTATTTCTGCGAACTTGTTGAATATTTAGAAGAATTTGATATGAACTATACTCAATTAATATTAGAATTGAAAGGTTATACTAAATCAATGTGGAAAAATAATAATTAAACATCAAAATTTTGCGAAATATTGGATTTAAATGCAATATTGTGAAAATATAAACAATGTTTATTTAAAGAAAAATGATAAAAGGCATATAAAAGAGGTGTATTAAATGAGAAATGAATTTGTAAGTGTCTTTGATGATTGCAACGGTTCAGTTATTGCAAGAGTACCATACAATGAAATATTGGCTCCATTTTTAGGTTTAACTGTAATAGAAAATGATGATGGACAAAAAAGTTATATTTTAATAAAAGAAGCTGAAATAGAAGGAGGGGAGGATTATGGTATAATTATAACTCCAGAAATAGCATTTAAATTAATAATGGAGCATAAACCACAAGTCTTGACTGATATTCCTGAATTAAAAAGATTTGAAGAAACTTTAAATGAGGAAGCATTCACAATTAAAGATAAAGATTAAAAACTTTATCACTTATATTTTTTATTATTCAAATGGCTTCTGAAGACCGTCAAAAGTCCAGAAACAAACCAAAAAACAAAATTAAAAGGAGGTAATTATATGGAAAGAAGAAAAGTAATAATAATATCCTTAATAACAATAGTAGCTACATGTGCATTATGCATAGGATTAATAGGTATGAACGAACATAATAAAAATATTAAAGCAAATATGACAAATCCCAAAAATAATACGACAATTGTAAATAACACAACAATTGTAAAAGAAGAAATTATAAATTATGATGTTTATGTTGAAGAGCCAACTCAAAGTCAACATGAAAAAAGAGTTGAAGAATTAAAAGAACAAAGAGCAAATAGTAAAGGTGAATTTCATTATTGGACAGATGAAGGAATTGAAAAATTAGTTACCGCAGAAGAAACAGGAATACCAATGGAAAGAAAATAAAAAAATTAATAACATTGAGAATTAAAAAGATTTGAAGAAACTTTAAATGAGGAAGTTACAGATTAGCTTTTTCCTTTTTTTATTTAGAAATGGGTCTTCGCCAATTTCAAAAATGAAATTGAAAAATAAATGAATAATGGTTCATTTGATAAATAAAGAAAAATCTGAATTGAAAAATTTACTTTTGGCGGACACCCTAAAATAAAAGAAATCAGTATACATTTTTTATATTACAATTAACATTTTATACTATCATGATATATTAATTATTAGTTTTTTTTACAGTTGATATTTCAAGCTTGAATTTACCCCATATCTAAAACGGATTCTAAAGGCTTATTTAGTTGCATAAATTAAAATTGTGTGAGAAAAAAGAAAAAAGATTAGTTGAGAAATGTTTGTCGGATAAGTCGGGAGGATTACTCCTCCTTTCTCTCCTAAGAACCTATCGTGTACCTTTCGATACAATAGGCTCAAGTATGCATTTATCCAGTAAAATAAGAGTATCATTATTTTTACTAGCACGATATATTCGTTTTTGCAAACTATCTACATGCCGATTGACTTTGTACCATTTAATACTTTTCCAATCGGTTGCATCTGGTTTCGCGGGCTCACAAATGTTATCATTTGGAGTTAATCTCATTATTAGTCACCATCCTTTAATAGTTTTATACAAATACGCATTATATACACGTTGCATACCATTCAAAAGTCAGCCAGGTTATCCCTGCCACTCACAATGGAGTGATATCCGTTCACAGTTACATATCTTCATTTTTTCCTGCTACCTTTCGGTTAATAACGGCATTTGCTTTATTTGAATTCCTTTACCTCCTTGGGAATTAGGCGTCATTCACATTCCGCTTACTTGAAGGATCTTTAAATGATTCTGCAAGACCCAGTGAGGCTTACCAAGTTGATCTCCAATCAGATACGAATAAGGGACGATTTGGACTATACACCGACAGATATATGGGTTGTGCAATATAAATACGAGATTAATATTTATTTCCAATCTGCAAAACAATAGTAGTCTTCTGAGACAGTTGTATTCCACCTATTGCTACTAGTAACGATGCTTACATCCATTCACCCGAAGATTAATCGTTCTTATCCTTTCCCTCGCCCATAAAATTCAGAATACTTGAACCTCATTTAGGCTTACAATCATGCAACCTCCCAACCAATCACTTGGTTAACAGTTTCAAGGGGGAAAATCCCAACACAACAGGAATTGGAAATCTATCTAAATAGATTTTCACTGCTTAAATGAAGAAAGAGACCCATCTTGTCGCACAATCTCAACCAGTTATTGTAATTTTATTTGCAATATTACAGCCATTAAAACTAGATGTTATAATGTATTCACCAACAGGTAATCTAATGTTTAATGCAGCTTGACCATTACTATCAGTTAATCTATTGTAAAAAACACCGTTGATATTAAATGTTACCATTTGGTTTTTATAAGGTTTACCTTGACCATCA
>CAMKEH010000051.1 GCA_946411515.1 uncultured Clostridium sp.
AGTATTAAAATAAATGAAAGTTCTATTAATATTAATGCTATGAATACACTTAACAATTTCAAACATTATTGAAATTCTGAAAAATCATCATCAAGAGGTTCATCAATCAACTCATCAACATTTTTCAAGTCCTCTTTCATTTCTGCCAATTCTTCTTCAGTGAAAAGCCTAGCCAAACCCATATGCTTATCATCAACCTTAACATCGCTCTTAACCTCAAAATTATCTGTATAACCCTTTTCATTATCAGATAAACATTTAGACAAATCAATAAGAGATTTAACACCCTTATTAAACTTCTCAACAGTATCAGCTGAATCAATCAAAACAATAGCTTTATCAATAGCCTTCACAACACCCCTAACAACTTTTACTTTACCCTCATTATATTCTTTTTCCAAATTATCCCTATTCTCTTTAGCTATATGCAAATCATAGGCTTCAGCACGCTTTCGATAATCATAACGTTTAGAATAACCTTTTAACTGCTCATGTTTCTTCCGTACCAATTCAGCTATTTCAGGGGACTCTGGGGTACTTTGAGGGTTTTCCTCTTTTATTATTTCTTCTGCCAGTTTTCTTAAATTCCTTGTATGTAAGTATTTTTGAAATGTTTGGAAGCTTTGAGGTGGTTCTTTTGTGCCTTTTTTGTTTGTGTAGTGTTTTTCCCAAATTTCAGGGTTTGAGTGTGTTTTTTTAGTAGTCATAGTTTGATATATATTATGTGTGTTATATATAGTTTTCCTTTATAGTGTGTTATTTATTTTTTTTTCGGCTAATTCTCATCGATTATATGGATATGCCTTGTTTTAAATAATTATGGAATATTTTAAGCAAGCATAATAAGTATTTGCAAAAAATATATCCATGTCTTTAAATGTAGGGGAAATAAACCCCATGTCTTTAAAATGACATTCTTAATGACAGTTAAATGACATTATGTCATTAAAATGTCATTAAAAATAAATGCTTTAATGGTGCTGTAAGTCTTTCTATGTTGTTGTTTGGCTTTGTAGTATGTTTCATCCCCCCATGTCATTAACTTTTAGGGATTTTCATGTGTTTATAGCTTAATCAGAGCGTTTTAATTGAAGTATTTTTTTTTAATGACACTTCCAGTTTTATGTGTCCATTATTATTATATTTTGCAAAAACAGACCAGAGTCCCCCCACACCACCACAAAAAATTATTATCTAAATCTAAATTCTAAAATCTCAATATAAATAAAAATAAAAATATGTAATTTATATTAATATGTTTATAGTTATACTTTGAAAATCTTTTAATATTGCTTGTTTTTCTTTAATTAAATGACATGGTCTTGGTTTAATATTTTGCTTTTTATACTATTGTTTTAATGTTTTTTCTTGTTTTTCCTTTTGTATTTTTTAATGACAATTCAATGACATTTTAATGACATAGTGTCATTTTGCATATAAAACCGTTAAATTAGCTATAAAGTTATTATGTTGCTTGTTTATATTGTTTTGGTGGTGGTTAATGGTTTATATTTTATAATTAAAAGAATATTATGTTTTTATTGTTAATTTATAATATTCTTTTATTCTCTATTGCTGTTTTTTTAACATTTATTCTGTTACTGTTTCTATTTCATCTTCATTGTCATAAAGTTTACCGTCCCAAATATCAATATTAAATATTTTTAGTGTTAGCTCCTCTATATCTAATTTAAAACATTTCCTTGTTACTGTACCTTTAAACATTGTCCTAATTAGTTCCGTGTCAAGTTCTAAAAGCTTTATTAATTGTTCAGGTTCTAAGTAAAAACCTTCTGTAATTTCCTGTATAGACTTTGCAAATAGTTGACCTTTTATAAGGAAGTTATCATTTTTACTTTGATAATCTAACCAGTTTATTTTACTGGTCTTTGCACAGTTTATAAAATCATCTTCGCTGTATTCTCCAGTCCTAAAATCTTTGGGGTTGGGTACTGCTTTTAAGAATAGTTTATTTAAGCCTTCTCTGATGGTATCTATTAAATTACCCTCTTCCATGTATTCATCTACTTCGATAAAGAAGTTAAGATTAAGCCCCAAATTATATTCTTCATTTATTTCAGATAACAATTCTATTGTTAAATTGTCTAAATCATATAGTCTTTCATCTTTTGCCTCTATTAAGGGTTTTATTTTATCATAGAAGGCTTTACCTATATATGCAAGGTCTCTTAATGGTGAGTCTGGAGCTTTTGGTTTGTATTGCTTTCTAAAAGCTATTACTTCATCTTCTTTTAGTATCATGTTTGAACTGTAATATAATATTATGTGTCTTTTCCTAAACTCTGCTTTGTCTAAAAACTTTGGTTTGGGGTTCTGTGTGTAAATAACACTTCGTAGTGCGGGGTAATTAACATTTTCACTATAATTGCTTTGACTGGTTACACTACGACCTATTATGTCCGTTACAATGTTTTTAAGAAACTCTTCATTATTTGAATTGTTTAATATGTCTTTAGATTCATCTATAACCATTGGCAATGCATTTAAACCTATTTCTGTTCCCATAGCTGGTTGGGTGTTAACTCTTCTTATGGTGTTAGTATATGCATATTCATCGTTTACATCAGTGTAAAAGAATGAGCCTGTTATACAAGCTCCTGTTTTGTTTGTATTGGATACTCCCCATAGTACCATGTTTTTTAGGCTATCTCCGAAGCCTAATTGTTTTAATGCAAAGCTATAGGGTGCAATTAACATATATCTTAATACTCTGCAATCGTTGGGTATGCCTTCGCCTCTTTCTTTTATTATGTCGTTCAGTATTTCCCCTGCTTCTTTCATTTTTTCAGGAGTTACTTCTATGTTTTCAAATACATTATTAGCTTTTAATTCATCATCTACTATGAAAAAACCATCTCGTAGTAAGTCTTTTTCACCTTTAACGGTTAGTTTTCCATTAAAATCTTTATTTGCACATTCTACATATATGTCGTTTAGTAAGCTTTTCATTCCTTGCTCGTTTTTCTTTATTAACTGGTCTGAATACAGTATTTTATTGATTTCCTCCCATGATTTATTTTTAATTGTTTTTTCCTCATTTATAACTGTATTTATGTATTTTATTGTTACTGCAGGCTTGAATAAGTCTATATCTTCATTCTGTAGCATATCATAAGTTAAATTAAGCTCTCTTATTAGTATATTACCCATAAGCTTGTACTTCGTTATTGTATGCTGTTCCTCACCTTTTCCGTCTTTTTTATCGTATTTGAAGTATAATCCATCTTTATGGTATTTATCGTTTTCTATTTGTATTAATTCACCCTCATTTTGTCCTATTTTATACTCACA
>CAMKEH010000052.1 GCA_946411515.1 uncultured Clostridium sp.
AAAAATTTGCAGGTAATTATAATATCCCGCATATAATAAGACAGATAAAAGTATACCTAAAAAATGGATTAGGAATTGATAAATACTAGTTAGAAACTTTATATATAAAAGATAAAAATATTCAACTATTAGTTGATATAAAAAAATTACCCCACTCAACTAATGGTATGTAGACTTTTTAATTTATAGGATTTACACTTAAAATGAAGGAGGTTTAAAATGGATCAAGTAAAAATTGGAAAATTTATAGCTGAGTGTAGAAAAAATAATAATTTAACACAAATGCAACTAGCAGAAAAACTAAATATTACGGATAGAGCTATATCAAAATGGGAAAATGGAAAAGCAATGCCAGATTCAGGAATAATGCTTGATTTATGTAATGAACTTAAAATTAGTGTAAATGAATTATTAAGTGGGGAGCTGATAAAAATGGATAACTATAATGAAAAAGCGGAAAAGAATTTATTAGAAATGAAAAAACAAAAAGAAGATGCAGATAAAAAGATGTTAAAACTAGAATGGGCTATAGGATATATATCTACAATAACATTTTTAATTTTAATATTTGTTGCATCATTTATTGAAATGGAAACTTGGATTAGAATCTTGCTTATAATACTCGGATTATCTACATTTTTAATAGGAATGCATAATTGTTTAAGAATTGAACAAACAGCAGGGTATTATGAATGTGCTAAATGCCATAATAAGTATGTACCAAAATATTCAAGTGTATTTTGGGCTATGCATATAGGAAGGACTAGATATTTGAAATGTCCAAAATGTGGAGAAAGAAGTTGGAGTAAAAAGGTATTAACTAAATAAAAATAAAATTTTAAAATTATAAAAAAATTAAAATTATAAAAGCAAGTGATTGAAAAATCATTTGCTTTTATGTTAAAATATAAAAGTAATTTTTTGTAATAATTGGAGGAAAAATATATGAACAATTGTGGTTTTGATAGTGAAAAATATTTAAAAATACAAAGTGAAAAGATTTTAGAAAGAATAAAAATGTTTGATAATAAATTATATCTAGAATTTGGAGGAAAAATATTTGATGATCATCATGCTGCAAGAGTTTTACCTGGATTTAGACCTGATAATAAAATAAGATTATTACAACAATTTAAAGAAGATTTAGAAGTAATATTTTGTATAAATGCTGCAGATATAGAAAAAAGTAAAATAAGAGCTGATTATGGAATAAGCTATGAATTAGAATTATTAAGACTTATAGAAAAGTTGCAAAATTTAGAAATTTCAATAAATAGTGTAGTTGTTACAATGTATCATGAAGGTAATAATATATCACATTTAGAAAAATTGCTAAAAGAAAGAAATATAAAAATGTATATTCATAGACCTACTATTGGATATCCAGATGAAGTGGATTTAATTGTAAGTGAAGAAGGATATGGAAAAAATCCATATATTGAAACAACAAAGAAATTAGTAGTAGTAACTGCTCCAGGTCCAAATAGTGGAAAATTAGGAACATGTTTATCACAACTTTATCATGAATATAAAAAAGGAGTAAAAGCAGGTTACGCAAAATTTGAAACATTTCCAGTTTGGAACTTAAGTTTACTTGATCCTGTAAATATTGCATATGAAGCTGCAACTGCAGACCTAAAGGATGTAAATATGATAGATCCATTTCATTTAGAAGCATATGGAGAATATGCAGTTAATTATAATAGAGATATTTCAACATTTCCAATACTTAAAAATATTCTAACTAAAATTACAGGAAAAGAAATATATAAATCTCCTACAGATATGGGAGTAAATATGATAAAACAGTGTATTATAGATGAAGATGTAGTAAAAAAAGCTGCAACAGATGAAATAATTAGAAGATACTATAATATTTTATGTGATTATAAACAAAAAATTTGCGAAGAAGATGTAGTAGAACAAGGTAAATCTATAATGGATAAATTAGAACTTTCATTATCAGATAGAGAAGTTGCAAATGTTGCAAATGATGTAGCAAAAGAAAAAAATGCAAATGTCTTAGCTATAAAGCTAAATGATGGGAAAATAATAACTGGAAAAGAATCAAAAATATTAAGCTGTACAAGTGCTGCATTTTTGAATGCGATAAAGGAAATTACAAATATTCCAGACGAAGAATATTTATTATCACCTGCAATATTAGATGGTATATATAAAATGAAACAAAAAACATCTTATAACACATCATATTTCTTAGATTTACCAGAAGTTTTAATTGCACTTAGCATTTGTTCTGTAACAAATCCTATTATTGAAAGAGCCATTAATGATTTGGAAAAACTAAGAGGCTGTGATGCTCATGCAAGTTATATAATTGATAAAGGAGAATTAAATGCCCTAAAGAACTTAGGTATTAATTTAACATGTGAACCTAAGATGTAATATTAGATATATAAGAATAAATAACAAATCAAGTGGGAGGAACGGGTTTGACTCATGATTGGAATAAGAGCGTAGAATTAATAAAGATTTTAGATAAACCTACAGTTTTGGCTGGTGGGTTAAATCCAGAGAATGGGGCAGATGCAATTAAACAAGCTAATCCTTATGGAGCTGATGTAAATAGTGGTTGTAAGAATGATAATGGAATAAAAGATAAAGAAAAGGTGAAATTATTTATAAAAAACGCTAAGGGGATAGAATAATGATTAAAAAGATTATTTTTGATTTAGACAATACATTATTGTTTCTTTCGTATGAGTGGGAAAAAAATTATAAAAGATTTATAGATAAGTATAATTTAAATATTTCTACTAATGATTTGTTTTTATGTATAGGAAATTTTGAAAAAACCATGAAAAATATTGTGGTTTCAAAGCAAAAACTTTCCGAATATGTTAGTAATAATTTATTTATTGATTTTACAACTAATATGATTTTAGAATTATTAGAAATATATGACAATACATCATTATTAAATACAGATACAATTTATGATATTTTAAATTATTTATCAGAAAAATATGAATTAATAGCATATACTAATTGGTTTACAGATGATCAAATAAAAAGATTAAAAAAATATGATTTAGATAAATTTTTTACTAAAGTATATGGTTGGGATATATTACCTAAAAAACCATCTAAAGAAGGTTTGAGTGAAATTATAAAAAATGATGATATAGAAAACTATATTTGTATTGGGGACAGTATAGAACTAGACATAGAAGTTCCATATAGCATGGGAATTACTACGATTTTCTATAACAGAAAAAATATTAAGCAAGATAAATATAAAGAAATTTTTAAAATAGAAGAATTAAAAAAAATATTATAAG
>CAMKEH010000053.1 GCA_946411515.1 uncultured Clostridium sp.
CAAGATAAATATAAAGAAATTTTTAAAATAGAAGAATTAAAAAAAATATTATAAGGAA
Organism: uncultured Clostridium sp.; assembly: GCA_946411515.1. Lineage (GTDB taxonomy): Bacteria > Bacillota > Clostridia > TANB77 > CAG-508 > CAG-269. The sequence continues at coordinate 59 of CAMKEH010000053.1, forward strand.
GTGAGATATATGAACGATAATAAAACAAACATTAACTGCGATACGGGAATTTTATGAAAAATGCACTCAAACCATTGAAAATACTGGATTTTTAATATTGAGATTTTTACATATTCAATAAAAAATAATAGGTAGAGGTGAAAAAATGGTATTGTATTTATCTTCTCAAAAATTTGGAAAAGATGAATTTTATTTAAAAGAATGGATAAATAATCATAATAATAAAATATTATTAATATTTAATGCAATGGATGTTAAAGGAAAAGAAAAAATTAATAATAACATTAAAGAAGATGTAAGTTTATTAGAAAAAATAGGTTTTGATGTCAATATAATTGATTTAAAAGAATATTTCGATAAATATGCTGAATTAAAACAAATTTGCCAAAACTATAATGCATTTTGTGTAATGGGCGGAAATGTATTTGTTTTAAGACAAGCAATGAAATATAGTGGCTTTGATGTTTTTTTGAAAGAAATAAATGCAGATGATGATTACTTATATATTGGTTACAGTGCAGGTAGTTGTGTTTTATCTGAACAATTAGATATTTTAAAAACAGTTGATGAACCAATTGACTTTTATAATAAGGGCGAAATAATATACGATGGAATAGGTTTAATTAGGTATACATTTATCCCACATTATAAATCTAACTATCACAAAGCTCACTTAATAGATGAGATTGTAAATAAATGTAAAAATGAAAAAATTAATTATAAAGCATTTAAAGATGGAGAGGTTACTATAGAAAATACAAAAAGGTGCTAAAAAGAATTATTATAAAAGATTAGAAATAGAAGGAAAGTGAGTAATATGGAAGATAAAAAAGAAAAGTTGCCAAGTACAAGGATTCAGTGCGATACGTGGATTTTAGGAAAACTGTACTCAAATCATTGATAATACTGGATTTTTGTTGCTGAGATTTTTACATGTTTTATAAAATAAATATAAATTATAGAAAAAATAGCAATTTATGTGTAAAAAAGTAATCAATTATATTGTTTTAATATAATAAGAAAGGTGATTATAAATGATTAAATTTACAAAAATGGAAGGATTAGGAAATGATTATGTATATGTAGACTGTACTGAAAAATCAAATGAAGAAATTGACTATATTTCTAAATGTGCATATAAAATAAGTAATAGACACTTTGGCGTTGGTTCTGATGGATTAATACTAATATGTAAAAGTGATGTTGCAGATTTTAAAATGCAAATGTACAATAAAGATGGTTCTCAAGCTCAAATGTGTGGGAATGGCATTAGATGTGTTGGAAAATATGTATATGATAAAGGATTAACTAATAAAAAGAGTATTACAGTTGAAACTTTAGCGGGTATAAAAAAATTAGATTTTGATATTAAAGATAATAAAGTTGAAAGTGTTACCGTTAATATGGAAAAACCTATTTTGAAAGCAGATTTAATTCCATGTGTGGCAGATACAATAGTTAAAAATGATGTTAATGAAATATCTCATGTAAGATTACATGTGTTAGATAGAAATTTTGATTTTACATGTGTGTCTATGGGAAATCCTCATGCAATAGCTGTTGTAGATGATGTTGATAACTTTGATGTAGAAAAATATGGGAAAATTATTGAATGTGATGAACATTTTTCTCAAAAAACAAATGTTGAATTTATAGAAATACTTAATAAATCTACAATAAAAATGAGAGTATGGGAAAGAGGAGCAGGAGAAACTTTAGCTTGTGGTACAGGAGCTTCTGCTTCAGTTGTTGCATGTATACTAAATGAATTGGTTAATGGCAATAAAGAAATAAAAGTTAAACTTTTAGGTGGAGATTTATTAATTAAATGGGATAAAGATGTATATATGACAGGTCCTGCTAAAATAGTATTTGAAGGAGAATATTATGATTAGGTTAAATGAAAATTTTTTAAATGTAAATGAGAATTATTTATTTACAGAAATTGTGAAGCGAACTAATGATTATAAAAAAAACCATCCTGATGCTGATATTATAGAATTAGGAATAGGTGATGTTACACTTCCTATTGCAGATTGCGTTATAAAAGCTATGCATAATGCTGTAGACGAATTATCTAATATAGATACGTTTGTAGGCTATGGTCCAGAGATAGGCTATGGATTTTTAAGAGAAAAAATATCAGAATGGGACTACAAAAAAATTGGAATACAAATTGATAAAAATGAAATATTTATTTCTGATGGAATTGCTACTGATATTGGGAATTTTGGCGATTTATTAAGTGTAGATAATGTTGTTGGAATTGCAAATCCTGTATATCCTGAATATTTAGATGTTAGTATTATGGCAGGAAGAAAAAATATCGTATATATTCCATTTTCTGATGAAAACAATTTTACGCCTAAAATATTAAAAGGAAGAATGGATTTAATATATTTATGTATGCCTAATAATCCTACAGGAACATCATTTACACGAAATGAATTAAAAAAGTGGGTTGATTATGCAATGGAAAACAAATCTCTTATTTTGTTTGATGCGGCATATGAAAGATTTATAGAAGATGAGGATGTGCCTCATAGTATTTATGAAATTGAAGGTGCTAAGAATGTTGCAATAGAATTTAAAAGTTTTTCAAAAACAGCAGGATTTACTGGAATAAGGTGTGGTTATACTGTTGTTCCAAAAGAAGTGGTTGCATATGATACCAATGGAAATGAGATTAACTTAAATCCACTATGGAATAGAAGACAATGCACTAAGTTTAATGGTGCTTCATATATTTCACAAAAAGGCGCAGAAGCAATTTATACAGAAGAAGGGCAAAAACAAATTGATGAAAATATTGCCTACTATAAAAGAAATTGCAAATTAATTAGAGAAGGTTTAATAGAATCAGGGTATAAAACTTTTGGAGGAATTAATTCGCCATACATATGGTTTAAAGTTCCTAATGGTTACACATCATGGGATTATTTTGATTTATTATTAAACAAAATAAATGTTGTAACTACTCCTGGCAGTGGTTTCGGAACTGAAGGAGAAGGATATCTTAGATTAAGCTCTTTCGGAAGTTATGAAGATACATTAGAAGCAATTGAAAGGATAAAAGAATTTAATAAAAAAGATAAGTAATTAGAAGGTGGGTAAATAAATGATTGATAATAGAGATAATAAGAAGGAAAATGCACAAGAAAAAAGTTTTCCTAAGGTCCACGTTAACTGG
>CAMKEH010000054.1 GCA_946411515.1 uncultured Clostridium sp.
CCAAAGACTGGTGAAGAAGTTTATACTATTAAACCAACAATAAAACCACCTTCAGTAAGTACCACAAATATAATTACAAAGAAAGATCCAAAAACTGGAGAAGAAATATTAATAAATAAAGACACAGGAGAAGTTATATCAGATTTAGTAAAGAAAGTTGATCCAGATACAGGAGAAATAACCTTAATTGATGAAAATACTGGAAAACCTATTGAAAATATAAGTGTAAAAATAGACCCAGTCACAGGAAAAGAAGTAATTACTAAAATTGATATTCCAAAAGATGAAAATGGAAATGAATTACCAATTAAAAAGACAGATTATGAAGTTAAAAAAGATCCAAAAACAGGAAAATCAGTTATAATAGATAAAGAAACTGGAAAAACAGTAGAAAATATAATAGTCAAAAAAGACACAGAAACTGGTAACACTATTTTGATAGATAAAAATACAGGTAAACCAATAGAAGGAGTTGTAAGTAAAATTGACCCTGAAACAGGAAAAGAAGTATTAACAAAAATAGAACCTATTGTTTCAAAAAAAGATAAAGAAATTATTAGTATCAAAGATCCTAAGACTGGAAAAGATATTTTAATAGATAAAAATACTGGTGAAAAAGTACAAGATTTTACGAAAAAAGTTGATCCAAAAACTGGAGAAACTATTTTAATAGATAAGAATACAGGTAAACCAATTCCAGGATTAAATGTACGAATTGATCCAAAGACTGGTGAAGAAGTTTATACTATTAAACCAACAATAAAACCACCTTCAGCATTCCCTATTACTACCAGAGAAGTAATTATCAAAAAAGATCCAAAGACTAAAAAAGAAGTATTAGTAGATAAAAATACAGGTGAAATAGTTCCTGATATTATTAAAAAGATTGATCCAAAAACTGGAAAAACTATATTTGTTAATAAGGAAACAGGAAAACATGTTACAAATGTTATCGTAAGTCAAGATCCAACAACAGGTAAAGACGTATATATAAAGGTTGATACACCAAAAGATGAAGATGGTAAAGAAATCCAACCAGAAGTTACTGCTCTTGTAGTATGGAAAGATCCAAATACAGGAAAAGAAGTTTTAATAAATCCTGAAAATAGAAATGAAGTTCATAATTTAGAAAAGATAATAGATTCAGAGACTGGAAAACCAATTATAGTAAATCAAACTACTGGAGAAAAAATTGAAAATATTATTCCAATTATTAATCCAGAGACAGGTAAAGAAGAATTTGTAAAAGTCGAACAACCATTTAATATTACTACCACAACAATTATATCTAAAAAAGATGAAACAGGAAAAGAAATATTTATAAACAAAGAGAATGAAGAAGAAATAAAAAATATTATCAAAAAAATAGATATTACTACAGGACAACCTGTTTTAGTTAATTTAGAAACAGGAGAACCAATTCCTAATGTTATTCACATTAAAAATACAGAAACTGGAGAAGATGAATTTATTAAAGTAAGTACTCCAATTGATGTTGAAACAGGAAAAGAAAAGGAAATTTCTGTAAAAGAAATTGAAATTATTAGAGATAGAAAAAATGGAAAAGATTTAATAATTGATAAAGAAACTGGAGAACAAATTAATAACATAATTCATACAATAGATGAAACTACAAAAGATCCAATTTTAGTTGATAAAAATACTAAAGAAAAGATTGAAAATGTAATCGGTTTTGAAAATCTAGAATCAGGAAAACAAGAATTTATGAAAATTGAACCAAAAGATGAATCAAAACCAAGTAAGGTTCCAATTATATGTACTGATTTAGTTGTTTCTAAAAATCCTAAAACTGGAAAAGAAATTGTAATTAACAAGGATACAGGTAAGGAAGAAAAAGATCTAGAGGTTAAAACAGATAAAAAAACCGGAGAAAAAATCATTGTGAATAAAGATACAAAAGAAGTTCTTTCAAATATAATCCCAAATAAAGACAAAGAAACAGGAAAAACAGGATTTATTAAATTTGATACAATTGGTTCTAAAGAAGGTAAAGTTCCCATTAAAATTAAAGAACTAATAGAAAAGAAAGATTCTAAGACAGGTGAAACTATTTTACATAATCCTGACCCAGAAGATCCTCATAAAGATATAATCAAGAAAACAGACAAAGAAGGATATGAGATTTTTATTGATAAAAATACACATTCTCAAATTACAAATATTATTCATACAATAGATCCAAAAACAGGGAAAGACAAATATCATAAAGTAGATTATAAACCTTTGGAAACAATAAAAGAAGAGGATGAAGAAATTAGAGAAATTCATGTTGTCGAAAATGATGAAACAGGAGAAGATGAATTAATCGATAATAAAACAGGAGAAAAAGTTACTGATTTAGCTTTAATTATGAATGATGATGGAATACCGTCTCTTATTTACATTGATAGTGGTGAACCTGTAAAAATTAATAAATATGAAACAAATCATGATACTGGTAAACCAATATTTGAAATAATTGAAAAACGAGAAAAGACTTCAATAAGAAAAGAACCTTCAGTAAGTACCACAAATATAATTACAAAGAAAGATCCAAAAACTGGAGAAGAAATATTAATAAATAAAGACACAGGAGAAGTTATATCAGATTTAGTAAAGAAAGTTGATCCAGATACAGGAGAAATAACCTTAATTGATGAAAATACTGGAAAACCTATTGAAAATATAAGTGTAAAAATAGACCCAGTCACAGGAAAAGAAGTAATTACTAAAATTGATATTCCAAAAGATGAAAATGGAAATGAATTACCAATTAAAAAGACAGATTATGAAGTTAAAAAAGATCCAAAAACAGGAAAATCAGTTATAATAGATAAAGAAACTGGAAAAACAGTAGAAAATATAATAGTCAAAAAAGACACAGAAACTGGTAACACTATTTTGATAGATAAAAATACAGGTAAACCAATAGAAGGAGTTGTAAGTAAAATTGACCCTGAAACAGGAAAAGAAGTATTAACAAAAATAGAACCTATTGTTTCAAAAAAAGATAAAGAAATTATTAGTATCAAAGATCCTAAGACTGGAAAAGATATTTTAATAGATAAAAATACTGGTGAAAAAGTACAAGATTTTACGAAAAAAGTTGATCCAAAAACTGGAGAAACTATTTTAATAGATAAGAATACAGGTAAACCAATTCCAGGATTAAATGTACGAATTGATCCAAAGACTGGTGAAGAAGTTTATACTATTAAACCAACAATAAAACCACCTTCAG
>CAMKEH010000055.1 GCA_946411515.1 uncultured Clostridium sp.
ATCATGATATAATTGTATACGAGAAATCGCTTACAATTATATTGTAATTAAGTTTACCGACTTAACAGATTTTTCATTTTGATTCCGTATTGCAGTACGGAGTCTTTTTTTGTTTACCAATTTGTTATTTCGTGATAATCACAATGATCTATTTCTTCAACTTCTGAACCTAAGAATGTAGCCTTATATTTCCAAGTTTGATTTCCTAATAGATTATTAGTATTATCAAGTGCAGTACCTAGGTTATTACCTTGTGAATCATAACAAACAAATTCAATTTGTACATAACTATAATCTTTATTTGTGTTATTAGTTACCGTTCCACTAATATAATAGAAAAAGTTATTTTCATCTGGTGCAGCACTTTCAACGTTATATGAGAACTTTTCCTTCTTTTCAGTCTTTACACTGTTTTTAGTGTTTGATTTATTATTTGAATCATTTGTTTCATCATCACCCATGACAGCTCCAAAGATACCAATAATAACTAATATTCCTAAGACTATTAATAATATCTTTAGCCAAGTAGGAGTTTTCTTTATCTTTGTATCCATCTTTCCACCTCCAATCTAACATCTATATTAAAACACCTATACTAGCATGTTTTAATCCAATTCAATTATTATCTTTTTTTGCTTGCTCAATAATAAATTTGATATGTTCTTTATCTTTACTTGAAAGCCTGTCTTTGTTTTTTTTGTATAGTGTTTCTAGTTCATCATCATTATTTTTAAAAAATCTTAAATCTTTTAAAAACAAAAGGTCTAGTGATACCTTAAAAAATTTGGAAATTTTGGCTAAATCTATAGCATCAGGTTCTCTTATTCCTTTTTCCCAATTACTTATTGCAGTATTTGATTTATTACAAATTTTTGCTAAGTCCTGTTGGGTTTTCCCCATTGTTGTTCGTAAATACTTTATATTTGATGCAAGATATAATGTATTATCGTCCATAAATATCCCTTCCTTGTTTCAATTATACCATGGTAATTTTTAAATTACAAGAAAATAAATTCACAAAATGTGAAAAAAGTATTGACATTCACAAAATGTGGAGTTATAATTAAACCAGATAGGAGGTAGAAGAAAATGCAAAAAGATATAAGTGGCAAAGATATTGCTGATAATATAAGGGCTGAAAGAAATAGAGCAGATTTAACTCAAGAAGAAGTTGCAAAAAACTTAAATGTTACACTTCGCACTTATATATCTTATGAAAATAATGCTAAAGGAATTCGAGCAACTACAATATATAATCTTGCAAATTTATTTGGTTGTAGTATTGATGCTTTTTATGTGCAAAACAAATTCACAAAATGTGGAAGATAACAAGTCGGTAAACTTAATTATAAGAAAGGAGGGTATATATGAATAACGAAGTAAAAGATATAATCAATCAACAATATCTTACCGCAAAAGATTTGATGAAGATTATACCAAAACTTCCCTATCAAAGAGCATTAGAATATATCGATAATGCTAGGGAAGAAATGAAAGAAAAAGGCTATTTTGTTCCTGAAGGGAGAACAAAGGTAGCACTTACAAAAATCATAAAAAAGAAATTTGGATTTTAAAGAATAGAAAGAGGGAAAGAAAATGAATGAAGTAAACATTATGTCGGGAATAGATTTTAAATCTAATCAAAAAAGAGTTAGAGAAAGAATTATGAAGCAAAAGAAAGAACAGAAAAGATGGAACATTATTATAGGTGTATTAGTAGTCATATTAATTATAGGTTTATTATTCTTAAATAAAAAAATGTCTGACAGTGCATTAAGTAGTTGTCAGGCAAAGGATAACAGTTATGAGTACTGTATTAATCACATATAAGAATAGAAAATGTCGGCAAACATTTCTATATGTAGATTATACATTAGAAAGACTAAAAAATCAAATTGGAAGGGAGCAACTAAATGAAGAGTTTTATGTTTTATGATAACTATTATTATTTAATTAAAGTATTAGATAAGAAAAAACAACAGATAATGAGCTTAGCTATTATTGATTATATGTTTGGAAACATAGAACCTGATTTTAGTAATGATATCCAATTAAATGGTATATGGATGAATATAAAGATGCCTTTAGATAAAAGTAAAAAGCAATCTAAGAATGTTCAAAAGAGGTGGAATGATAAAGATACCACTTTAGATACCAAACTTGATACCAAAACTGATACGAATAATAATACCAAATTAAATACCAAAAAAGATACCAAAAGGGATACAAATAATATTTCTACTTTCTATTTTCTTATTTCTAATTTTATATTTAATAATAATTTTAATAATAATACTAAATTAATACTAGAAGAATGGATTAAATATAAGTTTGAAAGAAAAGAAAAATATACTGAAACTGGTTTTAATAAATTACTTACTCAAATTAAAAACGGTATTGCTAAGTATGGAGAAGATAGAATGAAAGATACTATTGAGTATTCAATGGCAAATAATTACAAGGGGATTTTGTTTGATAGATTGAAAAGGGAACAACAAGATAAATATCAGGGGTTAAGTTTTAAGGAGAGAGAACAACTTCGCAAAGAAGAAGAATGGAAAAAGATTGAAGAAGAATTTTTGAAGGGAGAATAAAATGACAAGAGAAGAAACAACATCGTTGCTTAAAAAGATTGAAACATTTAGACCATCGTTTCTTGTTAAGAAAGATACAGTGTATGAGTGGTTTAAAATACTTGAATCTTTTGATTTTAGTGATGTAGATAACAAGTTAGATGATTATTTTAGAGAGGGTAATAACTTTGGACAAGCACCAGACCCTTACATTCTTACAAGAAATCTAACAAAGATTGAAGATAAACAAAAGTATAGAAATGCAACTATTAGATGTCAATTATGCAATTGTTTAGTATCACACAGTGATTATGATAAACATTATGACAGATGTAGTTCTGTTGATTACATTTACAGAATGTCAAAAAAGTTCTTTAACAAGAAACTAAATAAGTCAGAATTAATGCATTTACCGAATGAAAAGTTTGATAAAGCATACTGGACGTTCTGTGATAGTTTATATGAACGTATGCCTAACGGATTAGAAAAGCATTGTTTGGAGAATGCAATATTATCACATAGGGGAATTACTCCAAGATATGGTGTTGATGATTTACTAGAGGGGTTAAGTTCATAAAAAAAACAAGAGAATTTAAAGAAAGGATAAGAGGAAGATGAAAGAATACATTGATAAGACCGAAGAATACTTATCAGAGTTAGTTAATT
>CAMKEH010000056.1 GCA_946411515.1 uncultured Clostridium sp.
TTCTTCAATTTTTACCAAGTATATTGCATTTTTATATCTATCATCTAACATATCAATTGCACTCATTATTGCTTTTCTTTTTTCATTCATTGTTACAATATCTGCAACATCTTGTCCAACTTGCTCTGTACCATTATAATAGCCTTCATTTATTTCTGTTCTTCTTTTTTCCATATTTATTAGATTATATGCTCTACTTTTAGCAACCAAATACAAATAATATTTAAAAGTATATCCCTCTTTAATCTTATTTTGCATAACATAAATGAAGACATCTTGAGTAATATCTTCGGCTTTCTGATAATCTTTTACTATGTTGTAAACAAAGTATTGTATTTTGTCCTTATACTTGTTATATAGCAATTCAAAAGCACTTTTTTCTCCATCTAAATATTCATTATATAATTTTATATCTAAATCTTTTTCCATATCTTACCCTGCTTTCATATATACAAACAGATGAAAATCAAAAAAGTTTCAAATTTTTGTAATTTTTTTCATTTTATCATATTTTATGAAATAGAAAAAGGTACTAACTATATAAGTTAATACCTCTTCTATAAATTATCTTTTACTTTCTGAATAAATATAATCTAATGGATGTCCTCCTATTATCTCTCCTGTTGTTGCATCTACAAAATAACTATATTTACCCTCTGTATATCTTTTTCTTGTATCTTCTTCGTAATTATCTTCATACGTTATTACTACTACCCACGCTTTCCTTACCTTATCATCAACTTTGTAGTAATCTCTTTCCTCATTTGGATAATTAGGTGTCTGCATTGCCTCATAATATTTTTCTTTATTGTTTATTCTATTATAAGCATCCGCATTCATTTTTACTACCATTAACTTGGCTTGTGTACTTTCTACTTTATTTGTTTCTATCTTTTTATCTTCATTTAGAGCAAGTTCTATTGCCTCTTGCTCTGTTTTTACAACTTCATTATTATCAAATGGAATATTTACAACTCTAAAATAATCAATATCTTTATTTTTGGACTCTACTGCTATGCTAATTCTTTCGTAATAGTTTTCTAAATTTCCGTATTTTTTACAATATTCAATGTCTATTTTAAAACCTGGATCTGTATCATTACCACTTTTATTGTTTGAATGTATTTTTGATATTTCATATTCATCTTCTTTAAATCCAAATAATTTATAATATTTATTAGCAGTTTCTATTGCTTCTTCTACCGTTATATATTTATTAAGATCTTGAATATCTTTATTATGATTCCATATATCATAGAATTCTCCAGTTTGTCCATCAATACTTATTTCATAATTATCTTCCGTATCAAAACGATACCATATTTTGTTAGAATCATACTCTTTATAATGATTTGTTCCTACTATATTTGAGTTAAATTGTATTTCATTTAACTTATTTATTGCAATTTCTTTAGCCTTTTCTTCTGACATATTTTCCTTTTTGCTTTCTTCTGTTATTTTTGTTATTTCTTCAAAATCTCCAGAAGATAATTCTATTTTTTCTGGTGTTTTCCAAATATTCTCATACACCATTGTTCCTGCAAATACAACACCTGTACTTAATATTACTCCTGCAAGTGCTGTTGCTACCGTTTTTAAAATACCTTTTGTTTTATTTTCCATAACTATATCATTCTCCTCTTTAATTTTTGATATAGCAATTTTTGTTTTTATCTTATTTTTATCGAAGTCCATTTCTAAATCCCTCCATTATTTAATTCTTTCTTAATTTTCTTTCGTATTCTATGTAATCTTGTCTTTACATTAAATTCAGAAATATTCAATTTTTTTGCTATATCCTTAACTGACATAGATGAATAATAAAATAAATTTACAATTTCAATATCAATATTTTTTAGTCCCTTAATCTTCTGCTCAACATCATAAATCAATTCTCTATCATTTTCACACATATTTACACTATTTAATAAATCATTTTCAAAATCACTAATATCATAGGTTAATTTTAGTTTTCTGTACTTTTCTTTTATTAAATTTCTTGTTATTCCTGCTAAATATGAATTTAATGAAACATTGATATTTAATCTATTTCTATTTTTCCATAATATAAAAAATGTGTCTGAATAAATTTCTTCTTTATCTTCAAATGATATTGAATTATCAGTTCCATTATTTATTATTGTTGTTATATATGGTGTAAAATCTTCTATTATTTGGTCTATATCAATTTCATTATTTTTATAATAATCTTCTAACTGCTTTAACTCCTTCAACTTAAAAACTCCTTTATAAGACATCTTACATATATATAGTGTAGTTTAATTAACAAAAGGTTACACTTTATTTTTTAATTTTATCATATTTTATTCAAAAAAATAAAGGTACTCAATTTGAAGTACCCTTATTATATTCTATCTTTAATTATTTTCTTGTACTTTATACTCACTAATGTCTGGCTCTTTAAAAATCGTATCTTCCACACAATCAAATTTGTATTCTCTATTAACAGTTGATTCTTTATTTAAACTTTTTACTGGAAGTCCTGTTTCTTTATTTATAATCCAAGTATCTGAATTATCATTGTTAAACATTGCTAATATATTTGTAAATCTGTAACAATCTTGATTATTACACTTTTCACTTCTTATAAGTGCGATCGAACTTATTAAAAAGTTTGTAAAACTATTGTTATCTTTATCAAATTCTAGTCCATTAAAAATCTGTATTGACATTAAACTTTCTGTATTTTGTACAACTGTTTTACTTGAACCTGACTCCGTGTACATATTAACGCTTTCTCCATTATCATAGAAAGAAAGTTTTACAATTTCTCCATCAAATTTTCTTTCCATAAACATTGCTTGTTTATTATCTTTTTTATAATAATCCATTGTTACTATATTGCCATTGTCAAAAGTAGTTACAAATTTTGCATTATAGTTATTACTATTTTTATACAAAGAAATTTCATCTGATAGTTTAGACAAAATTATGTAATTTCTAATAGTATGTATTAGTACAATTAATATCAATACTAATAAAATAATTCCAATTATTTTTAAAACCTTTTTCATATAACCCTCCTCTTCTGTGCAACCTGCTATCATAGGTTATTATTTAACCTTTAGACCATTGGCTTTGCGT
>CAMKEH010000057.1 GCA_946411515.1 uncultured Clostridium sp.
GTAATAATTAATTATTATTATGGCTGATGAAAAATTAGTACCAAAACTCCGATTTGAAAGGAATAATAACAAAGATTTAGACAATATTTAGGAGATGTTTTTATCAATAGGTTAGATATGATAAGTATTGTTGGTAAAGAGTATTTAAAAGAAAATACTGAAACTGCAGAATTTAGTTATAAAAAAGAATATAATAATAAAAGATTGGAATTTATTCCAATTAATTTTGAAGGTCGTGATTTCCAAAGAGTAGATATTCGTTTTGTAAAAGGAAATGTTACCGTGTTGATTGAAACGAAGGCAAACTTTGATGTTGATAAAACTGCTGAAGTACAATTATCGGCTTATGTGGAATATGAAAAAAGGTTAACAGGTAATAATGTTATAGCTATTCTTGCTAATACTAATGATGATAGGATAAAAGTATGGAAAGGGAATGTTAAACCAGAAAATTTTCTGGAAGATGAAACACATTTGAGAACAATGAATGAATACGTTGATTTCTATCATCATAGAGTTAATGATAAAGAAAAAGTAATGCAGAATACATATAGCTTAAATGAACTACTACATGCTTATGGAGTTTCAGAATCTTTAAGAAGTCAATTTGTAGGAACCTGCTTATTAGCCTTAAAAAATAATTTAGAATATAAAACTCCAACAATCAATGCTTCTCAAATAAGAGCAGGGATAAAAGAAATATTAGGGACATTATTAACAGATGATATCAGTAAAACAACAAAATTATCTTTATTAAATAATAATGTTCTTGAAAGTCAAGATATTAGAGATTTAAATGATGATGCATTACGGGACATATTATCAAACATTGAACAAAACATATTACCATTTATTAATGATCGTAGTACAGCTGGACAAGATTTATTAAATTTATTTTTTATCACTTTTAATAAGTATATTGGAAAGAAAGATAAAAATCAGGCTTTTACACCAGATCATATTACTGATTTCATGTCAAAACTTACATTGGTTAATAAGAATTCAGTTGTTATGGATCCATGTTGTGGTTCAGGTTCATTTTTAGTAAGGGCAATGACACAAGCTATTGATGATTGTAATACTGCTGATGAGGAAAATAGGATTAAAAAGAATCAAATTTTTGGTATTGAATATAATGAAATAGCTTTCGGTTTATCAACTACAAACATGCTAATTCATGGGGATGGAAATTCTAATATTATTCAAGGAAGTTGTTTTGAGCATGAAAATTGGATAATTAATGCTAGACCCAATATAATTCTGATGAATCCACCATATAATGCTCAAAGTAAACATTTACCTGATGAATATACAGATACATGGTCAGATAGTACTAGTAGAGATCCTTCAAAAGGATTTTATTTTGTAAAATATATTACTGATCTTCTTAATGAAAATAGAATTAAAGCAACAATAGCAGTATTATTACCAGTATCTTGTGCGATAGGCACTAGTAATGAAATTAAAAAATTAAAAAAAGCAATATTGATTGAAAATAGATTAGATGCTGTTTTCACTTTACCTAATGAAGTATTCTATCCAGGAGCATCTGTTTCTGCATGTTGTATGGTTTTTGAAACGGGTAAACCTCATTCTTCAGGAGGAGATACATTCTTTGGTTATTACAAAAATGATGGATTCAAAAAAAGAAAGAATCTTGGAAGGGTAGAACAAATGGATAATATAACTGAAAAAAGTAAATGGGAAGAAATTGAAAAAACATGGCTTGATTTATATTTTAATCGTAAATCAGTTGAAGGAATATCTGTAACTCATAAAGTAACTGGAACAGATGAATGGTTATGTGAAGCTTATATGAAAACAGATTATACAAAATTATCACAAGATGATTTTCAAAGAACTGTTAATGATTATTTAAGTTTCTTAATTAAGAAGGGTGACTTTTTATGAACTTTGATTTTAGTACATGGGATGAATTTTCCTTTAAAGAATTATTTAAAATTCAAAGAGGCTTTTATAGTAAAAAACCTGATCATATAGATAATGGTTATATAAGATTTTTAGGAGCTACTGAGAAGAATAATGGAATAACAGAATATTATACTTTAGAAGAAATTAATAATACTGCGAAATCGGATAATTCTCAAAATGTTGAATTAACTAAAAAAATATTCAACCCAAATGCTCTTTGTGTAACTAATAATGGTTCTGTTGGATATGCTTTTTTTCAAGAGAAAGAATTTACTTGCAGTAGTGATGTAACTGTATTATATTTAAAAAATGGAGAATTTAATAAGTATACTGCATTATTTGTAGCGACTGTTATTCAACATGACAGATATAGGTGGTCATATGGTCGTAAGTGGACTTTAGGCCGTATGAAGAAATCGAAGTTAAAATTGCCTGCTACGAATGGAAATCCAGATTGGGATTATATGGAAAATTACATTAAATTATTGTATCCTGAAGAATTAACAACCACTAATAAACCTTGTTTAGATCTAAATGAAAAAGAATGGGATGATTTTGTTTTTGGTGATTTATTAGATGATATCTATAAGGCAAAACCTCATGTTAAATCTGAAATGGAATTTTCTAATATCAAAGAAAAATATTATATGCCTTTTATAAGTAGAACTGAAGAGAACAATGGTTGTGATTGTTATGTTCCAAATGAAGATTTAGATGGTATTGAGGATGGAAATGCAATTATCATTGGTGACACAACAGCAACAATATTTTATCAAAAAGATGAATTTATTGCTGGAGATCATATTATTGTATGTAGAGCAAATTGGATTAATGTGTATACTGCTTTATTCATTAAAACAATACTTGAAAAAGAGAGATATAGGTATAATTATGGCCGTGCATTTAAATTAGATTTAGTTAATGGCACTGTAGTCAGATTACCTATTGACAACAATAATAATCCTGATTGGAAATTTATAGAAGAGTATATTAAGCAACTTCCATATGCAGATAATCTAGTAAAAGTTTATTAATTCTAACACAAGTACTATAAAATTGGAAATTTTTATCTTCAGTA
>CAMKEH010000058.1 GCA_946411515.1 uncultured Clostridium sp.
CCCCAATCCCCAATCCCCAATCCCCAATCCCCATTAGAATTATACTATATCTTAAAAAATAAAAAAAATTAAATTTTTTATAGTTTATATAATAATTATTTTTTCCAAATTAATGATATATTGAGCAAAATCATAATAATTAGAAATAATGTTTATTTTTTAATAAATATCTTCAAATTATCAAGTTATATATATTTACAACAATAAAATTAATAATAAATTTAAGGTAATTTAAACATTATAATCATATACATTTGCATTCGAACTTGATTCATTTCCAAGTTCTGTATTTCCATATTTATTCTTAGAACCTAAAATTCCTTTTTTTATTAATGAAATAATAATAATAACTGAAATAAATGCAACAACACAAACAATAATAATTGCAGCAATTGCACCGCCTGACAAACCTGAACCATTATTTTTTGAAAAAATATGATTATATTTTCCTGAATTTCTAATTACATCAGTAGGATCACTTGTCCCAGGGTTTGTATCATTACCTCTATTATCAGGTAATAAGTTCAATAATGTATTATCTGAAATTATACAAGAGAAAGCACTTGGAGAAGTTAAATTATTCATTAAAAATAAAATATTTTTATCTTTTCTAATTAATTGTTTTTCAATTATTATTATAGATTCATCAAAATAATCTTTATTTTGACATATTATTTCAAAACTTTTGCCTTTATCTCCACCTTCTATATTGCATAAACCTGAAGAATCAGGAGAAGTGAAATTTATATTAACATTATCAGTTTTATTGATATTTTCATCTGCTGTTCCTTTTATTGAAAATTGACCATTTTCACAATTTTCTTCATCTGAAATTTCTCCATTAAATTGTGGAATTTTTTCATTTAAAATTGTACTAAAATCTACATCTATACCATTTTGAATATTTTGATCAGTAACAGCAGGATCATAAAATTCTGGAATTCCAGTCATATTCTGAGAATCAAAAGTAACCCCTTCTGCTTTCTCATAACTTGAATCTTCATCAGTTGATTCACAATTCATTTCAATAATAGAATTTTCATCATAATCTTTATCAGAAATACAAGCAGCCTCTGTTTCTTTTTCATCTATATCTAATCTTCTTAATCTTGAAATCTGTATTTTGATGGTAAGAGATATGAATATTTTCTCACTTCTATAATGCTTCTTAGTAGATATTGTAAATAATTTCATTGTAAGTTTTCTTGCTGGAACAAAGCTGCTCATTTGTAAAAATGTATAAGGGGAATTTAATTTTTGCTTATAATTTTCTAATTTTATTTTATTATATTCTCCACAAGTTAATTTTGAATTTAAGTTTAATTCATAATTTGGAATTAAAATCATTTCTTTATATTTCTTTTTAATCATTCTTCTTTCTATAATTATTTCATTTCCTTCAAATTCTTTCTTTATTTTACAATTAATTAAAATTCTTCTATTTTGAGAAGTTATTGGAGCTACACATTTTAATGTAGATAAAGGATAGGATAAAGGTATTTCAAATTCAAATTCTTCTATTATTTCATTATCAAAAGTTCCTTCTATTGTAATTGTTCCTTTTTTAGAACAACTATTAGTATACATAGAATTTATACTTAATTTAGGTGGTAAAATATTTTTATTATTTTCATCAGAAAAATCTAAAAGTTTAGCTATTCCAACTTTATTCCTTGTACTACTTATTATATCATCTGTTAATTTTGGACTTTTTTGATAATCATCATCCCAGTCTCCTAATCCTAAAATTTGTTCTGATGAAATTATTTCAAGATCACTTGCAGTATTTTCAATATTTACTTCACAATCAAAATCACCTTGTACTCCATCATTAGAGTTTACATCTTCTCTTAAAGTACAAGTTGCTTCTCTTTTGATTTTATTATTATTTTCTGTGACAAATACTTGCATATTAACAGTATCTCCCTTATTTAAATTTCCAAAACATATACCGGCAAAGAAAAATGTTGCTTTATTTGAACTACTTTTAAAATTATTAACTTGTCTAAATAATACTTTTCCATTAGCTATTTTATTTTTTGAAGAAACTACTTTTCCATTTGAACAAGTAACTTTGCCATTTGTTTCAATTTTACTTATAATTAACTCTCTATCATTATCAAATATTGAATTTTGAGGAATTATAATTTGTTCATTATTAATATTTTCACTAATTGTACATTCAATATTTGATTCTTCTCCTTCAGAACCTTTTTCAATTAGACAATTAGCTATTGAATTAAATGGATAAGTAATAGAAAGTTCAAAGTTTAATGAATTTTCTATATTAGTAATTAATTTTCCTTTTATAATAAATTTTCCACTATTTCCACATTCTGAAGTATCTATTGATGATGAATTAAATTTTTCTGTAACACAATTATTTTTTGTATAATTACATAATTTTCTATTATTGATAAGAGAATCAGTCAAAACTGGATCCAATAATATTTCATTTTCTGGTATTCCAGTAATAAATGAAGAAGTATTATATTTAAATGAACTATATTCTATTGATTTATCATAATCTGTAATTAAGCAATTAAAGTCACCTAATTCAAATAAATTATTATCATTAATTATTATATTATTTTGGAGGTTGCAAATTGCTAATGTAGAATTCTCTTCAGTTAGACCATTATTAATTAAATTTACTTTCATTGTAATTTGATAATTTTCACTTTGGCTTTCAGAAAATGTTCCATAGAATTTGAAGGTTATTGAATCTTTTCCTTTATTAAAACCTCTTAATTGTTTAAATGAAATAGGTAAATTTGAAATAACTTTATTTACCTCTTCTTCATCAACTGTACATTTATTAATATTTATATTTATATTATCATCAAATTCAATATTATCATTTTCATCTAAATCATAAACTTTGACACTCTGA
>CAMKEH010000059.1 GCA_946411515.1 uncultured Clostridium sp.
AGCTGAGGCAGAAAACTTTTCTAGTTTTCCACCCCAACTATTGACATAGAGTCAAAAGAACTAGGCGTTCGCAATCCACCTAGTTCGGACATATAATCGACATCATTCGATTAACTTAAGTTAAATATAGTATACTACTTTTTTTAGTATATGTCAAACAGTTTTTGAATATTCACGAATTAAAAAAGTTTAACAAAAATACTAGTAAAAAAAGTATAGAATAAAAAGTCTATATTGCATTCAACATTTTAAGTGGTAAAATATATATAATGAATTCATTAGGAACACGAAAATCTCGTGTTCTTTTTTTATTACTAAAAAAGGAGGTATTTATGGAAAACATACTTAAACAAGAACTTATAAAAAATGCAGTTGCAAAGTTAGATGAGCCATGGAAAAATCTAACTGTAAAAGATGTTGCAAAAGACTTAAAAATGGGAGAAAATCTTGCAAATGAATTATTTAAAAGAAAAGATTTTCCATCGGTTAATATTGGAAAAACAAAAACAATATCTAAAATCGCCTATGAGTTGTGGAAACTTGAAAAAAGAGAACCTGAATATCGAAAGAAAAGAGGTTATTAATGAATAATCATTGTAAAGAAATAAGAGTATTAACTGAAATCTTACAAGTTAGAGATTTAACTATAACTGAAAAAATAATATTATCACAAATTGATGCACTTGACCAAAAAGAAGGATGCTTTGCAAGTAATAATTACTTTGCAGAGCTTTTTTTATTATCTAAAACACAAATATCAAAAATAATATCAGACTTAAAGAAAAAAGGATGGATATCTGTAAAATACAAAAATAAGAAAAACACAAAAGCAGTAGAAAAAAGAATTATAAAAGTAAATCGACCACCCTATCCAACTAGAGTTAAAGATGGTATTAAACCTGACGACAATACCCCTATTAAAGCACAGTTTAAAGATAATAATAATTATATAAATAATAAGAATAATTATTTGAATTATGAACAAAGAGATTATTCAAATATTGATTGGTCAAAATTTTATGCTAATTAAAGGAGGAATGTATATGGCAAATAGGAATAGAGGAGAAGGCACTATTTATTATTCAGAAGCAAGAAAACAATGGATAGGTCAATTTACTAAAACTATTGCAGGACAAAAGATAAGAAAAAGCGTATATGGTGCTACTAAAAATGAAGTATCTGAAAAGCTACTAGATTTAAGAGTAGAAATGAAAGATGCAGATTTTATTAAAGAAAAAGGAATGCCTTTAATTCAAATAATGGAATTAATAAGAGATAAAAAATATAATTCTAATAAAATAAAAGATGGACAATATAGTAGAATAACTAAAACTATTGAAAAAATACATGATAGCAAAATTGGAAAAATGAATGTTAAAGATATAACAGCTGATAATATTCAAGATTTTCTAAATGATAATAAAGAATATAGTAATTCTACAATAAAAAAATTATATGAACAGTTTAATCAAGCATTTGAATATGCTATAAGAAATAAATACATAAAAGATAATCCAATGCATGATGTAATAAAGCCTAAAAGTATTAAACAAGATAAAGAGGTTAGAGCTTTAACTATAGATGAACAAAAAGAATTAAGTGATTATTTATTTAAATCTTCTATTAAAGATGAAAAATATAAAAATGTATTTTTAATTCAAATGTATATGGGCTTAAGAATTGGAGAGACATTAGCTTTAACAAAAAATGATATTGATTTACCACAAAAATTATTATTCGTAAATAGGACAACAACTATTGGTAAAAATGGAGAAACAATTATTGGAGATTCAACAAAAACTTATGCAGGTAAAAGGAGTATTCCAATACCTGATTTTATGATATCGATATTTAAAGAGCAAATTGAGATTTCTAAAAATAATAAAGAAAATTTTTTATTCTTAAATGATGATAAATTAATTACTAATTCTGCATGTAACAGTAGATTAAAAAGAATTCTACTTGATAAACTAGGATGGGAAAATACCGGAATTTCTACTCATAATTTAAGACATACTTTTGCAACAAGGTGTATTGAATCTGGAGTAAATGCTGTTGTATTACAAAGATTATTAGGTCACACTGATATAAGTATTACATTAAATACTTATACCAGTGTTTTTAATTTGTTTAAAGATAATGAATTAGAAAAGGTAATAGAACTTTATAAAAATAATTCTCTAGTAACACAAACAGAGGATTACATCAAAAATTCTCCAAAGGAGAATTTTGAATCAACTGAAAAAAGCACATCGACATTGATACAAGCAGAATCTATAGAAAAATTCCAAAATGGAACAGAAGATATTTATATTGATGAAGAATACGATGAAATGGAATTTTAATTGTATAGCAAGATTCCCACTTGTACGGACAAGTCCTTGATCTAGTGTAAACACATAAAAAATTAGAGCAGAAAATTGATTCTGTTCTAATTTTGTTTTTTATTTTGTGCACAATACAAAAATATTATAAACATCTCGATAACTTGTAATTTGTATTACTTTTTCTTTTTATCTTTTTTTATACTTGAGCCAATAGCAAGTCCTATAATCATACCTGTACAAACACATAGTGGAAGATAATATGTTACATTGGAAATTGCTATAACTATTGCTCCAATTACTGCGCCAGCTGCAACACCATAACACATTCCTTCTCTAGAATATGTATTATCTTCTTTTTCTTTTTGTTCTTCTTTTTCACTATTTTCTTTCATTATAAATTCCTCCAATTCTACAAATTACTATTAATCTCACACATTTATTGTAATTTATATATTAAATAAGGAAATGATTCTATATAAAACCATTTCCTTAT
>CAMKEH010000060.1 GCA_946411515.1 uncultured Clostridium sp.
ATTTAATGAAAATAAATAATAAAAAAAAATAAATAATAAAAAATAAAAAATATATAATAAAAATATAATAAATAATATATAAAATAAAAAATAAAATTAATACATATTAATGTCGCAAGATTCATTCGTAGATGATACATTCCCTCCAAATGAATATTCTCTTATGGCAAAATCAAATGAAGGAACTTATTTAGATCCACAAGAATCCAAACATAGATTAGTTATTCCTCAAGAAGTCGAATGGAAAAGAATTGGAGATATTGTAGCAAAGCCTACAATATATGAAGATGAAATAAATATGGATTTAATTAAATATGGTAGAGTATCCCTCCCATATTTATATTGTGTTTTATCCTCCTTGGCTACTCACTATCCAGCAATTTTCAATCAAATTATTTTAACAAAAGAATATAACCCAGAAGGAAAATATGAAGTTAGATTATATGTAGATGGTGAATTTAAAACAATTGTTGTAGATGATTATTTTCCTTGCATTTTAGGTACAAATGTTTACTATTTTACAAGACCTGCTAATTTTGAAATGTGGCCTGTTTTAATTGAAAAGGCTTGGGCAAAAGTAAATGGAGGATATTTAAATATAGTAAATTGTTGGCCTGGAGACTTTTTCAGAGCTTTAACTGGATTTACTTATGATGAATTGGTTCACCCAGCATCAAATAAGGAAGAAATTTTTAACGAATTAAGTAATATTTTCAAAAATAAAGGATTAGCTTTTGGTTTAACTATAGAAAATGAAGAAGTTGAAGAAAAAGGATTATTTAGTTTGCATACTTATGTAATTGAAGATGCTCAGAAAGTAGAAGTAGAAAAGGATAAATTTGTTCATTTAGTTAAAATAAGAGATGCTGAAGAAGAAGCAGATTGGATTGGAGATTATTCACCTAAAAGTAGTGCATGGACTGATCAATTAAAACAAAAAGTAGATCAAAATTTAAAACTTTATGAATATTGGATGTCCCTTGATGATTATTTCAGATTATTTTTAAGAACTGATATTTGTCATATGATAACAGACGGATTTACTACCTATTTCAGCTATGCAAAAGATCAATTGGCCACCCCAAAAATTTTTAACTTTTATGTCGAACAAGATGGAATTACAGCATTATCAATTCTAGAAAAAAATTGGCATTATCATCGTGAATTAAGAAATGTATCTCATCCAACAAGTTTAGTGGTTGCTGAATATGATCCATCTAATAGAAATATATTAAGTGTTTATTCTAATTATGAAAATAATGAGGATTTAGATTTAACTAAAAATTTAAAGAAAGGTTTCTATTTAGCCTGGGCTTATAAAACTACTGATCCTAATGAAAAACTTGCAGCTGAAGAAATGACTGTAAGATTTATTTCAAATGCTAAAGTTACAGTTGTAGAACTTGGAGATGACGTTAATTTTGAATTTATTAGAAATGTAATTTATTTATATTTGAAAGAACAAAATAAAGATAAAATTAAAAAAGATGACTTTTTCTATGCTGTAGATAATTCATTTGATAAAAGTGGAATTGGATATCAAATGGCTATTAGCACTTTAAGTAATGTTCATCAAGTATGGAAAGTTGACTCATCAGCCACACATGGATTCTTAATTTTACCCCCACATGAAAAACCAGATTTAGAAGTAACTATAGGTTATAATGATTATCAAATTATCCTTGGAGTAAAAAGATATAAATATGGAAATCATTGCTTAAATTTAGGTATAGATGCTTCAATTTTCAGAGGTGGAGAAGCCCCAAAAGTAGATCCTAAACCAGATTTTGATAAATTTTACTCAAAAGATAATACTGCTTTTAAACCTGTAGACCTATATCCAACATTTGCTGCTGGAGATATTACAAAACAAGAAAAATACCCAACAATTAATCATTGGGATCTATTTTTAGAAAAATATAAATCAACCTATCCTTTAATAGTAGAAGAATTAAGAAAATTAGAACCATTAACTGATGAGAAATTTGACTTAAATATAATTCAATTCAAAAATAACACTTATGTTGGAGAAGCAGATTATGGTATTAGATATGGAAGAGGTGGATTTATTTTTGGAAATGAAGGAACTACATATGTAGGATATTGGGATAGAGGTTTACAATTCAAACAAGGAAAAGTATTTGATAATAATGGTAAATTAGTATATGAAGGAGAATATAAAAAAGGATTAAGAGAAGGAAAAGGACTTTATAATTATAAAGATGGAGAAACATATGAAGGAATGTTTGTTAATGGATTAAGAGAAGGAAAAGGAATCTTCACTTGGAGTGATGGATTAAAATGGGAAGGAACTTTCAAAAATGATGATTTGCATGGAGAGGGAACATTCACTGAGGGAAAAGATACATTTAAGGCTACTTTCAAAGATGGACAATTAGTTGAAAATTAAAATATATTTATATTACTTAAAAAATCTTAATTATATTTGGTTAAAATTAATTATTAAATTTAAATAAAGGAGTTAAATTAATAAAAATTATTTAATAATTATAAAAATAATTTATAAAAAATAATTTTTATTAATATATTTTTATTTTTTAAATAATTTTATTAATTTTTTTAATGGGGATTGGGGATTGGGGAT
>CAMKEH010000061.1 GCA_946411515.1 uncultured Clostridium sp.
TTTGCCTTTTTACATATCTACTATTATTATAGCATAATTTTACAATTTTTTCAAACTTATTCCTTAATCAACTCACTTGTATAAACTTTTCCATCTTTAGTTACATTTAAAAATAATTTATTTTCATTTAAAATTTGTTTTGTTGCAAAGAATTTAGCGTTTACTTCATTTTCTGTTGATGTAATGTTTATTAATAGTACTCTATTTCCGTTACCATCAGTTACATACATCAATTCTTTTTGCATTTTTGTAAATTCTTCTGCTTCCATTTTATGTCCATTTTGTAATTTTTCAGCTATATATTTGTCTTCTGCAAGTATTATAAATCCTGTATCAGATAATTTCATTTTTGTTGGTGTAAATCCATCTATTTCATTTTTTAGTTTTAAATCATATGATGTTGAATAATAAAATTTGTCTGGAATATCTATTTCAAAGATCCAATTATCTTTAGAAATATTAAATTCATCAATTTTCTTTTCATCTAAATTCAAGAAATTATATCCTAAATCAAAAATTCTTACATAAATTTTTCTTGCTTTAGGAAATCCTTTTAAAGAACTTAATTGAATTTCGTTTACTATTTTTCTATTTTCAGCACTTATATTTTTCATAGAATTTGAATTTGCAAATAATATTGCATAAACATCATTCTTATCATATTTTACACCAAGTTCTCTATAAATTAGTTCTGGAACTTTATCTCTTTTGGTATTCATACTTGAATTATATAATGTATATACATTGTGATTTTCATCATATACTGCATAAGAATAAGTAAATGTTCTTGAATTAACTTCAATACCTTCATCAAATTCAAATGCTAATTTTATTCTTATTTCATCATCACTTGCTGTCAAAGACTCAACTCTTGCTTTTATACCTCCTTTTTTTATATAACCCATATCTACTAGTTCTTCATCAATTTTTGTTCCTGTAATCGTTTCTCTAGGCATTTCCATAAATTCTGTAAATTCAGCATTCCATTTTAAATAAGCATATACATTAGGAATTCCAACAAATACAACTAAAAGCATTGCAACAGTTGCTAATATTCTTGCAAATCTAAATCTAAAAACATTCATAACACTTCCTCCTTTCACTTTAGAAAGTATTTCATTGTAATTAGTTTCTTTATTGTTTTTACTTTCAATATACTCTTTTAAATATTTATTTGGCATCTATATCATCTCCTTTCCAAATATTTTTTTCATTTCTTTTATATTTCTGTATATTCTTGATTTAACATTTGATAAATTTAGATTCATTTCCTCTGCTATTTCTTCAATTTTGTAGCCTAAAATATAATACAAGTAAAATACTTTTGTTGTAATAATGTCTTTATTTTCTATGTAATTCCACACATCTTTTGCATTTTCCTGTGTTATAAAATTATCTTCAATGTTTATATCATCACTTACTTCCATATTTTCATATTCGTTAATAGATATTTCATTATTTTCATTTTTTACTTTTCTATAATGCCTCTTTATTATGTTTTTAGCAATTCCTACAATATAATTTTTTTCATTTTCAACATCTATATTTTTTCTTTGAAGTTTGTGATACAATTCTATATAAGTGTCTTGAATTATATCATTTATATCATCAATATTATTACATTTTATAACAATAAACTTTAGAGTATTATCATAAGTTCTTTGATAAATGTTTTCGAAATCTAGTAAATTCATTTGTTTCCTCCTATACTATATAGTCGCAAATAATTGCAAAAAAGTTGCAATTATTCACAATTTTTTTCATTTTATCATATTTAATATAAAACAAAAATAGGAATTATATTTCAAATTCCTATTTTCAAATATATTATAATCCTTTTAACAATCACATTAGTTTGATTGTTGTGTTGTATCATTTATTGTATATCCTGCTAAATTAGGCATTAATACATCTTCATCTCTTACTTCATTTATCTTATATTCAATTATTCCTGTATCTGTTGAACCATTTATTTCTCTCATAACTAATAAGTCATTTTTATTTACAAATACTTGCCACTCTTTATTTACACTTATTTTATAGCATTCAACATCATTTATTTTTTCTGTTGTTATCTTTGATATAAATGCCATTCTGATTTTATCCCAAAGATTTTCCATAGAAAGTGTTTCCGTTGGAAGTGTTTGAGTTTCTATTCCAGCACCCTCTTTAATCATTTTTACTGCCGTTTTTCCATCCTTATTATCAACAACAATCCAGTTATAATCTTCTCCATAATATATCATTTTAATATCATCTTTTGATGTTCTTTTTAATAATCCTAAATTTCCCTTTCTCCAAAACTCTGTTGTTACATCTTGCTCTGGATTTGTCTTTTTATAAAAATTTGTAATCTTCGAATATTCATCACACTTGTTTGAATATTTAGATAATATATATACCTTTCTTCCTAAGTTAACTAAAAAAATACAAGCAATTATTAAAACAATAATTAAAACTATTGCTATTATCTTTTTCTTACTCATAACAACCACTCCTTTTCCTTTGTGCAACCTGCTATCATAGGTTATTATTTAACCTTTAGACCATTGGCTTTGCGT
>CAMKEH010000062.1 GCA_946411515.1 uncultured Clostridium sp.
AACCTATGTATTTAGTAGATGATGTAGATAATAAAGAATTATTAAAAGAAATAGTAATTGAAACTTGTAAGGGATTACCAAACAAAAAATAGTAATTTTTAAGTGAGGTTGATAGTATGAAAGATGGAAAAATACCAAATCCAAATACAATAAATCCTATTGCAGGATATGATAAAGAAATATATATAAAACCAACAATAAAAAATAAAAATATTATTGTAGGAGATTTTTCATATATTGCAGATTCTGATTTTGAAAGCCATGTAACACATCATTATGAATGGAATAATGATAAATTGGTTATAGGAAAGTTTTGTCAGATAGCTTCAGGAGTTGAATTTGTTATGAATGGAGCTAATCATCAAATGAATGCAGTTTCAACATTTCCTTTTTATACTTTAGAAGGATGGGAGCAAACTCCACCAACACAAAATGACTTACCAATTAAAGGAGATACTATAATTGGCAATGATGTTTGGATAGGACAAAATGCAACTATACTTCCAGGAGTTCATATTGGAGATGGTGCAATAATTGGTGCTAATAGTGTTATTGGTAGTGATGTCGATCCTTATACAATAGTTGTAGGAAATCCTGCAAGACCAATAAGAAAAAGATTTGATGAGGAACTAATTGATATAATGGAAAAATTAAAATGGTGGGATAAGAGTATTGAAGAAATAAATAATTTAATACCACTATTAACATCAAGTGATTTAGAAAAGGTAAAACAAGAATTATCAAAATTAGTTTAAAAAATAGTAATTCATCGTGAATTCTACATCTATGGTAAAGACAAAATTTATAAAATATACTATCCTTATTATAGGAGGTAAGATATTATGGATCAAGTAAAAATAGGGAAATTTATTGCACAATGTAGAAATGAGAAAAATATTACGCAGGAAGCTCTAGGAGAAAAATTAGGCGTTACTAATAAAACAATTTCAAGATGGGAAAATGGGCATTATTTGCCAGATATTGAAATGATGCAATTATTAAGTAAGGAATTTGATATTAGCATAAATGAATTAATTTCAGGCGAAAAGATAATGGATTCTGATTATAAAGAAAAAGCAGAAAAAAATCTAATTGTAGCATTGGAAAATAGTTCATTTACTCTAAAAGAAAAAATAGAATTCCATAAAAAGAAATGGTTAAAAGAGCATATATTTGATATTGTTTTATGTATAATCGCTTGGTTAGTAGTTATTATTGCATTAAAATTGCAAAATGCAGAAGGATATTTAATTGGAACTATATCTGGATTATTAGCAGTTTTTTTCTATGTGGTAAGATATAATCAAATGATGATATATGTTGAAGATAGAGTATATAAAAAAATTGAAAAATAATTATAGCAAACAACAATAAATTACAATTTGAAAGGATAAAATATGATTCAACTATTAAAATATGGAAATACTAATTGTTACTATATAGAAGGAAAAAAGGGTAGCATATTAGTTGATACAGATTGGGCGGGAACACTACAAGCCTTTTATAAAAAGATTAAAGAATTAAATATAACAAAAATTGATTATCTTTTAATAACACATTTTCATCCTGACCACATAGGAATAGCACAAAATATAATTGATATGGGAACAAAATTATTGTTAATAGATGTTCAAAAAGATTATATACATTGTTCAAATAAAATATTTGAAAAAGATAAAAATATAAGTTTTAAGCCTATAAATACAGAGCCTATAATTATATCTTGTGAACAAAGTAGAGAGTTTTTGAATGGGTTAGGGATAGATGGAGAAATAATATATACACCAGGACATAGCGAAGATAGTATTTCTTTAATTCTAGATAATGGAAGTGCTTTCGTTGGAGATTTATACGATTTAAAATCAGCAATAACATTTAATGATAAAAAGATAAATAATAGTTGGAATAAAATATTAAGCCATAATATATCTAAAATATATTATGGACATCACGAACAGACTATTAGCAATATTAAAAAAATTGAAGATACAATAAACAATTAGTGCAATAAATTACAATTTTGTAGTTTGAAAGATTTATAGTAATTTGTCATTTAGCAAGATGTTCGTAACATAAGTACTTTTCTGAACGAGGTAATAAATAAAAAGTGATAGAAATTTTAAGAATTCTATTGCTTTTTTTATTCCAACAAAGTATAATAAGTATGAAAAGTATAACAAGTATAAATTAAGGGGGATAAAAGTGGATAGAGATAAGTTTGTAGGAATAAGCAAAGTAGGAGAAAAAGGACAAATAGTAATTCCAAAAGAAGCAAGAGATATGTTTGATATAAAATCTGGAGATTCTATTATTGTACTTTGTGATAAAAAGCAAGGAATTGCACTTATTAAATCTGATATAATAGAAGATTTATCAGATAAAGTATTTCAAAAAGGGGATAAGTAAAAATGGAGAAAAGAAAGCATTATTTAGACAATATAAGATGGATTACATTATGTTTTGTAATTATATATCATATATTTTATATATTTAATTCAAGTGGTGTAGTTTCAAATATAGGTGTAACAGGCATTAAAGAATTAGATAGT
The DNA here is from genome assembly GCA_946411515.1 of uncultured Clostridium sp. GTDB lineage: Bacteria > Bacillota > Clostridia > TANB77 > CAG-508 > CAG-269. The sequence goes on from CAMKEH010000062.1 coordinate 2,550, forward strand.
ATATGTGTTT
>CAMKEH010000063.1 GCA_946411515.1 uncultured Clostridium sp.
TTTTTAGCTAAAAAATATGAAAATACAGGTGTAGATTTAGAAGATTTAGTAAGTATTGGTACAATTGGTTTAATAAAGGGTATTAATACATATAAAACAGGTAAAAATATTAAACTTGCAACATATGCATCTAGATGTATTGATAATGAAATACTTATGTTTTTAAGAAAAAATAAAAAAAGAAAAAGTGAGATTTCTTTTGAAGACTCATTAAAATTTGATGCAGAAGGTAATGAATTGCATTTAGAAGATGTGCTAGGTACAGATAAAGATATAGTACCTAAAGAATTAGAAGATAAAATAGAAAGGAAATTATTAATTGAGGAAATAAATAAATTAAATGAAAGAGATAAAAAAATAATGATATTAAGGTATGGCTTATTTGGACATGATGAAGTAACACAAAAAGATGTTGCTGACATGCTTGGTATAAGTCAAAGTTATATTTCTAGAATTGAAAAGAAAGTAATAAAAAAATTAAAAAATATAGTTAAAATTTAATGAATAAAATATAGTAATAAAAGCCATAACATTATTGAGGGATATTATGGCAAAAGGTAAAGTTGATATAACAGGAATTAATACATCAGAATTAGAAGTATTATCAAATGAAGAAATGAATAAATTATTTTTTAAATTAAATAGTGGTGATAAAAGTGCAAAAGAAAAACTTGTAAATGGGAATTTAAAATTAGTATTAAGTTTATTAAAAAAATATGTTAATAGAACTGATAATATGGATGATTTATTTCAAATAGGGTGTGTAGGATTAATTAAAGCAATAGATAATTTTGATACATCTTTTAATGTTAAATTTTCTACCTATGCAGTACCAATGATTTTAGGTGAAGTAAAAAGATATTTAAGAGATAACAATAGTATTAGAATATCTAGAAGTACAAAAGATATTGCATATAAGACATTAAAATTAAAAGATGAATTAACTACTAGAAATGGTATTGCACCTACAAATGAAGAAATAGCTAAAATGCTAGGTATAGATTTAATAGATGTAGATTTAGCACTCGATTCATTAAAAGAACCAATAAGTATGTATGAACCAATATATAATGATGGTGGTGATACTATATATTTATCAGATCAACTAGAAGATAAAAAAGAAAATATAAATAGTTGGGACATAAGTATATATTTAAAAGATGCTTTAAATAAATTAAAAGCAAAAGAAAAAAAGATAATATTAGATAGATATATATTAGGTAAAACACAAATGGAAATAAGTGAAGAAATAGGTATCAGTCAAGCACAAGTATCTAGATTAGAAAAAGAAGCAATAAACCATGTAAAAAAAATGATAAAATGAAGTGAACCCTTTTTAGGACACTTTAATAAAAAATGATATTTGATAAAATAGTACTAACGAAAGGAGGTACTATTTTATTATGGGTAAACATTATGATATTGATTTTAAAAACAAAATATTAAATGAGTATATTAAAGGTCAAGGCGGAAGTGTTTATTTGGGTAAAAAATATAACATTCCTTCTCATACTATTGATACATGGATAAAAATATATAAAAGGCAAGGCAATTTAATAAATGATATAAATCATACTAGAGGTAGAAAAAGCAAAGAAAATATTGATTATAAAGAAAGATATGAAATATTAAAAAAATACCAAGCCTTCCTAAAGGCACAACGAGAGAGAAAGTAACATTTATAAATTTATATATAAATAAATATAAACTTTCAAACATGTGTGCCGTTTTAGAAATAAGTAAAAGAACTTATTATAAATATCGAGACGCTGATGATCCAGATTATATAGACTATTTAATGATTAAAAATATCTTTAAAAAGTCAAAAGGTACATATGGATATCGAAGGATAACAGAAGGCTTAAAGATTGAATATGGTGTAATATACAATCATAAAAAGGTAGCTAGAATAATGAGAAAATATTACTTAAAGCCAGAATATATGAAAAGAACAAGACCGGTCAATTATAAACGAATTGAAGAAAATGTTCAACCTAATATATTAAACAGAAATTTTAAAGCAGATAAACCCAATCAAAAGTGGACGACAGATATAACATATTTAATATTTCAAAACAAAAGACTATATTTATCAACTATTTTGGATTTGTATGATAGAAAAGTTGTTGCTTATAAAATATCTAAATTTAATAATAATCAGTTGGTAATTGATACTTTGAATGAAGCTATATCAAAAAGAAAAGATGTACATGGACTTATCATTCACAGTGATCAAGGATTCCAATATACATCTTTCGAATACAAATCCATTTGTAAATCTAATGGGATAACTATTTCTATGTCCAGAAAAGGGACACCCATAGATGATTCACCAATGGAAAGTTGGCATGGCATCTTAAAAAAAGAAACCTTGCACAATAATAATATCACATCTTTACAAGAATACCAAAAACTTGTAGAAGATTGGATATTATTTTACAACACTGATAGATTAAAGTCAAAAAAGTCAGGAAAATAATTCCTGACTCACTTTTTATTTTTGTGAACTATTTGGGGTTCACTTCA
>CAMKEH010000064.1 GCA_946411515.1 uncultured Clostridium sp.
TAACACCGACACCATCATCCATGTTTAATATTCCAGTTTCCCATTTTTCACTATAATTATATTTCTCGACTGGTGTTTGTTTAGGTGGTTTCTTTGCCTTTTTCCTAATCTCATCCATAGTCATTTCTTTAGAAATTTGAATCTTATATAATTCACTTTTTGGATTAATAGAACCTAAACCACGAATAAGTCTTGTATAAACATCAGTAATATTAGTATCAATGCGGTTAAACTCCTTTTTAAGTGTGGTTGTTAATTCTTTCACAATCTCTTTAGGATGGTTTACATTAATTGGTTTGAAAAACAAATATAAATGTGCTCCAGCATTACCACTAAACCAAACTTCAGTATATAATTCAGGGAATGTTCTATTTAAATATCGTTCTAACTCAAATGCTGAATCTATAGCAATTTTAGGATTTTCTTTTGAATCTAAATCAAAAACGATTCTATTAAATATTAATCCCATTTCTTTCATAGTTTCTTGTTTTCTTTCCAAATTTCTACCCATCTTCTTAAAACTATAAAGACTGGTATACATTTCACCTTTAACTATGCTTATTTTGTTTTCAGGTTTCATATTCCATTTTTTGTTCTTTGTGGAATTTCCAACAAGTACATAATTCTCATTTTGTCTCATAAAAGTTTCTCTCCTTTTTTAAAAGTATAGATGAGATATAGGAAAAATATTTATAATTAGAAAAAACAGAAATGTTAATTGTAATTACAAATATTTTTTTATATGGATTTTGATTGAAGGCTGACACAATCAAGCCCAAAACTCACTTGATTTTGCAGTTAAACTTCATTCAAACTCCTCTAATCTTCGCACTTTTACTCACTATTTTTCTCTATATACTCCTCTATTGCTTTAACAAGAATATCAGTCATATTTTCCTTGTTTTTCGCAGTAATCATTTTAAATTTTATTTTTAAATCTTCATCGACATTTATTTGTATTTTTGTTAAACTCATGAAAATCATCCTATAATGATGCCATTATATTCTCATATAATCAAAGTAATATATAATGGTTTTGTAAGATATTATTTAAATAATGCTCTCCTAATATAGTCAGAAACCGTTTCAATTTTTGATTTATTTTCTATAATTTCCTTATACTCTTTATTACTCACTCTGAATGTAATAATTTTATCTCTAATCAATGTAATACGCCTCTATTTTAAAAAAAATAAAATTCATGAATTAAAATTTAATTCCAACATATTTTTCAAAGTTTTTCTCTTTTGCTAGAAATATGATTGGATTTTGAATAAGTGAATCTTGGATTTTTTCAAAGTCATCTTCAGGAGTTTATTCATTGCTAAAATAAAGTATTTTTTTTAAATCCTCCATAGTCCCATCAACTATACGACTAAAACCTTCTTCATCAATAATATCAAATTTAACCCCACCATTTTTCTTTTTTTGAATATAATTTAATGTGTAATTATTCCCATATTTCATTGACTCCTCCAGACTGTTCCTTTTTTCTTTTTAGGATAAACAGTATTTATTTTATCATATAAAACATTCTCCAAGTGTTTATGATGATGATAATCTAAAATATTTTGATAAGGTATAAATAAAGATAATCTAACCGCTTTGCTCCCAATCCCTGATATTTGCAATGGATAATGGCTATTCTCAATATTAACAATAATACTTTCTTTTTTTAATGTAGTTTTGTTGTAGCGTGCAGTATTATACAATTCTTTTATTTTCCGATTCATTCTTTTATCAACACCCCATAATAACAAGTTTGTGGCTTATCGTCCAAAAAAATGCAGGATTCATTATATAAACACTTATTGCAATCCAACTCGTCCGTATTAATAACATCGTCTTGTTGATTGCTTGCATATCCCCTACCTATATTTAAGTCTTTAAATTTCTTTTTTTCAAGTTCATATGCTCTCGCATATGGATTTTGCAAATTTTCAATAATGAATAAAATTAACCCTTTAACATTATGGAGGGTTATATATTCCCCATTAACCAAAAGGGGAAATATTAACCACAAATAAGGGTGGGAAAAAGGACTACTTTACAAATTTTTACCACATACCCATCAACCACCATAAACAAGTCAAGTAGTCAACCCATCAAATAAATTAAAAATATGATTAATTAAAATGATACTTACCCCCATGGTGTATTAAAATAAATGAAAGTTCCATTAAAATTAAGGGTGTGAAACCACCCAACAACCCAACACCAAAAAACTGTTTTTGAAAAAATAAGCCTTTAGAATCCGTTTCAGATAAGGGTGTAAAATCAAAGTTAAATATCATATGAAAAAACATATATGGGGGAAAAAGACAGCATGTTTTTTTTAAAATTTTAAACAGGAAAAATCGATGCTTTGTGAGAAAAAAGAAAAATATGGTTGGAAAAAAATAATATAATATTCTTTTTCCAACTTATTTAAGTTCTTGTAAATATAGTTACTTTAGAATCCTCGTAAGTTAATCCCATTCATTAAGAATAACTTGATCATAATGTTTTATTATGAGTATGCTC
>CAMKEH010000065.1 GCA_946411515.1 uncultured Clostridium sp.
TTAAGAGGTAACTCGATAACATAATAAAGGATTTTCCATATTTATTTTCCCAAATTTGTTAATATATTTTATAGTATATTACTTTAACTAATTTTAATTCATATTTAAGTTATATAAATTAATTTAATTTCTCAATATTTGTTTTTAATAGATTTTAGGAATATTTCCTATTTTTTTATCCATAATTTTTAATGGATATTTGGCCGTTATTTCTTTTTATTTTAATTGTGTATTTGTTAAATTTACTGTATTTCTTTAATTTCATTTAATATTTAATATTATGATTAATATGTGTTTATTTTTTAATATAGATAAATATTTATTCTTTAAATTATATATTAATATTATAGGATTAAAATTAGAAAATTTAAAGATGTTTCCACTGATTTTTTAAAGGTAGGATTTTTGAATTTTTTTGTGAAAAATTTTTTTCCTATGCTTTTCCCAGATTTTATGGGAAAAATTATTATTTACAAATTTAAAGTGATTTAAAATGAGATTGAAAGTGATTAAAAGTTTTAGGAAGTCAATTATTTCTAATCGGCTTAAAAAGAATGGTTCACGTGATGCTTTGGACTTTTTGAGCATTGTGACTTATCTTTTTTTGGACGAAATTCAGGAATTGATTGCTGAATTGGATTCTGAATTTAATTCCACAAGTGGTCCTCGGGCATATCCCCGAACATTGGTCATTGGCGTCATAATGTTTGCTATAAGTAAAGGACAAACTACATTAAGAGGTATTGCTAGTTTTTGTGAGGATAGTAAATTAGTTAACTTGTTTACTTCAGGTTTTAATCCAAAAGAAGATGTTTATCGCAGATTACTTAAGGAAAGTGATCAAAGATTGCTTAAAAAAATTTTTTTATTTAGTTTAATTAAATTAGACGATTATGGATGGTTGGATTTGGCTCATTTGTTTGTTGATGGTACTGATGCATTAGTCAATGCATCAAAACATTATGTTATTCATTTAGAAGATATTGAAAATGTTAAAAAGATAAAATCATTAGGTTTGATTCATAATGGTAAAAAAAGCTCAGTTAAACAGTTTAAAGATAAAATAATTAATTTACTGAGGGATTCTGAATTAGACGAAGAAACAGTTAAAGTATTAAATCTGGCTTTGAAAAATACAAAAATTTATTGCCGTAAAGTTTACCATAATATTGACGATTTAGAAAAGGCTATAGACGATAGTAATAAAGATTATGTTTCTGTTAGTTTTCCCAAAGCCACAATGATGAAAACCAAAAAAGGAGGATATGATTTTGCATTAAATCTCCAATCAATAATGGCAAATCATCAAATATTAATAACAGGAGTCTTATTAAGAAAACCAAATGATAGTAATGTGCTAGATGAAGTATTACAGGAATTAAAAGTTAGTTTTGAAATTTTAAAGGAATTAGCAGAAAAATATGGAAAATACGAAGACGAAGATGAAATTACCAAGTTTGAATTTGAAAAATTAATTGACCATGCAATCTTTATTTGCGATGCAGGCTATTTTAGCAATGACAATATTGAAATAGCAGATTTTAATGGCATAGATTTTATTGTAATGTCCAAACAAATAGCAAGACAAAATAACAACAAAAATAGAAAAAAATGGGATCTTCAATTAAAAGACGGTAAAAAGAACATGAAAAAAGATAATGTCTCCAAAAAACAATGCATTCGCATTGTAGATGCCTATGTATGCCCATTTGAACGATTAATAAGTTTAGATAGTTATAAATTAATAAATAGTAAATATAATCGTCAACCCCACATTTCCGGAGATTTGCAAGAATTTAGTTTTAAATTCAGTTGTAAAGACTGTAGTGGATGTCCTTTTGTAGAAAAATATGGTGTAAAATGTAATTGCGCTGAAATAGAGGACAGAATTAGCATGTTTATGTATAATATGACTAATGAATTTGCTGCGGGAAAATACAATGAAATTTACAAAGAACGACTTCCCAACAGCGAATGCATTAATGGTTTTCATAAAACTAAAGATAGCATTTTAAAACTGTTATGTCGTGATTTAACAGCAAATCAAAATGAAATGTTGCTAAGAGGATTGTTATACAATATTAAACGATTTAAAGACCTAAAAGGAACAGTTTATTGATTTTTTTTATAAATTAAATCAAACAAAATATATACAAATTTAAAGTGATTGTTCCTGTTTAGATTTCAGCAATATTGACTCTCTTAGGTCACCTTAGCTTCGAAAACTGCTATTTTCACCAGAAAATGAGAAAATCCAATGAAAACAGCATTAATTGGTATACCATTTAATATATTTACACAAAAAAATTAATAAATTTAACTATAAAAAAATCGACATATAAAATGACAAAATATGATAACGGGACAATAACTGATGAAATGAAGTCAATTTAGCTTAAAATCAATAAATATATTATTAATTGAAAAATAAATCAAAAAATGACTCACAATTATAAAAATATCATATTTAATGCTCTTAAACAGTTATCGATATACCTCTTAAA